>JBALUZ010000033.1:0-20903 GCA_036963825.1 Brevundimonas sp.
TCGAGCGGGGGGAAACACTCAGCGAGATCGCCCTGTTCTATGGCGTCTGCGTCGCGACCCTGGCCGAGTTCAACGACATCCGGCGGCCGGATCTGATTCTGGCCGGCCGCACGCTGAGAATTCCGGAACCGGCCGCCGCACAGGCGCAGGAGGCCGCATCGCCCGCTCCGGCCACGCCCGATCGCGTGCAGCCGGCCCCGGCCGCAGGCGGCATGACGCCGCCGCCCGCCTCGGACTCCGCAGCCTCGCGGCCGCAAGGCATTCCCGACAACCAGGCGGTTCTGGAAACGCAGCTGCCCGTCGTCGTCGACGGGCGTCGCTACGCCAGCGTCGCTGTCCGCACGACCGTGTCGGAACTGATCGCCATTTCCCCCGCTGCGCTCTCGGATGCGCTTGGGCCCACCATCGACGAGGGGACGCACGTCCTGCTTCGGTCGCTGGGCGCCGAGCTGGTCCCCCTCGATCGGCTGGCGGCGTCGGGCGTGAGCGCACGGCTGGACCCCCAGACGCTCAGCGTCCAGGTCACGGTCCCCCCGACCGCCCGTCCGGCGCTCGGCGTGTCTCTCCTCCCGCCGGGCGGATACGAAGGCGTCGAGCGGGTGTATCCGGGCCGGGTTTCGGCGGGCGTGACCGGCGCGCTTCTGGTCAATGACAACCTGGATGACGACCGCAACGCCCTGGGCCAGTTCGCCTTTTCGGGATTCGCCAACTTCGGCGGCATCACCGGGCTCAATGCCGACTTCGGCGGCTCCGTCAGCTTCGGCGGCGAGGACGACAGCTTTCGTCGCGACGCCATCATCCTCTTCAAGGATGATCCCCAGCGGGCGACCCGCTATTCCGCCGGCGATCTGAGCCCGTTCCTGCCGCGCCTGGGCGGCGCGACGGGTCTGCTCGGCGTCTCCTACGAGCGCAGCTATGAAGAGCTGGACCCCACGCGCAACATCCGTCCGACGGGACGCCGGTCGTTCTTCCTCGAGCGACCGGCCGTCGTCGAGGTCTATGCCAACGGGGTGCTGCTCAGCCGGTTTCAGTCCCAGGGCGGACCTGTCGATCTCGGCGATATCCCGCTCGCCAACGTCAGCAACAACGTCACCATCGTGGTCGAGGACGCGCTCGGCCGTCGGGAGCTTGACGCCTTCTCCCTGTCCAGCGACCTGACGCTGCTGGCGCCGGGCCTCAGCGAATTCTCGTTCTCCATCGGCGCCCTGCGCGATGATCAGAGTTCCGGCTTCGACTACGGCGACGCGTGGGCGGCCACCGCTTTCTACAGCCGCGGCGTGAACGACAATCTCACGGTCGGCGCCCATGCGGCCCTGTCTGAGGAGGTTGCGAATATCGGCGCCTCCACTGCAGTGGGCTTCGGAGCGGGCGTGGCTCTTGTCGAGTTCGCCGCGAGCGAGTCAGCCGCGGCCGGAAACGGCTTTGCGGCCAGCGCCAACTTCAGGGGCGGCCCCTTCCTGGGACCGGATCGCAACGACACGCTGACCGCCAGCGTCGACTACACCTCGGCCGATTTCGCGACCCTGGCCGATCCGTTTTCCACCATCGATCAGGAATGGCTGGTCGCGGCGGACTACCGGTTCGACATCAGCCGCCGCACCTCGGTCTCTGTCGGCGGCTCCTACGCCACCCGCCACGGCCGCGACGGCGCGGACAAGTTCGTGAACCTCGGCCTGAGCCAGCAGTTCGGGCCGGTGATCGCCTCGGTCGTGGGACGGCACGGGCAGTTCGCCGACGGCCGCGAGGAGACCGGCGCCTTCCTGTCGTTCAGCCTGCCGTTCGGGGAGCGGGGCCGGGCCTCCACCTCGTATGACAGCATCAGCGAAACGGCCCGCGCCGAGTACGTCCGCAACCGCGGGTTCGAGGTGCCCGACTTCAACTATCGTCTCGGCGCGGTCGACCGCGGGGGTGAAACCCAGCTCGACGGCGAGCTCGGCTACACCACCACGCGGTTCGAAGCCGACGTCGGCGTGTCGGGGCAGGCAGACGGCGGAAGCCAGGCCGTGCGGGCGCGGCTGCAGTCGGGCATCGCCTTTGTGGACGGCATGTTCGGCGTCTCCAGGGATCCGGGCCGCGGCTTCTACCTGTTCCGGCCCCACCCCTCCCTCAGGGGGGCCGAGGTCACCATTGAAAGCGGCGCCGGCTCCACCACCCTGGCCCGCTCCGGCCTGTTCGGCCCTGCGGTCGCCCCTGCGCGCAACCCGTATCGCCCCGAGGAGCTGCGTGTCGGCGTCTCCGGCGGGCCCGTCGGGTACGATATCGGCTCGGGCCGCTACCTTGTGGTCCCGGGGGCGCGCACGGGGATCGGCCTCACGGTCGGCAGCGACGCCTATCGCACCGTGATCGCCACGCTGACCTTCGAGGGTCAGCCCGTCTCGCTCCTCTATGGTCATCTGCGCGACGAGGCCGGCGTTGAGCGGCCCGTCTTCACCAACAGGGCCGGGCGCGTCGCGGTCCCGAACCTCAGCCCCGGTCGGTACAGCGTCGTGTTCCCGGCGGTTAACGCCGGCTTCACGTTCGAGGTCGATGACAGCGATGACGCCTACCGTGACGCCGGCTCGATTGTTCTGGAGAGATTGCCATGATTGCGGTGGCTGCAACGCTTTTACTGACCCTCGCCGGGGCGGCCCAGACGGCGCCCTGCACGGGCTATGCGCTGACGGTCGCGCAGGAGACCGGCCAGGAGTATGACCCCGGCGCGGCCGTGGCCCAGCGCGTGTCTCTCCGGCTGAGTTCGGCCGCCGGTCCGCTCGATGCGGCCTGCGCGGCTGTGCCGGTGGTCATCGCCCCTGGCGCGGCGGAGTCCCTGCCCATCCGCCTGAGCAACGGCTCAAGCCAGCTCGGCTCCGAGGCCGTGTCGTCGGGCATGGCCGTCCGGTCGGGCCGCAGCCTGGTTCTGACCGCCGGCGCCCGCAACGATCTGGTCGCGGGGCGGGCGGTTGTGGTTCCGCTCGGCGACGTCAGTTCCGGACAGTTCCGCCGCTCGGGGCTTTACCAGACCAGGATCGACGTCACGGCGGGGGACACGACCCAGCCGCTGACCCTGGCCTCCCGCGTCATGCCGGTGATGCGCTTCGAGGCCAGTTCGCGCGACGGCGCCGAAAGCATCGACCTGGGCGACCTGGCGCGCGGATCGCGAGCGCGGACCACCTTCTTCTACCGGACCAACGCGGACATGGCGGTCACGGCGACGTCCGACAACGGCGGCATGCTGGTCCATGAAGACGGAGCGAGGCTCGGGTCGATTCCGTATCGCGCTTTCCTGGCGGGATCCGAACTCGACACGGCGACCGGCGCGGCGTCCGTGGACCTGCCGTTCTCGGGTCTGTCGGTCCAGGCCCAGACGCTCGAGATCCGGGTGGCTCCCGCGACCAACGTCTATGCCGGCCGCTACAGGGACACGCTGACCCTGTCGTTCATTCCCTACTGAACGGCTCAGCCCCTGCAGATCAGGCGACCACCGCCTGGACCACGATCGTGTCGGCGGTCAGACCGCTGGCGTCGGTGTCGAAGACGAATCGCTGGGCGCCCGGCGCACGGCTCGTGACGCCGAGGGCGTCGCCCATCAGGCTCACGGCGGCGTCGGGGGACTCGGCGGCGAGGATCGTCACCGGCCCGTCGGCGCTCTGGATGTTGAGACGGAAGTGCTCTGCGTTGCAGATGGTGAGCACCGTGACGCGGCCGTCCTCGACCGAGACGTCGGCGACACCACAGCTGGCCGCAACAGTGGCCTGAAGGCGAATGCGGATGCTGGCGTCCGCAACCTGCGGAACGGCGACGGCCAGTATGGCGGCTGCGAGAACTGCGCGCATGAGAGTGCTCCATTCGTTATGGGCAACCTAGGGCGTCGGTTTTAAGAAAATGCGCGCGAGCTTGGTGAACAGTCCGTCAAGGCCGCCCGGTGCGCCGGGCGCCGGAAGCGTGCTTGCCGCCGGCTGTGGCGTGATGTTCGGGGCCCGCCGCCGTCAGCTCCGAGCGCGCGAACACTTCCTCCTGGCCGTCGATCAGCAGCTCGGCCTCCGCATCCGGGCGTTCCATCTCGGCGAGCACGTGACGCAGCGCCGCCCGCTCGTCGGGGGCCAGAACGAGGCGGCGCCGGGAACCCGGGCCTTCCGGGTCGGCGGCGGGCCGGATGTCGACCAACCAGGCCTTGCGGCCGCTGTCGTCGTCACGGCTCATCGTGCGGTCCTTCTCCGTTCCGACGGCGGCTCGTCACCGTCCCCTGCCGTCCGGGGCCGGCCCCGCCGCCGGCGCGGGCGGCTTTCGCGCCTCATCGGCCGCCGCCGCCGCCTCGTCGCGGGCGAGGGGCTGGTCGATCTGGTTGTTGTGATCGGGCAGCCGGTCGGGCGCGCCTGCGGGCCGCATCACCGGGCGTCATCCAGGCGCTGCAACTCGGCGATGTGTTGTTCGATGACGGGGACAGCGCCTGCCGCAGCGGCCCGCAGCGCCGGCTCCTCACCCGAGCGGGCGTAGCCCGAATGCAGCGCCAGGGCCTGGTCGTGGACCGTCATCTGCTGCGACAGGTACAGCTCATCGCGCGCCGCGCTCGTGGCGGACTGCAGCCGGGCGATCATCTCCGCCTTGCGCGGGTCCAGGGCCGGGGGCGGGGGCGTCAGGCCGGCCGTCCGGGCGGCTTCGGTGACCTGTCGGGTGGTGTGGGTGTGATGGTCCACCATCATCCGGGCGAAGCGGCGAAGCGCCGGGTCCTGCGTGGTCTCCAGCACCAGCGCGCTTGACCGGATCTCATAGAGGTCGCTGGCGCCCGCCATCCGGACGTACTCCATGGGGGCGGACGCCGTCGCCATCTGCGGCTGGCCGCCCGCCATGCCGGCGCTCGTGCAGCCGCCGAGAGCAAGAACGGCGGCGAGGGCGGCGGCGGTGGTGGTGAAGGACGCTTTGAGCATGATGGCTCCTTGATCAGGTTTCGGGATGGCTCTGCGCCGGAGAAGCGCCGCAGGCCTTCCGGGTTCCCTGTGTCGAGGAGCGGTCCCCGGCCGGCGCGTCTTCTCCGCGCCCCCCGCATCCTCCGCCTCTGATCAGCCCCGGGCGAACAGGTCCATTTGCTTCACGGCGTCGGCCGGAATGCGGAACCGCGTCTCGTCGAGCGGGCGCCGGGCTCCCTGGAGGCCGTAGCGCCTGACGGCGGCCCGGAACCGGGCGCCGATCAGGTCGGCGACGGCGCCGGTTCCTTTCATGCGCTGGGACCAGTCGGGATCATAATCCCGTCCGCCCCGTGTCTGGCGGATCAGCGACATGATTCTCCTCGCCCGCTCCGGACGCGCGTCGACCAGCCACTCCCGGAACAGATCCTTGATCTCGAGGGGCAGGCGCAGGGTGACGTACATGGCTGAGGTGGCGCCGGCCTTTGCGGCCGCCTCCAGCACCGACTCCAGCTCGTGGTCGTTCAGTCCGGGAATCACCGGGGCGAAGCCGACGCCGACGGGGCAGCCGGCATCGGCCAGCCGGCTGATGGCCTCAAGCCTTTTCGCCGGGGTGGAGGCGCGGGGCTCCATGTCCCGCGCCAGCTTCCGGTGCAGGGTGGTGATGGAGACCATGGCCGAGCACAGGCTGTCCCGCCCCATCGGCCCCAGGATGTCCGCGTCCCGCGCGATCAGGACCGACTTGGTGATGATGGAGAACGGATGCTGGAAGCGCGCCAGCACCTCGATCAGGCCGCGGGTGATCCGTCGGTCGCGCTCCACCGGCTGATAGGGATCGGTGTTGCCGCCTATGTGGATGGGCTTGCAGACATACCGCCGGGCGCAGAGCTCCTGTTCCAGCAGACGCGGTCCTTCGGGTTTGAAGAAGAGCTTGCTCTCGAAATCCAGGCCCGGGGATAGGCCCATCCAGGCATGGGCCGGACGGGCGTAGCAGTAGACGCAGCCATGTTCGCAACCTCGATACGGGTTGATGGATCGGTCGAAGCCCACATCGGGACTGTCATTCCGGGTGATGATCTTTCTTGCGCGCTCTGGCGTGAGACTGGTCCGCAGGGGCGCGGCTGCGGCGTCATCGCCCGTCCAGCCGTCCTCGAAGTCTTCGGCTGTGAGGGTCTCGTATCGACCCGAGTCATTGCTTCGGGCTCCTCTGCCCCTGGTTGCGGACGACGACATTCCGGCAGAATAGCAGAGGTCTGGAACAAAACAAGAACAAAGAGGGCGTGAAAAAGGCCTGGCGGGCGGCCAGGCCTTTCCCGAAGCCTACTGAAGCTCGGTGATCACCAGGGTGGCGGGCGCCGTCTCCTCGCCGAAGGTGCCGATCCAGACGTCGTACTGACCGGCGGGCGCGTTGCGGAAGATGACCCGGGCGTTCAGACCGCCACCGCTGTCATCGTCGCACGACCAGCGGCCGTCCGGGCCGTTGATGACCAGGGTGGTGTCGCGGCTCGAGCGCGTTCTGAAGATGAGAGGCAGGCTGCCGCCCCCGTTCCAGTTCACCCGGACATCCGGGGCGTTGGCGATTCGCCCGGTGCATCCGGACGCGACGCCGCTGGCGTTCAGGCTCCCGCCCGCGACGACCTCGACCGTGCGGGGATCGGGGGTGAAGCCGGCTGACAGATTGACGGTGCCGAAACTGGGCGCCCGGGAGACATCCTGCGCGACGGCCGGGGCGGAGACGAGCACGGCCACAGCCGCCAGGCCAAGAATATTTTTCATCAAGAGAACCTCAAGCGATTTGAAAGAGCGCCCCCTTTCGAGGGCACGGTGAAGCTTACGACCGAAAGCGTAGCCGTAAGACGAACGGCGCGTTCAGGCGCCGTTCAGAAAAAAGGCCCGGCTCCACGGAGAGCCGGGCCGTGCCGTTGGCGGGCGCGCCGATCAGTTGCTGTACAGCTCCGAGATCGACAGGGTCGCGGACACATAGTCGCCGCCGTAGCTGCCGATCCAGATGTCGTACTGGCCGCTCATGGGGCTGCCGAATCGCAGGGAGGGGTTGGTGCCCTCGCCGCTGTCGTCGTCGCAGTACCAGCTGCCATTCGGCCCGTTCACCACCAGGGTGGTGTCGCTGGACGAGCTGGCCGAGAAGATCAGGGGCAGATTGCCGCCGCCCGACCAGTGCAGGCGCACGTCGGGCGCGTTGGAGATGTAGCCGTAGCACCCGGAGAACCGGTCGCTGGCGCGGATGGTGCCGCCTGCCGTGACGCTGACGTTGTACGGGTCCGGCGTGAAACCCGCCGACAGGCGAACGGTGCCCGCGTGCGGGTCGGCGCTGATGTCCTGCGCGATGACAGGCCCAGCGGCGAGCAACGCGGCGATGGCCGCGCCCAGAATGATTTTCATATTGAAGACCCCAAGATATTCAGCCCCACGTGCACGATGCACGCTCTTCATACACCGGCGATATTACACGCTGAAAACGTCCTGCAAAGCCGATTAAGCCGGACGGCTTCGAACCTTCAGCGCGCCGCAGAGGGTTCGGGCGGTGCAACCGGAGCGGGCGCCACGTGGTCGAGGGCCACGGGAATGCTGAGCGCGCCGGAGGCGACCGCGTCGAGGGTGTTCAGCGGGCGGCCGGTCATGCGCTGGTAAATCCAGTAGGTGGCCACCACGTCCTCCACATAGGCGCGGGCCTGCGGCACATCGATCGTTTCGATCAGCAGCAGGGGGTCGGGATCCGGCCCCAGCCGCCGCAGCGCGCCCAGCATGGGGCCGGGACCGGCGTTGTAGGAGGCGACCGCCCGCAGCAGATCGCCCTGGAAAGCGCCCATCTCGAGCATGCGCGCGATGTACGCCTGGCCAAGCCGCAGGTTCACAGCCGGATTCCAGAGCCGCTCGGGCTCCCGCAGGAATCCCGGATCTCCGGCGAGTTCGGCGGCCGTGCCCGGCATCACCTGCATCATGCCATAGGCGCCGACCGAACTGCGGGCCTGGGCCTCGAAGCCGCTTTCCTTGCGGGCGATGGCGTAGACCAGGGACGGTTCGATGGTGAAGCCGCCCTCGGGCTCAAGGGCCGGCATCGGATAGGCGTTGGCGTCGATCCGGGCGGCGGAGGAGAGGGCGCGTCGGGGCGCAAGACCGCGCGCCAGGGCGGCCCAGAGGCTGCGCTCTTCATCCGGGGCCCGGCGCAGACCGCGTCTGAGCTCCGTCCGGGCCTCCTCGCCGCGGCCCAGCTCGTGAAAGGCCACCGCGCGGCGGGCCTGATCGTTGGATGCGACGAAGGCCGCCAAAGCGTCCGCCTCGACCGTCGGCGGTTCGGGACCGCGCTCGGCTGCGGCGGCCACAGCGGTATAGGGCTGGGGGCCGAGATTCTCGATCACCGGCTCTTCGCCCAGCTGCCGCAAGGCGATCTGGCCGTAGAAGGTGGCGGGCCAGCGTCCGGCCAGTCGCAGATACTCCTGCACCCGGTCCTGCCGGCCCGACGCCTGGGCCGCCCGGCTGGTCCAGAAGGCTGCGCCCGCGCGAACCCAGGGATCCTCCGTGGGGTCCAGCGCCACGATCTCGAACTCGGAGAACGCCTCTGCGAAGCGGCCCATGCGCCAGGCCGCGAGCCCCGCCGTCCAGTGGTCGCCCAGCGCGATCCCCAGGTCATAGGCGCGGGGCAGATCGTCGGCGTTCAGGGCGATTCGCGCCTCACGGGGGCCCGGGGGCGTGAAAACGTCCGGGTCGACCGATTCACCGCCGGCGGCCTGGACGCTGGCCCAGTTGCGCAAGGCGGCGCCGACGCCCGGGCGCCGGGGCTCGGGCGCGCCATCCGGGCGGCGGCGCAGGGCGAGGGCGTAGACCCGGGGCGCCGGAGTCAGGTCCGAATACTCATCCAGCCAGGCCGACAGCTCTTCGTAGGTCGCCGTGTGGCTGGGGTGGAACAGTCGCTCGAACTCCAGCTGGCCCAGCAGGACGCGGTCCTGAATGCGGGCCGCCGTCTCGCGCGCGGCGTCAAGCTGGCCCTGACGCAGGGCGTCGAAGGCGGTGGTGTAGGACAACCGATCCGAGTCGCTCAGCGCGCGGGGCATTTGCGCCAGGCTGGCGCCGCCGCCCGCCAGAACAGCGATGAATGTCAGCGCGCCAAGAACGCTATGGCTTGCCCGCTTCATGCGGCCCCTCCGGAGTGGCTCGGCCTGTCCCGATTCAGGTCGGTCCTGCGCATACCGTCTGTCGTCAGGCGGCTTTCGTGCCAGCGCCATGGGGCGCCATCAAGGCGAAAGGGTTAATTTCCGGCGTCCAGCTTCGCCGCGAGCTCCAGCACGTCAGCCCAGGCCATGCGCTTGGCCATGGGCTGGCGCAGCAGGAAGGCCGGGTGCAGGGTCGGCATCACGGGCGCGGCGACGCCGCCCTCGTTCAGCCGCCATTCGCGCCACTGACCGCGCACCTTCATGACGCCCTCGTCGGTCTTCAGCACCGACCTGGCGGCGGCGGCGCCCAGCAGCAGCACCGCCTTCGGCTGGAGGAGGGCGAAGGCGCGCTCCAGAAACGGCGCGCAGACCACCTGCTCCTGCGGGGTAGGCGAGCGGTTGCCCGGCGGATGCCAGAAAACGGTGTTGGTGATGAACGCCTTGTCCAGAAGGCCCGCCGCGCCCAGCATCCGGTCCAGCAGCTTGCCCGCACGGCCCACGAAGGGCGCTCCCTGCGCATCCTCCTCGGTTCCCGGCGCTTCGCCGATGACCAGCACCGGCGCCCCTGGATCGCCGCGCGCGAACACGGCCTGGCTGGCTCCCATGTCGCGCAGCGGACAGCCGGTGAAGGCGGCGATGGCGTCCTTGAGCGCGTCCAGATCGCCGGCCCCGGCCGCCAGGCGGCGCGCTTCGGCGACCGCGCCGCCGATGTCCGTCGAGGCGGACACCGAGGCGACGGCCTTCAATGTCGCTTTCTGCTCGACCGGGGCCGGGACGAAGGTGCGGTCGACCGGCGCCGCCTCGAAGCACGCATCGACCCCCGCGTCCCGCCAGAAGGCGAGCAGGCTTTCGGTCGCAGCGATTTCCGGGTTGGGCGCGTTCATGGTTCAAGGACAGGGATAGTCCTTGACCACCGTCACGTCACCTTCGGATAGTGGTTCAAACCCATAAGAAACGAGGATTCACGCGAACATGGCTGAGGATATCGTCGAAGGCGGCGCCAGGAACAAGGCTGAGGAAGCCGCCATCGGCGGCGGGCTGGGCGCGGACGCCGAGCGCGAGGTCATGGAATATGACGTGGTCATCGTCGGCGCCGGCCCGGCGGGCCTGGCCTCGGCCATCCGCCTGAAACAGCGCGCGGAGAAGGACGGCCGCGAGCTGAGCGTGGCCGTTCTGGAGAAGGGCTCCGAGGTCGGCGCCCACATCCTGTCCGGCGCGGTGATCGATCCGTCCGGGCTGAGCCAGCTGTTCCCCGACTGGAAGGACCGCGGCGCGCCGCTGGACACGCCGGTGACGAAGGACCGGTTCCTGGTGCTGGGCCACCAGGGCGATCTGGACATCACCTGGCTGCCCCAGCCGAAATACATGAAGAATCACGGCTGCTACGTGGGGTCCCTGGCCAATCTGACCCGCTGGCTGGCCGAACAGGCCGAGGCGCTGGGCGTGGAGGTCTATCCCGGCATGGCCGCCAGCCATGTGGTCTGGGACGAACCCTCGGGCCGGGTGAAGGGCGTGGTCGCCGGCGTGTTCGGCATCGACCGCGAGGGCAACAGGACCGACGACTATCAGCCGGGCATCGCCTTGCACGGCAAGTACGTCTTCATCGGCGAGGGCGTGCGCGGCTCGCTGGCCAAGACCATCATGGCCCGCCACAACCTGTGCGACGAGGCGGAGCCCCAGAAATACGGCATCGGCCTGAAGGAGCTGTGGCAGGTGCCGGCCGACAAGCACCAGCCCGGCCTGGTCCAGCACACCCTGGGCTGGCCGCTGGACGACAAGACCGGCGGGGGTTCGTTCCTCTACCACTTCGGCGACCGCTACGTGGCCGTGGGCTTCGTGGTGCACCTGAACTACCGCAATCCGTTCCTGTCGCCCTTCGACGAGTTCCAGCGCTTCAAGACCCATCCGGCCATCGCCGAGCATCTGGAGGGCGGCGAGCGCATCTCCTACGGCGCCCGGGCCATCACCGAGGGCGGCTACCAGTCGGTGCCGAAATTGGCCTTCCCCGGCGGGGTGCTGGTGGGCTGTTCGGCCGGTTTCGTGAACGTGCCGCGCATCAAGGGCAGCCACAATGCGGTGCGCTCGGGCATCCTGGCCGCCGACGCCGCCTATGACGCCATCGCGGCCGGGCGGGCGGGCGACGAACTGGTGGAGTACCAGGCCGCCTACGAGGCCTCGGACATCGCCAGGGAGCTGAAGCTGGTCCGCAATGTGAAGCCGCTGCTGTCGAAGTACGGCGCGACCCTGGGCACCCTGCTGGGGGGCATCGACATGCAGATCACCTCCCTGTTCCGGGGGTGGTCGCCCTGGGGCACCCTGGGGCACGGCAAGACGGACGCGGAGTCCACGGGCAAGGCCAGGGACCACAAGCCGATCCAGTATCCGAAGCCCGACGGGAAGCTGAGCTTCGACAAGCTGTCGTCGGTGTTCATCTCCAACACCAATCACGCCGAGGAGCAGCCCGCCCACCTGCGGCTGAAGGACCCGTCCATCCCCATCCAGGTCAATCTGCCCGAATATGGCGAGCCCGCGCGCCTCTATTGCCCCGCCGGGGTCTATGAGGTGGTGTATGGGGACGAGGCGAACCGCAAGGATCCGCGCTTCGTCATCAACGCCCAGAACTGCGTCCACTGCAAAACCTGCGACATCAAGGACCCGTCGCAGAACATCGTCTGGACCACGCCCGAAGGCGGCGGCGGCCCCAATTACCCCAATATGTAAGGCGACTGTCGCTTCATGATGCGCACCCTGACCGCCGCGGCGCTCGCCGCCCTGACCGCCGCCGCCGCCCCGTCGTTCGCCGCGGCCGAACCGCTGGAGGTGGCCGGACCCGTTCGCTTCGTCGATTTCAGCGACGTGCCCGTGGATGCGCGGGGCCGTTCCAGCTACGGCCTGTTCCTGGCCGGCCGCAACGCCATGGCCCTGGGGGAAAGCAGCACGGGCGCCGACTATCTGGCCGCCGCCCAGGCGGCCGAGCCGGGGCAGGAGCGCCTGAGGGATCAGGCCTTCACCTCCGCCCTGCTGGCCGGCGATCTGGACGTGGCTGCGCGCCTCTCGCCCAGCGGCGAGGGGGTCAGTTCGACCGTGGCCGAGGCGGGGCGGCTGGTCTCGGTGGTGCGTGCGTTCGGCGCCGGCGACGCCCGGCGGGCCAACGCGGTGCTGGCGGACGAACCCATCGGGTTCCCGCACGCCCGCGCCGGCCTGTTCGTCCAGCCCTGGATCGCCGCCGCCGCCGGAGACTGGGACCGGGCCCTGGCCGAGCCGCCGGCGGGCGCCGACTCGCTGGCGCGTCTGTTCGCCCGCTACCACCGCGCCCTGCTGCTGGAGCAGCGCCGCGATCATGCGGCGGCTGAGTCGATCCTGAGCGAACTGGCGGGCGCCGCCCCGACGGCGCCGCTGTTCCGCACCGCCTATGGCGAGTTCCTCGAGCGACGGGGACGGCGGGACGAGGCGCTGGCGGTGTTCGACGCCGCCATCGAGGCCGGCGCCACCGATCTGACCACGCTTCTGGCCCGGGAGCGGGCCGCGTCGCGCGGCCGCCCCATCCCCGCGCCGACCCTGCGCGAGGGCGCGGCCCTGGCGCTGGGGGCCGCCGCCGCCGCCGCCCTGGCGGAGGAGAACAACGAGTTCGCCGCCGTCTATCTGCGGCTGGCGCTGGGCCTCGACGACGATGACCAGACCCGCCTGCTGCTGGGCCAGACGCTTGAAGACGCCGGCCTGACCACCGCGGCCCGCGAGGCTTTCGCCGGGGTCGGCCCAGGCGAACCGCTGCTCTACGCCGCGGCGCGTCAGCAACTGGCCTGGAGCTATCAGGAAGCCGACCGGAACGAGGATGCGCTGGTCCATGCCCGGGAAGCGCTGACCGCGGCGCCGGAGGATCCGCAGGCGGCCTACGGTCTTGCGGGTCTTCTGACCGCGCAGGAGCGATATCAGGAAGCCCTGGAGCTGCTGAACGGCCCGGCCCTGAACACCGCCGACCAGGGCTGGCAGGTGCGCTTCACCCGGGGCGCGGTCTATGAGTCCCTTGGCCGGTTCGAGGAAGCCGAGGCCGAGCTCTGGGCCGCCCTGCAGCAGGAGCCCGAGAACCCCGAGGTCCTCAACTACCTCGGCTATATGTGGGTGGACAGCGGCCAGCGGGTGCATCAGGGCGCGGAGATGATCGCCCGTGCGGTGGCGGCCGATCCGGGCTCCGGCCACATCCAGGATTCCCTGGGCTGGGCCCAGTATCGTCAGGGCCAGTACGAGGCGGCGGTCGAGACGCTGGAACTGGCCATCTCGCTGGAGCCGGGCGATCCGACCATCAACGATCATCTGGGCGACGCCTACTGGCGCGTGGGCCGCCGCCGCGAGGCGGCGTTCCAGTGGAGCCGCGCCCTGAGCCTGGACCCGGAGCCGGACCTGCGCGAGCAGGTGGAGCTCAAGCTGGCGCGGGGACTGGGCGCGGCGGAGCCGGTCGGTCCGGTCGCCCGCGCCGACAACGGCCAGGGCCTCGACCCCGTCAACCCGTGAGCCGCGTCGAGCCGGCCCGGGCTCTGGCCCCGGCCAAGGTGAACCTGTTCCTGCACGTGGGGGCGCCCGGCGCCGACGGCTATCACCCGCTGGTCAGTCTGGCGGTGTTCGCCGACGTGGGGGACCGGGTGGCGGTGACCCGCGCCGACGCCTTTCAGCTTGAGACGACCGGTCCGTTCGCCGCCCGCATCGACGGCGGGCCGAACCTGATCGAGACGGCCCTGGACGCCATGGCCGGTGCGATGGGGATGGAGCAGCTGCCGGTGCACGTGCGGCTGGACAAGCGGCTGCCGGTGGCGGCGGGGCTGGGCGGCGGGTCGTCCGATGCGGCGACCGCCATGAAGCTCGCGCGCGACCTGCTGAGCCTCGATCTGGACGACGACGCCCTGACCCGCATCGCCGCGCCCCTGGGCGCCGACATGGCCATGTGTCTCGGCGCCCGGCGGGTGATCGCCCGGCGCAGGGGAGAGGTGCTGAGCCCGGCGCCGGCCTTGCCGGACATCCACGCCGTGCTGCTGAATCCCGGCGTTCCGTCGCCAACGGGCGCGGTCTATCGGGCCTATGACGCGGCCCCGCGGCCCCTTGCCGACGCGCCGGACATGCCGGCGGCGTTCGCCTCTGTCGAGGCGTTGGCGGACTGGCTCAGGGGCGCCCGCAACGATCTGCAGGCCCCCGCCATCCGCCTGACGCCCTCGATCGGAACGGCGCTGGAGGCCGCGGCCGCGGCGCCGGGGGCCCTGCTGGCCCGGGTCACGGGATCGGGCGCCACCGTCTTCGCCCTGTTCGGAACGGCCGACGCCGCAAGGGCTGCGGCCGAGACCCTGTCAGAGGCCCATCCGGGCTGGTGGACGGCCGCCTGCCGCCTGGCCTGACCCGGCTTCCGGGCCAATCTTCCTGCGGCGGCCGGGAACAGGGCGCCCCTCATGTCGATTGTCTCTCCGGAAGTCGGGTTAGCGGGCCGCCCGAGCCGGGCGGCCGTATGAGAAGGACACCACCGATGCCTAGCAAACGCCTGATGACGGCCGGTGCGGCGGCGGCCCTGGTCCTGGCCCCGGCCGCCCTCGCCCAGGAGCCGCCCTCCGACCCCGTGACCCCGGGCAACACGCCGCCGGACGCCATGCAGACCAATCCCATGGAGCCGCCCCCGGCCAGTCCGCCGCCGGGCGAGACCCGCCCTGCACAGGCGTCGGCGTCCACGCAGGAGGGGCAGCCCGCGATCGTCGAGGGCGCTGTGCCCTATGACCAGGTCGAGGCGGAAGGATGGAGCACGCCGCCGGATTCCGGAACCGATGCGGACCCGATGGCGCCCATGGACGCCGCGCCCACCGAGCCGCCTTCGCCCATGACGCCCCGTCCCGACCCCGCCATGCCGGTGGAGCCGATGGACGCCCCGACCGAAATGGAGGTCCCGACCCCGGATCCCATGAATCCCGCCAATCAGGACCGGCCTGACCCTGGGATGGACGCACCCCTGGCCCCGCCGCCCATCGATCCGGCGCCGGACGCCGGGATGGACGACGAGGATCCGCTGGACCCGACGCCCCCGGGCGCCTGATCCTCGCCATCCGGCATTGATGCACAAGGCGGCGGGCCCTATGGTCCGCCGTCTTTTTTCGCGCCCGCGAAATGCCCGCAAATCCGGATACGGCCTTGTCTTCCAGGACGACTGAACCGCTGAGTTTCCAGGACCTGATCCTGACCCTTCAAGCCTACTGGAGCGAGAAGGGGTGCGCGATCCTGCAGCCCTATGACATCGAGGTGGGGGCGGGCACCCTGCACCCGGCCACCGTGCTGCGCGCCCTGGGCCCGCGCCCGTGGAAGGCCGCCTATGTCCAGCCCAGCCGCCGCCCCGGCGACGGCCGCTATGGCGAGAACCCCAACCGGCTCCAGCACTATTACCAATTTCAGGTCATTCTGAAGCCGAATCCCGACGATCTGCAGGCGCTGTATCTGGAGAGCCTGAAGCGAATCGGGATCGATCCGAAGCTGCACGACATCCGCTTTGTCGAGGACGACTGGGAGAATCCCACGGTGGGGGCCTGGGGGCTGGGCTGGGAGGTCTGGTGCGACGGGATGGAGGTGACGCAGTTCACCTATTTCCAGGGCGTCGGCGGCATCGAGGTGGACGTGGTGTCGGGCGAGCTGACCTACGGGCTGGAGCGCCTGGCCATGTATGTGCAGGGCGTCGACAACGTCTATGACCTGCGCTTCAACAATGACGGCGTCACCTATGGCGAGGTGTTCCTGGAGAACGAACGCCAGCAGTCGGAGGCCAATTTCCACGGCTATGACGTGGACGGGCTGAAGCGCCGCTTCGAGGACATGGCAGCCGAGGTCTCGCGCCTCCTGGCCATGACCGGGCCGCAGGGGCAGGCGCTGGTGCTGCCCGCCTATGATCAGGTGCTGAAGGCCAGCCACCTGTTCAACCTGATGGACGCGCGCGGCGCCATCGCCGTGGCCGAGCGGCAGAGCTACATCGGCCGCATACGGGACCTGTGCAAGGCGTGTGCGCTCGCCTACGTCGAACAAGAGCGGAAGACCGCCTGATGCCCCAGCTTCTTCTTGAAATCTTCTCCGAGGAAATCCCTGCGCGGATGCAGGCGGGGGGCGCGCGGGATCTGGAGCGGCTGGTCGGCGAGCGGCTGAAGGCCGAGGGCCTGACGTGGGACGCGCTGACGACCTTCGCGGGGCCGCGGCGGCTGACGCTGGTCATCGAGGGCCTGCCGGCGGCGACGCCGGACCGGGACGAGGAGCTGAAGGGGCCCAAGGCCTCGGCGCCGCCGCAGGCGCTGGAGGGCTTTCTGCGCAAGACCGGCCTGACGCGCGAGCAGCTGGAGGAGCGCGACGGCGTGCTCTACGCCCGCGTTCAGGAAGCCGGCCGGGCGACGACCGAGGTCGTGGCCGAGACGGTGGATGCGGTGATCCGCGCGTTCCCCTGGCCCAAGTCCATGCGGTGGGGGACCGGGACCCTGCGCTGGGTGCGGCCGATCAAGCGCATCCTGTGTCTGTTCGACGGGGCGGTGGTTCCGTTCGCCATCGACGGCATCGTGAGCGGCGACGCCACCGAGGGACACCGGTTCCTGGGGGGCGGGCGGCCGCTGACGGTCCGCGACTTCGCCGACTATCGCCGCCAGCTGGAAGGCGACTACGTCATGCTGGACGTGGCGGACCGCAAGCTGCGCATTCTGGAGCAGGCCAAGGCCGTGTGTGCGGCCAAGGGGCTGACGCTGGTGGACGATGACGGCCTGCTGGACGAGGTGGCGGGGCTGGCCGAATGGCCGACGCCGATCCTGGGCGACATGGACCCGCAGTTCCTGGACCTGCCGCCGGAGGTGGTGCGGCTGTCCATGAAGGTGCACCAGAAGTATTTCGCGGTGCGCGATCCGGCGAAGCACGGGCTGGCGCCCCATTTCGTGGTGGTGGCCAATGTGGAGGCCACCGATGGGGGCACGGCGCTGGCGGCGGGCAATTCCCGCGTGCTGTCGGCCCGCCTGAACGACGCCCGCTTCTTCTGGGACGAGGACCGCAAGGTCGGCTTCGACGCCTGGCTGGAGAAGCTGAAGGGCGTCACCTTCCATGCGAAGCTGGGGACGATGGCCGAGCGGGTCGACCGCATCGCCGCCCTGGCCCGCGAGATCGCCCCGCTGGTGGGCGCCGAGCCGGATCAGGCGGAACAGGCCGCGCGTCTGGCCAAGGCCGATCTGGCCAGCGGCATGGTGGGCGAGTTTCCCGAGCTGCAGGGCGTCATGGGCGGCTATTACGCCCGGGCGGAACATGGCGACGCCATCGCCGACGCCATCCGCGACCACTACAAGCCGCAGGGGCCGGGGGACTCGGTTCCGACGGCGCCGCTGACGGTGGCGGTGGCGCTGGCGGACAAGCTGGACACCCTGGTCGGCTTCTTCGCCATCGACGAGAAGCCCACGGGGTCCAAGGACCCCTTCGCCCTGCGCCGCGCGGCGCTGGGGGTGATCCGGTTGGTGCTGGAGAATGGGGTGCGGATGCCCCTACCCGGAGTCGCTGAAGGAAGTTTCTGGCGCCTACCAGTCGAGAACTTCATAGTTGAGGGTGATCATGAAGCCGCCATGGCATTCTTTGGTGGCAACGACGTCTTCCGTCGCGAAGTTTACCAGCCTATCGAACGCAGCCTCCTCGCCTTCTTCGCCGACCGCCTGAAGGTCCTCCTCCGTGATCAGGGCCAGCGCCATGATCTGGTGGACGCCGTCTTCGCGCTGGGGGACGACGACCTTGTCCGAATCGTCCGCCGGGTGGAGGCGCTCGGCGCCTTCCTCGCCACGGACGACGGGGCCAATCTGCTGGCGGGGTACAAGCGGGCGTCAAACATCCTGAAGGCCGAGGCCAAGAAGGGGGATGTGCCCACGGGCATGGTCCAGACCGGCCTGCCGGACCAGCCGGAGGAAGAGACGGCGCTGGCCTTTGCGGTCGGCGCGGCCGGGACGGCGGTGGATCAGGCGCTTCAGGCCGAGGACTTCGCCGCCGCCATGACGGCGCTGAGCCAGCTGCGCAGCCCCGTGGACGCCTTCTTCGACAAGGTGATGGTGAACTCGGATGTGCCCGCCGAGCGGGACAACCGGCTCAAGCTGCTGGGCCAGGTGCGGGATGTGATGGGGCGGGTCGCCGATTTCGGGCAGGTGACGGGGTGACCTGAGCCGGGTGTTCAGGTCATCCGCTCGCCCCAGCCTTCGCTGGGGTGAGCGGGGTGGGGCGGAGGCGCGCGGGTCCCTTTCTCGCAGTGGCAGAAGGGTCAGTTGCCGCCCGGTCTCGTCACGTAGAAGGTCGCCGAGTTGCCCACGGCGTTGACGCCGGTGATGATGGCGCGGCCGTAGGCGTCGATCTGGGTGGTCGCGGTGGCGGTGACGTTTCCGGTGTTCACCTGGGTGTTCGCCGCTTCCAGATAGCCGGGGCAGTCCGAGCAGGAATAGGCGGTGATGGTGTTGCCCGCCGCGTCGGCGCCCACATAGGCGTCATAGCCGGTATTCCCGACGAACGAGGCGTCGGCCTCGACCCCGCCGGAGTTCACCTGGCTGTTGTCGATGCGCACATAGATGTCGGCGTTGGCCACGTGGACCGAGTTGGCCGTGGCGCCCGCGTGGCTGGTGACCTCGCCGAAGTCGTACGCGGTGACGATGGCGTTGGCGCGCACTCCGGCGGTGTTGCCCTGATCCGTGCGGGAGATGACCGAGCCGCCCTGATTCGCGACGGCCACATGGTTGGCGGTGGCGCGGGCGCGGCCGGCCAGATCCCAGGCGTTGCCGGCGTTGGCGCTGGTGGTCGCCCAGACCCGGGCGCCGGTCTGGCGCTGGCGGATGGTCAGGTCCTGATCGCCCAGGGTGACGGTGGAGGCGACGGTGTTGCCGATGGCCTCGGCGGTGAACTCGGCCGCGGCGGGCACATACTGGGGATTGCCGTAGGTGTAGGCCTGGGTGAAGGCGGCGCTGGTCTGGTCGATGTCGGCGGTGACGACGCCGCCCGATCCGGCCATGGCCGTGACATTGCCGCTGGCCGAGGACTGCACGCGGCCGCCGCCCAGCATGCGCCCCGGCGCGCCGTTGACGGCGACGTCGGCGATCAGGTCGGCGGCGCCGACGGTCTGGGTCGCCTCGACATCGAGATCGGCGCCGTACGCCTGGGCCTCCAGCCGGTTGCCGTCCACCTGTGAGGTGAGGGTGACGGGGCCTTCGGCCTCGCCGGACAGGGTCATCTCGATGGTCGAGCGGCCGTCGCCGGTCATGGTCTGGGTGGACTCGACCTGAAAGCCCACGCCGTCATCACCCGACGCCGAAGCGCGATTGCCCACGGCGTAGGTGGCGGCGGTGACCTGGTCCTCGGCGTCGACCACGTTCAGGGTCTGGCCCGCGAACACGTCGCTGTTGTTGATCTGGCCGTTCAGGACCAGACCGGGATCCTGGGCGGCGGCTTCAGTAGCGGCCGCGCACAGCCCCATCGCGGCGATCGTGCCAGCGAGACGGGTCGGCGCGAGTCTGGCCATTGTTCGCATCCGTGTTCTGATAGGCGGGGTAGTAGCCGCCGGTGGGGCCGACGGTTGAGCCGCCCAGGGGGTCGTTGTCGGCGTTGAGGCAGACTTCGGGGCCCGGCGCGCCGTAGAGGTTGGCCATCATTTCCAGCGTCGCGCGCTCGACCAGGGCCCGCACGGCCAGCTGGACCGGCTCGAAGCCGCCGGAGCCGGCGGAGATGTCGAAGACGTTGCCGTTCAGGAAGTCGAACACGCCCGCCGAGATTTCCCGGCCGACGATCTGCTTCTGGTAGGAAATGACGTCCACCACTTCCATCGACGTGGTCTGGACCAGACGCAGGTCGAGGGCGATGTTCATGACGAACACCCGGCCGGTGACGATTCCCGAGCCGCCGGTGTCGGTGTCCACTTCGCCGCCGGCGATGTCGAAGCCGCCGGAGCGGATGTTGTAGTTCACCTCGGTGATGCCGCCGACCATGTAGAAGTCGGAGCCGGGCACCTGGCCGGCCAGAATCTGGCGGAAGGGCGGGGCCTCGGCGTCTCCGGCCGCGCCTTCCTCGCCGATCAGACGGTTGTTGGCGTAGCGCAGCTCCAGCTCGGACACCGAGGTGTCGTAGCGTTCGACGATTCGCGCGCCGGACTTGGCCAGGGCCGAAACCGCCATCAGCGAGGCGCCCTGGGTGATCTGGCGGCCGCCGTCGGACGAGACCGTGCCGGTGTAGTCGCTGATGCGGCCCACGGCGATTCGCGGGGAGGGCAGGTCGTAGCGCCGGGCGTAGTCGGCCAGGCAGTACAGGGCCGTGGAATAGGGGGTCGGGTTGGCCGTCACCGGCGCATTGCCGATGGGGGTGGCGTACAGCCCGTTGGACCCGGCCGTGGTCGAGACGCAACCGGCCAGCAGGGCGGCGGCGGCCGTCGCCGCGATCAGGGGCCGCAGGCGGCGTCCGGACTCAATCATCGCCTTCAAGGTCCAATGTGCCGTTCAGCGCCGTCCCGGCGGTGACGTCGCCGGTGTTGGTCTGACGCGAATTGATGATGACGGTGTTCCAGTTGCCCTGGACCACCACGTTCAGGCTGTTGCCGATGGCCGTGGCCCCGGCGATGCCGGTGGAGCCGTTCCCGGCGCCGGAGTAGGCCGAGGCGACGCCGCCCGACGATTGGGACCAGGCGCTCGATCCCGACTGGATGATGCCGTTGACGATCAGGCGGTTGCCGTTGGCGTCGCGGGTCGAGCCGGTGGCGGGGCGGGCCGTGGTGTAGCGCGACCCCTGATAGCCCGCCTGGAATTGCGCCGCACCGGAGGACCCGGCCGACTGGGCGGCCGCCAGTCCCGGCGCCGCCAGGGCGACG
>JBALUZ010000034.1:0-20819 GCA_036963825.1 Brevundimonas sp.
GCCGAGGTGGTGCAGGCGCGGCCCGTGCCCAAGGGCGAGACCGTGGGCTATTCCGCCGGCTGGACCGCGCCGCGCGACAGCACCATCGCCATCGTCGCCGCGGGCTACGCTGACGGCGTCCTGCGATCCTGTTCCCCCCGGGGCAAGGTCTGGCTGGCGGGCGGCCTGCGGCCCATCGTCGGCCGGGTGTCCATGGACGTCATCGCCGTGGACGTGACGGACGCGGAGGTCGCCGTCGGCGACCTGTGCGAGATCTACGGCCCGAACCGCAACATCGACGACCAGGCCACGGCGGCGGGCACCATCGCCTATGAGCTGCTGACCTCCATCACGCCGCGGGTGCCCCGGGTCTACGTCGGCTGACCACGTCAGGATCGGACGCAGCGCCGCCGGCCTCATCTATCCCTCGCCGCAATTCCTGCTAGACCCGCCCCATGGCCAGGGACGGTGCGATCTATGTGTGTCAGGCGTGCGGGGCGGTCCACGGCAAGTGGTCCGGCCAGTGCGGCGCATGCGGCCAGTGGAACTGCATCGTCGAGGAAAGCCGCTCGGCCCCGCCGGGCGCCCTGAAGCCCGCCTCCACGGCCCGCGGACGCGGCGTGGTCTTCGAGACCCTGCAGTCCGACACCCCGGAGCCGCCCCGCATCATCACCGGGGTCGGCGAGTTCGACCGGGTCTGCGGCGGCGGCGTGGTGCCCGGCTCGGCCATCCTGCTGGGCGGCGATCCCGGGGTGGGCAAGTCCACCCTGCTGCTGGAGGTGACGGCGAAGGCCGCCCTGGGCGGCGCGCGCGTGGCCTACATCTCGGGCGAGGAGGCGGTGGAGCAGATCCGCGCCCGCGCCAAACGCATGGGCTTCGCCGCCGCCCCGGTGAACCTGGCCTCGGCTACGGCGCTGCGCGAGATCGTCTCGACCCTGAAGCGCGAGAAGTTCGACATCGTCATCATCGATTCCATCCAGACCCTGTGGTCCGACGCCCACGAGGCGGGACCGGGCTCGGTGACCCAGGTGCGCGCCTGCGCCGGCGAGCTGGTCCGGCTGGCCAAGGCGTCCGGCATGGCCGTGGTGCTGGTGGGCCACGTCACCAAGGACGGCCAGATCGCCGGTCCGCGCGTGGTGGAGCACATGGTGGACGCCGTTCTCTCCTTCGAGGGCGAGCGGGGCTATCCGTTCCGCATCCTGCGCGCAGGCAAGAACCGCTTCGGCGCCACCGACGAGATCGGCGTGTTCGAGATGACCGATGCGGGGCTGTCCGAGGTGGCCAATCCCTCGGCCCTGTTCCTGGGCGAAGGCGGCGAGCGGGCGGCGGGGGCGTCGGTGTTCGCGGGCATCGAGGGCTCGCGCCCGGTGCTGGTGGAATTCCAGGCCCTGGTGGCGCCCAGCGCCTACGGCACGCCGCGACGGGCGGTGGTGGGCTGGGATTCGGGACGGCTGGCCATGCTGCTGGCGGTGCTGGAGGCGCGCTGCGGCCTCGGCTTCGGCGACCGCGATGTCTATCTGAACGTGGCCGGCGGCCTCAGGGTCTCGGAGCCGGCGGCGGACCTGGCGGCGGCCGCAGCGCTGATTTCCTCCGCTGTGGACGTGCCCCTGCCCCAGCGCGCCGTGGTGTTCGGAGAAATCAGTCTTTCGGGCGAGGTGCGCGCCGTGGGCCGGGCCGAGGTGCGCCTGCGCGAGGCGGCCAAGCTGGGCTTTGACCAAGCCATCGCGCCGGAAAGCGCGGCGAACGGCGGAAAGAATGTTAAGGTCATGGGGCTATCTCGACTCGCAGAGGCGGTCGAGCGTATCTCGCAAAGCACGTTCTGACCTTCACCGCGTTCAGGGACCCCCGCCGACCGTGACTGGCTATGACCTGTTCGCCATCGTCGTCATCCTGGCCTCGGCTGCGGCCGGCTGGATCCGCGGCGGCTTGCGCGAAATGGTGACCCTGGCCGCCTTTGCGGTTGCGGCGATCCTCTCCCTTCTGGCCCTGCCCCTGTCCGGCCCCCTGGGCCGTGCGGTCGTTGATCCCGATTGGGCCGGATCCATCGCGGCGGCGATCGTGGTGTTCCTGATCGTCTATTTCGGCATCCGCATCATCGGCACGATCATGAGCCGCCGCCTGCGCGACCACAAACAGCTGGGCGGCCTGGACCGCCTTCTGGGCGTTGGCGTGGGCGCGGTTCGGGCGCTGGTGCTGCTGGGCGCCGTCCATCTCGTGTTTCACGCCGCCACCCCTGCCGAGCGGACGCCCGACTGGTTCCGCAACGCCGCCGTCTTCCCGCTGGGCTACGCCTCGGCCCGCGTCATCCAGACCGTGCTGCCCGCCCTGGGTCGCGGCGCGGACGCCCTTTCACCGGTCATCGGATCGTCCGTACGGAACGGTTTTTCCGATGATGACACAGCCACGCCCCAATCCGGCGCTAGCGCGGCGCCGGACTCACCCTAAGTAAGCTTCCCGCCGTCATCGGAGCCCCCACGATGAGCAGCCACCAGATCAACGACGTCGTCGTCCACCGTGAACACTGGCGGGATGTCGATGACGACCGTCCCCGCCTGGAGTGCGGGGTCTGCGGCGTCTGGGGGGTGGAGGACGCCTCGGCGGTCGTGGCGCTGGGCCTGCACGCCCTGCAGCACCGGGGCCAGGAAGCCTGCGGCATCGCCTCGGTCACCGAAACACGCTTCCATACCGAACGGCACATGGGCCTGGTGGGCGACGCCTTCTCCGGCGCGGATCTGGTCCGGCGCATGCCCGGCCGCGCCGCCGTCGGCCACACCCGCTATTCCACCGCAGGCGGCAGCTTCCTGCGCAACATCCAGCCCATGTTCGCGGACCTTGATTCCGGCGGCATCGCCATCGCCCACAACGGCAACCTGACCAACTTCCTGGCGCTGCGGAACGCGCTGGTGGATCAGGGCTCGATCTTCCAGTCCACGTCGGATTCCGAGGTCATCCTGCACCTCATCGCCCGGTCGCGGAAATCGCGCATCGTGGACCGCTTCATCGACGCCATGATGCAGATCGAGGGCGGCTACGCCCTGGTGGCCCAGACGCGCAAGAAGATGATCGGCGCCCGCGACCCGCTGGGCATCCGGCCGCTGGTGCTGGGTCAGCTGGGCGACGCCTGGGTGCTGGCCTCCGAGACCTGCGCCCTGGACATGATCGGCGCCACCTTCGTCCGCGACGTGGAGAACGGCGAGGTGGTGGTCATCGACGAGGACGGCCTGCGCTCCATCAAGCCCTTCCCGGACAAGGCGGCCCGGCCCTGCCTGTTCGAGTACGTCTATTTCGCCCGCCCCGACAGCGTGGTGAACGGCAAGGCCGTCTACGAAGTCCGCAAGGCCATGGGCGCCCAGCTGTCGCGCGAGCACGGCGTCGAGGCCGACGTGGTCGTCCCGGTGCCGGACTCCGGCGTGCCGGCGGCTCTCGGCTATGCCCAGGAAAGCGGCATTCCCTTCGAGATGGGGATCATCCGCAGCCACTATCTGGGCCGCACCTTCATCCAGCCCAGCCAGGGCGTGCGCGAGCTCGGCGTGCGCATGAAGCACAGCCCCAACCGCGGTGTTCTGGCGGGCAAGCGGGTGGTGCTGATCGACGACTCCATCGTGCGCGGCACCACCTCTGTGAAACTGGTCCGCGCCGTCCGCGCCGCCGGGGCCAAGGAGGTGCACCTGCGTTCCGCCAGCCCGCCGATCCTGTGGCCCGACTTCTACGGCATCGACATGCCCGAGCGGTCGCAGCTGATGGCCGCAAACCTGTCGCTCGAGGAAATGCGTGCGCGGCTGGAGGTGGACAGCCTGGGCTTCCTGTCGGTGGACGGCCTCTACCAGGCCATGGGCGCGGGTCCCCGCGATCCCGAGACCCCCCAGTTCACCGATCACTATTTCACCGGCGATTATCCGACCCGGCTGCTGGATCGGGAGATTGAGGAAAACGGACGCGACGTCTCGGTCAGGCAACTTTCCCTGCTCGTCAGCGCTTAAGGGCGCATGAGCACCGCACTGGGCTACTTCACCATCGACACGCCCGACATTGACAGGGCGCGCGCCTTCTTCGGCGAGGTTTTCGGCTGGACCTTCGATGAGGCGTCCTCGCACGAGACCTACGCCCATGTGGCGGACGCCGGCGTCCCGTTCGGTTTCGTAAAGGGCGAACACCGGGACTTCTCGCACCTGTATTTCCAGGTGGACGACATCGATTCCGCCTGCGCCCGCATCACGGCCCGCGGCGGGAAATCCGCCGTGCCCGCAGCCGGCAAGTCCGGCCGCAGCGTCAAGGTCAGCGACGACCAGGGCGTCAGCTTCAGTCTGTGGCAGCCCGCCGGGACGCCCTGACCGCAAGGCTGCGGCCTTGACGCTCTTTCGTCCGACGCCGTGCGCGCGTAAGCAGACGCCATGACGGAACAGCTTCCCCTCAAGGACCGCGTCGCCCTGGTGGTCGGCGCCTCGCGCGGCATCGGATACGAAAGCGCCATCGCCCTGGCGAAGGCGGGCGCCCACGTGGTCGCCGCCGCGCGCACCGAGGGCGGGCTCGAGGAGCTGGACGACGCCGTCTTCGCCGCCACCGGACAACACGCCACCCTGATCCCGTTCGACCTCGTGGACGGCGGCGCCATCGACCGCATGGGCGGCGCCCTGTTCGAGCGCTTCGGCCGGCTGGACATCTGGGTTCACGCTGCGGCGACCATGGGCCCGGAAGGCCTTGTGCCGGTCAGCCACGCCGATCCGCGCCAGTTCGCGAAGATCGAGAAGGTGAATTTCACCGCCGTCTATCGCCTGATCCGCTCCCTGGAGCCGCTGCTGCGGGCGTCCGATGCGGGCCGGGCCGTCTATCTGACATCCTCGCTCGCGTGGAAGCCGCGCGCCTTCTGGGGCGCCTATGCGGCCACCAAGGCGGCGGGGCAGAACCTGGTCCAGTGCTGGGCCGACGAGATCGAGTCCACCAACATCCGGGTCGCCGTGCTCGACCCGGGCCGGATGCAGACCCGCCTGCGCGCCCAGGCCTATCCGGGCGAGGATCCTTCCGCCCTGCCCCACCCGTCGGAGATCGCGCCGCTGATCGTGGAGCTGTGCCGCCCCGACCGGACCCCGCCGAAGGGCGTCGTCTCGTTCCGCGAATGGAAGGATGGCCCGCCGGTCTCGGCGCTGGTCTGAGTCCTAGCCAACGATGAGGCTGTTCGGCGCCACGCGCCGCTGCTCGCACTGCGTATACGCGTTGGTCGCGACCATGTGCTCGTTGAGGCGCTCGATGTAGGCGTTGATCGCATCCACATAGGCGTCGAACGCCGCGTCATAGGCGTCGATCTCGGCCCCATAGGCGTTGATGATGCGGTTGGAACAGGTGTGCCTGTTGGTTCGCTCGTTCACGCAGGACGGCGCAGCCGGCCGCGCGGGCGCGGTTATGAACAGCTTCTCGGGCGGCGCCGGGCTCACGCACTCCGGCGAGCCCTCAGCGGGCTGTGACATCAGCAATACGGCGACGATGACGGCCTTGCCCAGCATGTTCCCCTCCAGACACAGGAGCAGGATTTCGCAGAAAGCCCGCCGCCTTGTCCAGCCGTGAGACCTAGCGTTTCGGCTTGGACGGCGCGCCGGTGCGGATGCGGCCCGAGCGGGAGACCTGACGGGCGCCGCCCCGCGCGCGCTTGCCGGGAATCGTGGCGGCCTTGGCCTTGGACGCCGCGCGCTGCTTGGCCTTGACCACCGTGGGCCGGGGCGGGGCGGCCTTCCTGGCCGGCGCCTTGCCGGGCAGACCCTTGGCGGCCTCCTTCGCCTCCTCGGCCTTCTGGGCCTTGGTCACGCGGCGCGGGGCGGTCTTGGCCTCGCCCTTGGGCCGGGTCGGACCGCCTGACCCGTCCACGAACGGATTGGCCCCCGACTTGGCCGTCAGCCGCATGGGCGTGCCGGGCAGGTCGAAGCTCTCGCGCAGGCTGTTGATCAGATAGCGCTTGTACTGCTCCGGCATGTCCGAGGCGCGGTTGGCGAACATCACGAAGGTCGGCGGACGCGCCTTGGTCTGGGCGATGTATTTGGGCTTGATGCGGCGGCCGTCCACGGCGGGCGGCGGGTGGCGCTGCACGGCCATGGCCAGCCAGTCGTTCAGGTCGCGCGTCTTGACCTTCACCGACCAGGTGTCGTGGGCCTTCAGGATGGCGGGCATCAGCCGCTCCACGCCGCGCCCGTTGTGGGCCGACAGGGCCACGAAGGGCGCCCCCTTCAGCTGGGGCAGCATGCGGTCAGCGGTTTCCTTCAGAGCCGCCATGCGGGACTGGGGTTCTTCCTCCAGATCCCATTTGGAGATCACATAGATCAGCGCCCGGCCCTCGCGCTCGACCAGGTCGGCCAGCTGCAGGTCCTGGGTGTCGAAGGCGTTCTCCCGGTCCATGACCAGCACCACCACCTCGGCGAAGGTGATGGCGCGGATGGTGTCGGCCACCGACAGCTTCTCCAGCTTCTCCTGGACCCGCGCCTTGCGCCGCATGCCGGCGGTGTCCACCAGGCGGATGTTGCGGCCCTCATAGGTCCAGTCCACCGAGATGGAGTCGCGGGTGATACCCGCCTCCGGCCCGGTCAGCAGACGATCCTCGCCCAGCAGGCGGTTGATGAGGGTGGACTTGCCCGCATTGGGGCGGCCGATGATGGCCACGCGGATGGGCTTTTCGGCCTCTTCCTGCTCGGCCACCTCGATGTCGCGGCTGGCCTTTACGATCGCTGCGTAGAGATCGGCCATGCCCTCGCCGTGCTCGGCCGAGATCGCCACCGGCTCGCCGAACCCCAGCGCGTGCGCCTCGCCCACGCCGCCGCCGCTCTCGCGGCTCTCGGACTTGTTGGCCAGCAGGATGACCGGCGTCTGGTGACGCCGCAGATGGTCGGCGAAGATGCGGTCCAGCGAGGTGACGCCCTCGCGGGCGTCCATCATGAACAGGATCAGTTCGGCGTCGTCGATGGCGGCCTCGGTCTGCTCGCGCATGCGCGATTCCAGGCTGTCGTCGCTGACGTCCTCATAGCCCGCCGTGTCGATCAGGGTCAGGTCGATGTCGCCGATGTTGCCGTCGGCGTAGCGACGGTCGCGGGTCACCCCCGGCCGGTCATCGACAAGCGCGAGTCTTTTGCCCACCAGTCTGTTGAACAGGGTGGACTTGCCCACATTGGGGCGACCGACGATAGCGACCTTGAGGGCCATGAGAGGATTATAGGCCCTTTTTCAGGTCAGCGAATGCTGACCAGCTGACCGTTGGCGGTCACGACGTAGAGAGCGCCGTTGTAGGCGATCGGGGCCACATAGGACGGCGCGCCGAGATTGAGACTCGCAACCTCCTCGCCGGTCTTGTGGTCGAACGCCACCGCCTGCCCGTCCGAGTTGACCAGAATGAGGCGGTTGGAGGCCAGGATCGGGCCGCTCCAGACCGGACGGACCGTGCGTTTGCCGACGCCGAAGAACAGGCCGCCTTCGGTCCGGGTGCGGCTCTCGCTGATGTCGCGGATCCAGTACGCCTGGCCGGTCTGGCGGTTCAGCACCGTCAGCTCGCCGGCCTTGGACACGGCGTAGACCACGTCGCCGGCCACCCAGGGGGCGTTCACGCCGGCGATCGGCGCCTGCCAGGCCGGCTGCCCCGTGCGCACGTCCATCGCGCTCAGAAGACCCGAGTGGCTGACGGCGTAGACCACCCCGCGGCTGACGGCCGGGCGACCGGCGATGTCGCGGATTTCAGACAGGGCGTTGGTGCGGCTGGTGCGCGACAGGACCTGGGTCCACAGTTCCTGCCCGTTGTTGGCGCGGATCGCGACCACCTCGCCGGACGAGAAGGGCGCGATCACCGTGTCGCCGGTGACAGCCGGACTGGACGCCCGCATCAGACGCGCCGGCTCCGAAATGGCCTGGTAGGACCAGGCCAGCGCCCCGGTCGCGGCGTCCACGGCCACGATCTGGTTGTCCACGTCGACGGCGAAGACCCGCCCGCCGGCCACGGTGGGAGCGCCGTGAATGGGCGCATCAAACTGCGTGGTCCACACCACGGCGCCGGTCTGCGCATCCAGAGCGGAGATCAGGCGGTAGCCGGAGGTCACGTACACCCGCTGGCCGGAAACGGCGACGCCGCCGCCGTACGCGCGGTCGCGACCGTCCGGGCGAAGGTTGGTCTGCCACAGGATCGCTCCCGTATCCGCATCGACGGCGCTGACGCGCGCCTCGCCGTCCATCACGAAGATGCGGCCGTCGGCGGCCACGGGCGTGGCGGTGACCTGGGTGGTGCGCGAGCTGCCCTCGCCGATGTCGCGGCGCCAGGCGACGGTGAATTCCGGTGCGGCGATCACATGCTCGAGCGACTGCTCCAGATTGCCGCCCGGGACCGGCCAGGCGTTGATGGCCTGCGGGCCGGGAACGAAGAAGTCCCGCCCCGCCAGATCGGTGCTCGGCGACAGGCTCTGTTCAAACTCGAGAATGGAGACGCGTTCCCCCGCCGAGGCGACCGACTGCGGGGCGTCGTCTCCGCCGAAGGGCCAGACATTCCGTACGGTCGAGCAGGACGCCGCCGTGACGGCCAGGCCGCAAATCAGGGCGATCTTCAGGGGTTGGGACACGAAGCGCATGCGGCGGTGATCCTGGATTACGGCTGGGCGGACGGCGCGACGCCGGCCGGAGTCTGGTTCGACGGCGTGGCCGCTTCGGGTTGCGGCAGTTCGGCCTGGGCGCGGACGATGTCGGCCATGGAGGCCGCGACGCCCGAATCAATGGCGTCCTGGATGAGCTGCGCCCGCTGGCGCACCACATCCGGCACGTCCTGCCCGAGCGCGAGCAGGGCGAACACCGGACGCGCCTCGGCCGTCTGGCCATGCTGGATCCGGGCCAGGCCCTGGGCCTCGCGGGCGTAGGCGCTGAACGGACGGCCCTCCTCGGCGATGGGCGCCAGCCGCGCTTCGATGTCCTCGAGCGACGCGGTGTCCATCAGCAGGAAGGCGGCCTTCAGGCGGGCCAGGTCGGCGATGAGCGGCTGTCCGGAGGCGTCGGCCGCCTCGTCAAACAGGGCCACAGCGTCCTCGATCCGTTCCCGGGTCACGGCGATTCCGGCGCGCTGATGCAGGGCCAGCGCCTTGTAGCCGCCCGATCCCACGTCCACGGCCTCCTCGAAGGCGGCGTCGGCGGCGTCGAGGTTCTCGTCGCTCAGGGCCTGCATGCCGCGGTCATAATGGGCGGCGGCGGTCTCCGCGCGGCTGGTCTGCCAGGACTGCCAGCCCCACCAGGCGAGGGCCGCCACGAGGGCCAGCACCAGAGCCCCGGCCGCCCAGGGACCCCAGGTGCGGAACAGGCGACGGTACCGTTCGGAGCGAAGCTCCTCCTCGACCTCTTCGAAGACATCGACCACTTGAGACAGGCTCCCCGGACACGCTGGCTGTGCGGTCCGCGTGAAAGCACGGCCGCTGACAATTTCGGCGCGACCCTAAAGGCTCGACGCGCCGCCCGCAACGCGGACGAACCGGGTTCAGACCGGCTTTTTGGAGAAGTAGGTCTCGACTTGGGCGGGAAAACGGCGCGCCCGCACGTCTTCGGCATAGCTTTTCGCCGATCGGGTGATCTCGCCCCGCAGATCGGCGTAGCGCCGCACGAACTTCGGCGACCAGTCGAACATGCCCAGCATGTCGTTGACCACCAGGATCTGGCCGTCGCAGGCGGCCGAGGCCCCGATGCCGATGGTGGGCTTGTCGATGGCCCCCGTGATTTCAGCGGCCAGCCCCTCCGCCACGCCCTCGATGACCACGGCGAACGCTCCCGCGTCGGCGGTGGCCTCCGCCTCGCTCATGACCCGGAGACGCTCGTCCTCGGTCCTGCCCTTGGCCTTGAACCCGCCCTCGTTCAGCACCGCCTGGGGCCGCAGGCCCACATGGCCCATGACGGGGATGCCCCGCTGCACCAGATACTCGATGGTGTGCGGCACCGTGGGGCCGCTTTCCAGCTTCACGCCCTGGGCGCCGGTCTCCTTCATCACCCGGGCGCAGTTGTCGTAGGCGACCTCCTTGCCGCCCTCGTAGCTGCCGAACGGCATGTCGATGACCACCATGGCCCGGCGCGCGCCCCGCATCACCGCCTGGCCGTGCAGGATCATCATGTCCAGGGTCACCCCCACCGTGTTCGGCAGGCCGTGCACCACCATGCCGACGCTGTCGCCCACCAGCAGCAGGTCGCAGTGGTCGTCCAGCATCTCGGCCATGGGCGCGTCATAGGCGGTCAGGCAGACGATGGGCTCGCCGCCCTTGCGCGCCAGGATGTCGGGCGCGTGCAGCCGTTTGACCGGTTCCTGCTTGTGAGAAGACATCAGACCTCGTTCGCCAGCTTCGTTCCCGCCATGACCGCCGCTGCGATCAGCAGCGCCGCCACGGCCCAGAACATCTGCATACCCCCAAGGGCGGCGAAATCGAAATCAAGACCGAGGCTGCTCAGTCCGCCCCGGGCCGCCTCGGCCTGGGCGGCCAGCGCCCCGACGCCGGCGTCCATCAGGCCCACACGCTCGGGCAGAGTGGCGGCGGAGGCCGAGAAGCCGCTGGCCGCCGCGTCGCTTTCGGTGGTGAAATTGAAATTCGTCCCCAGGGTCTCGCGCACCGCCACCACGCCGCCGATCAGGCCCGCGGCGCCGATCACCACCGTGCGCATGCGCGAGGCGGCGGTCAGGCGCTTCTCGACGCCCCTGGCGAAGCCTGCGGCGTCGGCCATGGGCGGCGTCTCGCGGAACAGCCGCTCGATGAAAGGGTCAAATTCGTCAGGCGCGGACATCGACCGCCCTCCCGAGGTTGTCCGGTTCCGGCGAAAGCCGGGCGCGGAGTTTATCCAGACCACGTTTGACATGAGATTTCACAGTCCCCAGTGGCGTATTCAAGGCGGCGGCGATCTCCGCATGGGAAAGACCGGCGCCGTGGCACATCGAGACACACAGTCTCTCCACCTCGGTCAGGCCTTTCAGGGCCTCATCCAGATCCATGCGGCGAGCCTGATCCGCATGCACCGGCTCTTCAGCAGGCGCTTCGGTTTCAGGTACATAGCGGGACTCTTTCGCCTTGCGCTTGATGTAGAGCCGCGCGGCGATCCGCTTGACCCAGGCCCCGAAGGCGCCCTCGCCCCGAAACTCGGCGCATTTCTCGAACGCCTGGATGAAGGCGTCCTGGGCGATGTCGTCGGCGGTGGCCGGGTCGGCGCCCATGCGGCGCAGCAGCGCCCGGACCGCCGAGCCATGCCTGCGCACCAGCTCGCCGAACTCCCGACGTCCGCCGGCCGCCGCCAGGGCGGCCAGCTCCACGTCGTGAAGGTCGATAGGATTGGACATGGCGTTCCCCTGTCTTCAGACGCCGGTTCAGCCCTTGTTCTTGTTGAAGAAGCTCAGCACGATGAACGCCAGGCCAATGAAGCCGGGGATCGCCGCGATGCTGCCCATCACATAGAAGATCTCGGGTTCGGCGTCGGCGCGGCTCAGGCCGAAACCGAAGACCGTCACGCCCATGGCGATGGCCAGCCAGATCACCCCGACCCGCATGTCCCGCTGCGCCGAGGGCGTGGCCTTGCCGGCGTCCTTGCCCATGGCCTCGATCAGCTCGGCCGGCAGGGGCTGCCCTTTTTCGATCGCGGCGCGCAGGGTGCCCTGCATCTCACGGCGGTCGCGGCTCTTCAGCCAGGCCGGAATGGCGACGATCGCAACGATCATTGCGAACAGACCCAGGGGGATGAAAATTTCGGAACCCATCGTATTTCTCCTCGACCAGGCGGGCCAGACGCCGCGCCCTTATGATCACAAGAGGCGGCGGTTGGCCGCCATGGATGCGCCAACCGACGTGAAATCTTCGTAAGGTGACGCTGGATAGCCGACGCCGGGCGCCCATCAGGCGGTGGAAGCGTTCTGCCGGCATGTGTAAGGAGTCCGTCATGCCGAACCGCCGTCGTCTGATCAGCATCGCCCTCGCCCTGTCGCTCGCCGCCTGCGCCACAGGGCCCGGGCGTCAGCCGTCCGCCGAGCTGACCGTCGTCACCTTCAACATCTGGCACGACATGGGCGACTGGCCCGCCCGACGCCCGCTGGTCATCGCCGCCCTGCGTGACATGGACGCCGACGTGATCGCTTTGCAGGAGGTGCTGCAGGACGTCGACCTGCCCAACCAGGCCGAGGACATCGCCGACGCCCTGGGCGGCTATTCGGTCCACTTCGTCTCGGTGGATCCGTCCGGACAACCCCGGCGCTACGGCAACGCCATCCTCACGCGCCTGCCCGTGCTCGAAACCGGCGAGGCCCGGCTGCGGCCGCTGGACGATTCGCGCACCCTGGCGACGGTCCGCGTCTCGGTGAACGGCCGCCCGGTGCGGATCGCCGCCACCCATCTGCATCACACGCCCGAAGGGGGAGCCGTCAGGGCCAGCCAGATCAACGACGTGCTCCGGCACGCCGGAGGCGGAGAGGACGCGCCGGTCATCCTGCTGGGCGATTTCAACGCCTCGTCCGGCGCATCCGAGTTCTCGGTTGTGCGGGAAGGCTTCACGGACGTGCTGGAAACCGCCAACCCGGCCGCGGCCGCCCGTTCGACGCTGGTCACCGCCCACGGCCACCGGGCGGAGCGGATCGACCACGTCTTCGTGGAAAGGGGCCGGTTCGACATCGTGTCCGCCCGTCTGGCCGCCGACCAGGCGGTCGGGGGCGTATGGCCATCCGACCACGTGGCGGTCGTGGCGCGGCTGCGTCTGCCCTAGCGGGCCAGCCGCCGCGCCGCCATCAGGCTGGACAGCACCAGCACCCCGGTCCCGCCGAGGATCGCAGCGGGCAGGACGAAACTGTCCGCCACGGCGGGCATCGAGGGGCCCAGCACGGGCTGGAGCGCCCACGCCAGCAGGGCGGCCACACCGGCCCAGGGCGCCGCCGCCCCCACCCGCGCCCACGCCCGGCGGCGCGCCACGGCCTGCATGACCTCGGCGCAGAACACGGGGTCGCCGGCAAGCGGTCCCTGTTCCGCCAACAGGGCGGCCAGTTTCTGGTCCGGGGTCAGGTCAGCCATCCGATCCTCCGAGCGCCTGAAGCAATTTCGCACGCCCGCGCGCAACATGAGACTTCACTGTGCCCGGAGGCAAGCCCAGCGCCGCCGCCGCCTCCGCGTGCGACCATCCCCCGGCCAGGCACAGGGCGACACAGGCCCGCACGTCCGTCGCCAGCGCGGCCATGGCCGATTCCATGGCCATGCGGTCCTCGGGCGACACCCCCGGCGGAGGCGTGCCCGCTTCCAGCCAGGCCGCGTCGCGCGCTTCGGCCCGGCGCCGGCCCCTGAGCCGGTCCCGCGCCTTGCGCCACGCGATGCCGCAGAGCCACGACCGCACCCCGACCGCGTCCTTGAGCGATCGCAACGACGCCCATGCGGTCAGGAACACCTCCTGCGCCACATCGTCGGCCTCGGCGCGGTCGCCGCCCAGGACCCGCCCCAGAAAGCCGCGCACCACCCCTTGATGCCTGGCCACCAGGCGCGCGAAGGCGGCGTCCGATCCCGCCCGCGCCGCCGCCACCAGCTGGCTGTCGCTGTCCAGCATCACGCCCCCGCGCCGCCCCCGCGCGCCTCAGCGCCCGCGCCGCGAGGTCAGGGCGGAGATCAGGGCCCATGCCGTCACCGCGCCCATGACCAGGGCCACCACGGTGAAGGGGAACCGCACGTCCATGTCGATGCCGAAGACCTGCGGCATGTAGGCCGCCGCGCCGAAGCCGCCGGCCAGCACCGCGAACAGGGCGAACAGGGACCAGTAGTTGGTGGGGCCCGGCTCGTAGGACACGTTGCCCCACATCTCCGCCTCGGCGTCGATGGGCTTGTCCAGCACCTTCATCAGCTCGGGCGGGACCTCGCGGCCGCTGTCGGCGTAGCGGCGGACGATATCCAGGGCGGCGCGCTGCCGCCGGTAATTGAGCCAGCTCGTCCAGCCCGAACCGATGAACCAGGCCAGGGGAAACAGCAGCCACCAGTAGCTGCGGAACAGGTCTTCCATCTCTTGTCCCTCCGTCAGGGGGGCGATCATCGCCCGCTTTCCCCCCGTAGTCGCCGCCGATAGGGTGTATGGATGCAGTCCCCGATGTTTTTTCCACGAGACCCCCATGGACCGCGCTGAGCGCCGCCGTCTGATGTACCGGGGCTTCGGCCTGTTCGCCGTGATTCTCGGCCTGTCCGGCGCAACCAATGCGGCGGTGATGCTGGTTGCGGGCGCCGCTCCGGCCGACGAGGCGCGGCTGCTTGCGCCGGCCTTGATCCTGCTGGGCCTGGGCGGATGGCTGTGGTGGAAATCCCGGGCCTGATCCCGGCAATGCTTTGTGATAAGCCGCGCCTTTCGGACCGGGGGTCGGGACGTTAGGGCTGCATTCCCTGCCCCGACAGGATCGGACCCCGTAAAATGAGTGAGACCGCCGTGACAAGACGCACCCTGATGGCCGCCGGAGCAATGGGCCTTGCGCTGGTGGCGGCGCCCCGCGCCTCCGCCCGGCGTGTGGAGAGCCATCGCGAGCGCGTCGAGGCCCTGATCGCCCGCATGACGATTCAGGAGAAGGCCGGTCAGCTGACCCTGTTCAACGATCCGTTCCGGTGGCGGCCGGGCAATGTGAACCCCGGCGACTTCGACAGCGACCAGGAAAAGACCGCACAGCAGATCCGCGACGGGCATGTGGGCGCCCTGTTCAACGGCATCGGCGCCGAACAGGCCCGCTACGCCCAGCGTCTGGCGCTGGAGGAGAGCCGCCTGGGCATCCCCATGCTGTTCGCGGCCGACATCATCCATGGCCTGCGCACCACCTTCCCCGTGCCGCTGGGCGAGGCCGCGAGCTGGGATCCGGACCTGGCCGAGCGCACCGCGCGGGCGGCGGCCGCCGAGGGCGGCGCCTCGGGCATCCACCAGACCTACGCCCCCATGGTCGATGTGGCCCGGGACCAGCGCTGGGGCCGCGTTGTGGAGGGCGCCGGCGAGGACGTGCTGCTGAACAACCTGTTCGCCGCGGCCCGCACGCGCGGCTTCCAGGGCGACGACCTGTCCGACCCGCTGAGCCTGCTGGCCACGCCCAAGCATTTCGCCGCCTACGGCGCCGCCGAGGCGGGGCTGGACTACAACACCACCGACATGAGCGAGCAGACGCTTCGCGGTGTTCACCTGCCGCCTTTCCAGGCGGCGTTCGAGGCCGGCGCCCTGTGCACCATGAGCGCCTTCAACGACCTGAACGGCGTGCCCACCTCGGGCAATCACTGGCTGCTGACCGACATCCTGCGCGACGAGTGGGGCTTCACCGGCTTCGTGGTGTCCGACTACACCTCCGAGCGCGAGCTGATCGCCCACGGCTTCGCCGAGGATGACCGCGACGCCGCCCGCATCGCCCTGACCGCCGGGGTGGACATGTCCATGCAGAGCGGCATCTACCTGGCCCACATCCCTGATCTGGTCGAAAGCGGCGACGTGCCCATGGACGTGGTGGACCGCGCCGTGCGCCGGGTGCTGACCACCAAGGCGGCGCTGGGGCTGTTCGACGATCCCTATCGCGGCACCGACCCCGAGGTGGAGCGCCGCGTGGTGCGGTCCCAGGCGCATCGCGACCTGGCGCGCGAGGCCGGACGCAAGTCGGTGGTCCTGCTGAAGAACGACGACGCCCTCCTGCCCCTGCCGAAGTCGGGCAAGCGCATCGCCCTGATCGGCCCGTTCGGCGCCGACCGATCCAATGTCTTCGGGCCCTGGTCCATCTTCGCGGACCGCGAGATGGGCGTGACCTTCGAGGAAGGCTTCCGCGCCGCCCTGGCCGACCCGGCCCTGCTCACCGTCGTCAAGGGCTCGGACGTGGAGGCGCCGCTGGACGGGGGAATCGAGGCCGCCGTGGCCGCCGCGCGCGACGCCGACGTGGTGGTCCTGGCCATCGGCGAATCCCACAACATGTCCGCCGAGGCCCAGTCCCGGGTGGACATCGTCGTCCCCGCCCCCCAGCAGGCCCTGGCCGAGGCCGTGGCCGCCACGGGCAAGCCGGTCGTGGTCCTGCTCAAGACCGGCCGCGCCCTGGAGCTGTCCGGCGCGATCAAGGACGCGGCGGCCATCATGGTCACCTGGTTCCTGGGCTCCGAGGAAGGCAACGCCGCCGCCGACGTGGTCTTCGGCGACCACGCGCCCATCGGCCGCCTGCCCGTCAGCTTCGCCCACTATTCCGGCCAGCAGCCGTACTACTACAGCCGCAAGGCCACCGGACGGCCCGAACTGCCCACCGAGTCCGAGTACAAGGCCCGCTTCCGTGAGACCTCCAATACCGCCCTCTATCCGTTCGGCCACGGTCTCGGCTATGCGCCGGTGCGCTATGGCGACATCGTGCTGGGGTCGGAGACCCTGTCGTGGGACGGCGAACTGACGGCCTCGGTCAGCGTCACCAACACCGGCGATCGCCCGGTGGACGAGGTGGTCCAGCTCTATGTGCGCGACCGTGTCGCCAGCCTGACCCAGCCCGAGCGCCTGCTGAAGGCCTTCCAGCGCGTCACCATCGCGCCGGGGGAAACGGTCGAGGCCGCCTTCACCCTGACCCGTCAGGACCTGCTGTTCGTCGGCCGCGACATGGCCCCGACGGTCGAGCCGGGCTGGTTCGACCTGTGGCTGGCGCCCAACGCCCAGGGCGGGCCGCACAGCCAGTTCCGGCTGGTCCGCTAGAGCCTGATCGGTTGAGGTGGAACCGCGTCGCGATTCCGCCGATGCCGTGAATCAGGCGCTCGCATTAAACTGGCAACGCCGCCTCATAGATTTCGGGCCTGAAGCCCACGATGCGGCGGTCGCCCAGGTCCAGCACCGGGCGCTTGATCATGGACGGCTGGGCCAGCATCAGGGCGATGGCCCGGCCCTGATCCAGATCCGCCCGGTCCGCCTCCGGCAGCTTGCGGAAGGTGGTCCCGGCGCGGTTCAGCACCGTCTCCCAGCCATGCTCGTCGCACCACCGCTCCAGAGACGCTCGGTCGATCCCGGCCTTCCTGTAGTCATGGAAGACGTAGTCCACGCTACGGCCCTCAAGCCAGGTGCGCGCCTTCCTGACCGTGTCGCAGTTGGGAATGCCGTAGAGGGTCGGGGTCATCTGAACTCCATGACGAGGCTGTGTTCTTCAGGCACGACTAAGGGGTCCGGCCGCCGCATGACCAGACCCCCAGGCCTCATTTCCCGATGATCCGCCGGATCAGAAGTCCACGTTCACCGACAGCCACAGACGCCGCGGCTCCTGGTTGTTGGCGTATTCGGACGCATAGTCCGGGTCGGCCGGGTCGCCGTACGGCAGCAGGCTGACGAAGTCCTCGTCGAACAGGTTGTAGATCGTGGCGTTGACCGAGACCCGGTCATTGACCTGGTAAGACCCCCCCAGGTGGACGAGGCTGTAGGACGCCAGGTCGCCCAGTTCGTCGCGCGCCTCCCCGGCCCCGCGATAGCGCTCGCTGCGGTGTTCGCCGCGGACCCAGGCGTTCAGCCGGTCCGTGACGGTCCAGCGCAGCTGGGCGTTCAGCATGTGTTCGGGCGTGTCGGTCAGGGGCAGACCGGCCTGCGAACCGGTCTTCTGCTCGCTGTCGGTGTAGGTGTAGTTGCCGCTGAGGGTCCAGGCGTCGCTGACGTTCCAGCGGGACACCACCTCCAGGCCCTGGGTCACGGCCTCGTCGATGTTCACGCTCTGGCCGAATTCCCGGATCGTGGGCCAGAAGCCCACGTCCACGCAGCCCTCCGTGGCGTAGTCGCCGGCGTCGTAGTCGGCTTCATCGACGCCGAAGGTGCAGTTGGGCGCCGGCACGCCACGGGCGATCTTGTCGTCGAAATCGTTGCGGAAGACCGTGGCGCTGGCGCGAAAGGTCGAGCCGTTGTCGTAAAAGACGCCGAACTCGTAGGCCGTGCTGGTTTCCGGCGTCAGGGTCGGGGTCCCCACCAGCGGCAGGGTGCCCTGACGGCCGAAACCGTTGATGCCGGGGGTCAGCTGCTCCAGACGCGGGGTCTTGTAGCCGGCGCTGACTCCGCCCTTCAGGGTCCACCGGTCGCTGGCGTTCCACACCAGATAGGCGCGCGGGCTGACCTGATCGCCGAAGTCGGAATGCTCGTCGTAGCGAACGCCCACGGTCAGGGCCAGGTCCGGGGTGAAGCGCCACTCGTCCTCGGCGAACAGGGCCCACTGCTCGAAAGTGAAATTGCCCGCCGCCACGCCGTCGGTCATCTGGGCGTCGAGATACTGCCCGCCAACGGTGAAGGTGTGATCGCGCCATTGGGAATAGAGCCTGGCGTCGAAAATGGTGCTGGTGGTCTCCAGCAGGCGCGGGCCGCCGGCGCCGGGAATCCCCTGCGGCACGATGCGGCCCAGGGTCTCGGTGAAATTGTGCGACAGCGTGGATTCGAGCGCGCCGAACGGCAGGCTCCAGTCATGCGCCAGCACGTACTGCTCGCGGTTGAACTCGAGGAAGTCGTCATAGCCCCCGGCCAGGGTGTTGGTGCCCATCTGGCCTTCGGAATTGTCGTACCACTGGCTGGCGATGTCGGCGTCCAGCCACAGGGTGTGGTTCGGCGCGGGGGTCAGGGTCAGGCGCGCGCCGGCGGTCCAGATCTCGAACGCCGTGGCGCTGCGGCCGAAGCCGGGCACGTCCACCTCATTGCCGTCCACGTCGCGATAGGTCAGGTCCGAGTCCTCGCGCTCGGACCAGCTGCCGCGCACCGCCAGACCGAGGGTCTCGGCGATCAGCGGACCGGAGGCGTACAGGTTGCCGCCATAGATGTTTCCGAACTCGCTATCGCCCTGAAGGGTGGTGTTGGCCGACGCCGAACCGGCCCAGGCGTCGCCCACCTTGCGGGTGATGATGTTGACCACCCCGCCCATGGCGTCCGAGCCGTACAGGGTCGCCACCGGGCCGCGCACCACCTCGACCCGCTCAATGGCCGAGACCGGCGGCAGGAAACTGGTGGAGGTTTCGCCGAAGCCGTTCGGCGTCACGCTGCCCGCCGTGTTCTGACGACGCCCGTCGATCAGGATCAGGGTGTAGTCCGAGCCCATGCCGCGGATGTTGATGGTCTGGCCGCCGGTCTTGCCGACGCCGGCGCCGGTGTCGACGCCTTCCACATTGTTCAGCAGCTCGGCGATGGAGGTGGCGCGCAGCTCCTCGATCTCCTCGCGCGGCAGCACGCTGATGGAGGCGGGCGCCTGGGTGATGCGCTGCTCGAAGCCCGCAGCGGTGACGACCACCTCGTCCACCTGGGTCACCGGTGCATCCGACGCTTCATCCGCCAGACCCACCCCCGGGGCGCAGACGACGGCGGCCGCCGTCATCAGCAGGGTTCGAGACGAGAAACGACGGTTGAACATGGTGAGCGCCCCTGGGGAGTGAGTTGAGAGCGGCTCTCATAAACAGCTGCGAACGAGACGCAACAGAATTGATAACGATTATCAGATGAAACTTTGCAACAGCGTCCAGGGGCGGGATGGCGCGCACTTGCAAATCGTTCTCACTTCATGGCATGCCCCGGGATCGCTCTTCCCGCCCTGGATTCCCGCGCCTTCATGTCGACCCCCGCCACAGTCCTGCGGCCCCCCGCCGCCCTGAACGCCCGACGGTCGTTCTGGCTGAAGCAGCTGCACCAGTGGCACTGGATCAGCGCGGGCCTCAGCCTGGTCGGCATGATCCTGTTCGCGGTCACGGGCATCACCCTGAACCACGCCGCGCAGATTCCCGCCGAGCCGGTTACGGTCGAGCAGACGGCCGTCCTGCCCGCCCCCATGCTGGCGCGACTGGAGGTCATGGGCGAGGAGACCACCGATCCCCTGCCCGGCGCCGTGGCGCGCTGGCTGGACGGCGAGCTGGGCGTGTCGACGGCGGGCAAGCCCACCGAGACCATCGATGTGGAGGTCTATGTGGCCCTGCCCGCGCCGGGGGGCGACGGCTGGCTGACCATCGACCGGGCCACCGGCGACGTGCGGCACGAACAGACCACCAACGGCTGGATCGCCTACCTCAACGACCTGCACAAGGGCCGCAACACCGGCGTGGTCTGGGCGTGGTTCATCGACATTTTCGCGGGCGCCTGCGTGGTGTTCTGCCTGACGGGCCTGGCCCTGCTGTGGCTGCATGCGCGCGGCCGCCCGTCCACCTGGCCGCTGGTCGGCCTCGGCCTTCTGATCCCGCTCATCATCGCCCTGATCTTCATTCACTGACGAGTTCGCCCATGCGTGTCCTGCCCCTCGCCCTCGCCGCCGCCGGCGCCGCCGCCACTCCGGCCGTGGCCGCCGACCTCAACGTGTCGGTGGAGATTCCGCGCATCGCCACGGCCTCCTACCACCGGCCCTATGTGGCGGTGTGGATCGAGCGGGCGGACCGCACCTCGGCCGGCACCCTGGCGGTCTGGTACGACACCGCCCTGCCCGCCGGCGAAGGCAAGGACTGGCTCAAGGACATGCGCACCTGGTGGCGCCGCGAGGGCCGCGCCATGACCCTGCCCGCCGACGGCGTGTCCAGCGCCACCCGCGCCCCGGGCCGCCACAACCTCACCTTCAGCAGCGCGCGCGGCCCGCTGCGCAACCTGCCCGCCGGCCAGTACACCCTGGTGGTCGAGGCCGCCCGCGAACTGGGCGGCCGCGAGGAGGTCCGGGTGCCCTTCCGCTGGGGCGCCGCCTCGCCCGCCGCCACCCAACGCGGCGCGTCCGAGCTGGGCGCCGTCACCGTCTCCGTCACCCGTTAGGCTGTTCAGGATTTCCGTCATGAAGAAGACCGTCTTCGCCCTCGCCGCCCTGGCCGTCGTGGCCGCCCCCCTGGCCGCCCAGGCCCACCGCGCCTGGATCGTGCCGGCCGCCACCGCGCTCTCCAGCGACAACCCCTGGGTCACCT
>JBALUZ010000035.1:0-20503 GCA_036963825.1 Brevundimonas sp.
GCCGGCGAGAAGCCGTCCAGGAACCAGGCGTCGGCCGCGCCGCTCCACTGGTCCAGCGCCCAGGCCGCGTCGCCCACCGCCAGGTCGAGGGTCGCGTTCCAGCCGGGCAGGTCGATGCGGTGAAAGCCCGGCGTCGCGGCGGGCCAGCGGTCCAGCAGCGCCCTGGCTGCGTCGCCGATCCCGGGCCATGCGACCAGCGCCCGGCCCGCGTCCTCCCGGGAGACGGGGAAGCCCTCGATGGAAAAGACGTGCAGCCGGCCCGGGGCCCGGCTTTCACGCCACAGGTGCAGCAGGGCCGCGATGTTCAGGCCGGTGCCGAAGCCCAGTTCGGCGACCGTGAAGCGGGCGCGGTGGCGCCACGCGTCCGGCAGGCCGCATCCGGCCAGGAACACCGCGCGGCTCTCGGCCAGACCGTCTTCCATGGAGTAGTAGACGTCGCCGAACCGCCGCGAGCGGGGGGCGCCCGGCTCGGACCAGTCCAGCGGATTGTCGGAGGTTTCGACCATGCGCGGCTAGAGCACCGCCGGGGCCCCGCGATCAAGACCGCGCATGGAAAAAGGGGCCGCCCGACGGGCGACCCCTTTCCAATCACTCTGCTCTTGCGAGCGAAGGACTTAGTGAGCGGCCGGAGCAGCTTCTTCTTCGGCGACCACTTCTTCGGTCGCTTCGCCGGCGGCGGCGGCGGCGTCGCCAGCGGCGGCGGCGGCGTCTTCAGCAGCGGCTTCGGCGGTGTCGGCGGCGTCGGCGGCCGTGTCGGCGGCGGCGTCGGCTTCCATCGAAGCTTCTTCAGCGGCGGGGGCTTCTTCGGCGGCCGGCTGGCAGGCGGCGACGGACAGGGCGGCGACGCCGGCGGCGGCGACGAGCAGTTGACGGATGGTCATATGGGATATCCTTCAGAAGGGTGGTGCGGGGTCATGATTCCCGCGTGACCAGATAACGCGATCGTGAGGTCACCCGTCAAGGGGAATTCTCACGGCTTCGTGATTGCGGCCAAGCTTTTCCCGATCAGACGCCGGCGCCGGCTTCGGACAGGGCTTCCTCCAGCTCGGTGAAGGACGGCTGGGCGCTGGACGGCACGTCGCCGCGGCCGATCTCCACCGAGATCTGCGCTGCGTTGCCGTGCAGGTGCGCCACCAGCACCGACTGGATGATCTTGTAGAAGGCGGCGTCGCCGTCGATGATCTCTTTCAGGCGCGTGGACAGGGGTCCGACCAGGCCATAGGCCAGGAACACGCCGAGGAAGGTGCCCACCAGGGCGCCGCCGATCATGCCGCCCAGAACCTCCGGGGGCTCGGTGATGGCGGCCATGGTCTTGATCACCCCCAGCACCGCCGCGACGATGCCCAGCGCCGGCAGGGCGTCGGCCATGTTCTGCAGGGCGTGGGCGGGCGCCAGGGCCTCGTGGTGGTGCTTCTCCAGCTGCTTGTCCATGGCGTCCTCGACCTGGTGGGGATCCTCCAGGTTCATGGTCATCATGCGCAGGGTGTCGCAGATGAAGTCGGTGGCGAAATGGTCCTTCATGATCTTCGGGTACTTCTGGAAGATGGTGGACTCGCCCGGCTTCTCGATGTGGCTTTCCAGGGCGATGACGCCCTTGGACTTCATGGTCTTGGTCAGCAGGAACAGCAGGCTCAGCAGGTCGCGGTAGTCCGCCTTCTTCCACTTGGGCCCGGCGAAGACCTTGCCCAGGCCGCCGGCCACGCCCTTCAGGGTGGTGACGGAGTTGGAGATCACCAGGGCGGCGATGGCCGCGCCCCCGATCATCATCATCTCATAGGGGAGGGAGTGCAGGATGACCCCCATCTTGCCGCCGGCGATGGTGTATCCGCCGAACACCATGGCGAACAGCAGAACGATGCCGATGATCTGAAACATGGAAAGCCAGCCCTTTACACGCCCTTCTGGCGCGGATTTCAGCGGCACCATGCCGGTTAATGCTTAAGGCCGGGTTTTCACGACGCTTGCCCTATGCTCGCGTCGCGGACGCTCGCGGCTTGAGGGCGCGGCTGCACGATCCTGAACGCCAACCATGGCGCGAAGCGCTCTCGCCCCCGCCCTCAAGCAGCGAGCGCCGCGCGGCGAGCGGTAGGGCCCCTATAGCCCTCAAGCAGCGAGCGCCCGTGGCGCGAGCGTTAGGGCCCCTATAGCCCTCAAGCAGCGAGCGCCCGCGACGCGAGCGTTAGGGCCCCTATCGCCCTCAAGCAGCGAGCCGCCGCGCGGCGAGCGGTAGGGCCCTAAATATGTATGGCGTGGCCCAGCGCCCGAAGCGACGCCTCGTGGAACGCTTCCCCAAGCGTCGGGTGCACGTGGATCACCCCGGCCACGTCCTCCAGCACCGCGCCCATCTCCAGCATCTGGGCGAAGCTGTTGGACAGCTCCGACACATGCTGGCCCACGGCCTGGACGCCCAGGATGCGGTGGTCGTCCTTCGACGCGATCACCCGCACGAAGCCGCCGTCGTCGCCGGCCTCCAGCGCCAGGGCCCGGCCGATGGCGGAGAAGGGAAACACCGCCTGGATCACGTCGTCCCGGCCCTTCACGTCATCGGGGCCCAGCCCGGCCGAGACGATCTCGGGTTCCGTAAAGCACACCGCCGCGATGGTGACGGGGTCGAACACCCGGTGATGGCCGGCGATGATCTCGGCGACCACCTCGCCCTGGGCGCTGCCCTTGTGGGCCAGCATGGGTTCGCCGGTCAGGTCGCCCACGGCCCAGACGTTCTTCATGGCGGTGGCGCAGCGGTCGTCGATCTTCACGAACGGCCCGTCCATGGCCAGACCCATGGTCTCCAGACCCCAGCCCGTGGTGCGGGGCTTGCGGCCCACGGTCACCAGCACCTTGTCCGCCGCGATCTGGATCGGCTTGCCGTCCTTCGTGGTGACCGACAGCTTGCCCTTTTCGAAGCCGCCGGCGCGGGCGCCCAGATGCAGGGTCACGCCGTGGCGCTCCATCCATTTCATCACCGGGTCGGTCAGGGCCTTGTCGTAGAGCGGCAGGATGCGCTCGGCCATCTCCACCACCGTCACCTCGGAGCCCAGCTTGCGGAACGCGATGCCCAGCTCCAGCCCGATATAGCCGCCGCCGACGACGACCAGTTTCTTCGGCACCTCCGACAGCGACAGCGCCCCGGTGGACGAGATCACGTCGCCGCCGAACGGCAGGAACGGCAGCTCCACCGGCTCGGAGCCCGTCGCCAGGATCACATGCTCGGCGGTGATGCGGACCTCGCCGTCATCGGTCGAAACGGTGCAGGTCTTGGCGTCGGAGAACGTGGCCCAGCCGGTGATGACCTTGACCTTCGCCTTCTTCAGCAGGGCCGCGACCCCGCCGTTCAGCTTTTTGACGATGCCGTCCTTCCATTCGACCGTCGCCTTCAGGTCGATGGCCGGCTTCGCCGCCGTGATCCCCAGCGTCCCGCCGTCGGCCGCCTTGGCCACCGTCTCGAACTTCGACGCCGCATGGATGATCGCCTTGGACGGAATGCAGCCCACGTTCAGGCACGTCCCGCCCAGCCCGTCGCCCCCGTCCACCAGCACGGTGTCCAGCCCCAGCTGGCCGCAACGAATGCCGGCCACATAGCCGCCGGTCCCGGCGCCGATGATGAGGACTTTGGTCTTGATCTGCTGCATGTCTCTCACCCCATCCACAGGGTCGCCGGGTGCTCCAGCAGGCCCTTGATGCGCTGGACGAACACCGCCGCGTCGTGGCCGTCGACGATGCGGTGATCGAAGCTGGACGACAGGTTCATCATCTTGCGCACCACCATCTGGCCGTCGATCACCACCACGCGCTCGGCGATCTTGTTGGGGCCGACGATGGCGACCTCGGGGTGGTTGATGATCGGCGTGTGGACCACCCCGCCCAGGGTGCCCAGAGAGGTGATGGTGATGGTCGAGCCCGACAGTTCGTCGCGCTTGGCCGTGCCGTCCTTGGCCGCGCCCGAGACGCGGGCGATCTCCAGCGCCGTATCATACGGATCGCGCGCCTCGGCGTGGCGGACCACCGGCACCATCAGGCCATTCGGCGTCTGGGCGGCGATGCCCAGGTGGACGGCGTTGTGCGTCGTCAGCACCCCGCCCTCGTCGTCATAGTGGCTGTTGATGGTCGGCTGGTCGCGCAGAGCCACCACGATGGCGCGGGCGATGAAGGGCAGGACGTTCAGCTTGGGCTGGTCCTTGGCCCGCGTCGCGTTCATGTGCGCCCGCAGGGCCTCCAGCGCCGTGACGTCGATCTCCTCGACGTACGTAATGTGCGGAATACGCCGGACGCTGTCGGCCATCTTCTCCGCGATCTTGCGGCGCAGGCCGATGATGCGGGTCTCGGTGGTTCCCTCCGCCGCCGCATAGAGCGAGCCGCCGGAAGACGCCGCCGCCGGGGCCGATCCGCCCGACAGGAAGGCGTCCAGGTCCCCGTGCTCGATGCGGCCGCCGGGGCCGGAGCCGGGCACGAACTGCAGCTCGATCCCCATCTCGCGGGCGCGCTGACGCACCGCCGGCGAGGCCAGAGGCCGCACGCCGGGGGCCTGGGGCCGGCGAGGGGTGGAGTCACCCCCTCCACCACGCCCTTCGGGCGCGGTCCCCCTCTCCATCGCTTCGCGACGGGGAGGAGACGATGCGGCCGTCTCTCCCCCCGCCGGGGGGAGAGGTTGCGAAGCAACCGGGGGGGGTGTGTCAGACGCGGCGCCATCGCCCTCAAAACTCACCAGCGGCCCGCCGACGGCCAGCGCCTGGCCCGGCTCGCCGTGCAGCACCGCCACGGTCCCGGCGTACGGGCTGGTGATCTCGACGGTGGCCTTGTCGGTCATGACCTCGGCCAGGATCTGGTCTTCCTCGACCGCGTCCCCGACCTTCACGTGCCAGCTGACCAGCTCCGCCTCGGCGGTGCCTTCGCCCACGTCGGGCAGCTTGAACACGCGGCCGGTCGGCGCGGGCGCGGACTTGCCCCCCTCCGCAGCCTGCGGCTGCGGGCTCGCCCCGGCGGGGGGCGAGACCGTCTCCTCCCCACCCTGTGGGGAGGGGGACCGCGAAGCGGTGGAGGGGCTGGCGGCCTCGGGTTCGGCCGAGGCGTTCCCCGCGCCCGCCACCTCGAACTCCACCAGCGGCGAGCCCACGGCCAGCTGCTGGCCCGGCTCGCCGTGGGCGGCGGTGACCGTGCCCGCCACCGGGCTGGTCAGCTCCACCGTGGCCTTGTCGGTCATGACGTCGGCGATGACCTGGTCTTCCTCGACCACGTCGCCCACCGTCACGTGCCAGGCCACCAGTTCGGCCTCGGCGGTGCCTTCGCCCACGTCGGGCAGCTTGAAGACATAGCGTCCCATATCAGCGTCCCCCGCTCATGACGGCTTTCAGGGCGTCGGCCACGCGCTGCGGGCCGGGGAAATACTCCCACTCGAAGGCGTGGGGATAGGGCGTGTCCCACCCGGTCACCCGCGCGATGGGCGCCTCCAGGTGATAGAAGCAGCGCTCCTGCACCAGGGCCGACAGCTCGGCGCCGTAGCCGCTGGTGCGCGGCGCCTCGTGCACGATGACGCAGCGGCCGGTCTTCTTCACGCTGGCCTCGATGGCCGCGATGTCCAGGGGCACCAGCGTCCTCAGATCGATCACCTCGGCGTCGACCCCCGCGTGCTCCGCGCCCGCCAGCGCCACCCAGACCATGGTGCCGTAGGCCAGGACGGTGACGTCGGATCCTTCCTTCATCACCCGCGCCTTGCCGATGGGCTCCACATATTTGCCGGTGGGCACCTGGGCCAGGTCCTGCGCTTTCCACGGCGACACCGGCTTCTCGTGCCAGCCGTCGAAGGGGCCGTTGTACAGGCGCTTGGGCTCCAGGAAGATCACCGGATCGTCGTCCTCGATGGCGGCGATCAGCAGGCCCTTGGCGTCATGGGGATTCGATGGAATCACCACCTTCAGCCCGGCGATGTGGGTGAACAGGCTTTCCGGGCTCTGGCTGTGGGTCTGGCCGCCGAAGATGCCGCCGCCATAGGGCGAACGCACCACGATGGGGGCGGTGAACATGCCCGCCGAGCGGTAGCGCAGCTTGGCCGCCTCGGACACGATCTGGTCGTAGGCCGGATAGATGTAGTCGGCGAACTGGATCTCCACCACCGGGCGCAGGCCGTAGGCCCCCATGCCGATGGCCGCGGCCACGATGCCGCATTCGCTGATGGGGGCGTCGAAGCTGCGGGTCATGCCGTGTTTCGACTGCAGCTTGTCGGTGACCCGGAACACGCCGCCGAAATAGCCCGCGTCCTCGCCGAAGCTGAGCACGTTCGGGTCCTCGGCCATCTTCACGTCCAGGGCCGAGTTCAGGGCCTGGATCATGTTCATGGGAACCACGTCGCCTTTCGGGGCCACGGACTTCGGGGCCGCGTCCTGGTCGACCATGTCCGGCTCCACGCCGTCGGTGCGGTCGGCTTCGGTGAAGGTGGTGTTGCTCATGGTCAGACCCCCACCTCGCGCCGCTGTTCGACGAGGCGCCAGTCCTCGGTGGCGTAGACCTCCTCGAACATGGTCTTCACGCTGGGCCGCGACTGGCCCAGGGTGCCGATGGCTTCGGACTCGCGGCCCGCCGCGCGCACCTTCTCCACCGCGTCCCGCTCGGCCTCGGCCTGCTGGTCGTCGGACCATTCGCCCAGCCGGATCAGGTGCTGCTTCAGCCGCATGACCGGATCGCCCAGCGGCCATTTCTCGTGCTCGTCGCCCGGCCGGTAGCGGCTGGGGTCGTCCGAGGTGGAGTGCGGCGCGCCGCGGTAGGTGAACAGCTCGATCACCGTGGCCCCCAGATTGGCGCGCGCCCGCTCCTCGGCCCACTGGGTCGCCGCCCACACCGCCAGGAAGTCGTTGCCGTCCACCCGCAGGGCCGGCAGGCCGTAGCCCACGGCCTTGGAGGCGAAGGTGGTCTCCAGCCCCCCGGCGATGCCCTGGAAGGAGCTGATGGCCCACTGGTTGTTGACGATGTTCAGGATCACCGGCGCCCGGTAGACGGCGGCGAAGGTCAGGGCGTTGTGGAAGTCGCCTTCCGCCGTGGCCCCGTCGCCGATCCAGGCGATGGCCAGCCGGTCGTCGCCCTTGTAGGCGCTGGCCATGGCCCAGCCCACCGCCTGGGGATACTGGGTGCCCAGATTGCCGCTGATGGTGAAGAAGCCGTAGTCGCGGCTGGAGTACATGATCGGCAGCTGGCGGCCCTTGATGGGGTCCGAGGCGTTCGAATAGATCTGGTTCATCATGTCGACCAGCGGATAGCCGCGCGCGATCAGCAGGCCCTGCTGGCGATAGGTGGGAAAGCCCATGTCCTCGCGCGGCAGCACCATGCCCTGGGCCACCGCGATGGCCTCCTCGCCGGTGCACTTCATGTAGAAGCTGGTCTTGCCCTGGCGGTGGGCCCGATGCATCCGGTCGTCGAAGGCCCGGGTCAGGATCATGGCCTTGAGGCCGTTCCTCAGGGTCTCGGGGTCCAGCTTCGGATCCCACGGCCCCACCGCCTCGCCGGCGTCGTTCAGCACGCGCACCAGCCGGAAGGCGTGGTCGCGCATGTCCAGCGGCGGCGTATCGGTCTCGGGGCGGTCGACCGCCCCGGGTTCATCCAGCCTCAGATGGCTGAAATCCGGCGTGTCGCCGGGCCGGCCCGAAGGCTCGGGAATCCGCAGCGACAGCGGTCGGGCGTTCGGCCGCTTGGCCGGGGGCGTCTTGCTCATGGTCCGTCTCAGCGTCTGCGGCCGTTGGCGGGGGGCTTCCTCAGCGCGAACGCATAGCACGAGGCCGCGCTGTACGCCCGCCCAATTTTGCCCTTGCGCAAGGACGAATTGGGGTAGATTATTGCGTCAAATCGCAATTTGGAGAAACGGCTTGGCCGAAGAACTGGATCCCATCGACGCCCGCATCCTCGACATCCTGCAACAGGATGCGGGTCTGCCGGTGGCCGAGGTGGCCGAACGGGTGGGCCTTTCGGCCTCGCCGTGCTGGCGCCGCATCAAGAGACTGGAGGATAGCGGCCTGATCCGCAAGCGCGTCACGCTGCTGGACGCCGATCTGCTGGGCCTGGACTTCGAGGTCTACGCCATCGTCAAGCTCAGCCTGCCCTCCAGGGACAACCTGCAGATCTTCGAGGAGGCGGTCGCCCACTGGCCCGAGGTGATCCAGTGCGCCACCATCACCGGGCGCGAGGACTATGTGCTGCGCATCATCACCTGCGACATGCACGCCTTCGACCGCTTCCTGCGCGAGAAGCTGCTCTCCCTGGGCATCGTCTCGGACTGCGAGAGCCACATCGTCACCCGCGGGGTCAAGAACGTCACCGCCCTGCCGCTCGGCATCGTCACGCCGCACGTGGGCTAGGGAAGGATCAGCCCGGTTCTGGCGTCCGCGGCGGCCAGCCGCCCGGGCGGATAGCGATCCGCCAGGGACCGGCGGTGCAATCCGGCCTTCGCCTCGAAGGCGATGAAGTCCGAGGCCTCCCCGGTCGCGGCGAGGGATTCATGCACCAGCGCCAGCCAGTCCAGCGTCTGGGACTCGCTGAACTTCTCCGGGACGCCGGCCGCCCCGGTCAAACGCACCAGTCCGGCCCGGTACGCGGCGTAGGCTTCGTGGAACGCCATGCCGTCCGGCCCCAGCATGGCCCAGGCCACGCGCACATGGTCCCGGTGGCCGAACCGGGCGGCGTCGAGGCCGCCCTGCAGGAACTGCCGCAGCAGCGCGCGCTCAGCCGGCATCTGCGCGCTCGGCGAGGGCGTGACTGCTCGCCGCCGTCAGGTCCAGCCCGTAGACCGCCTTCAGCTGTTCGATCACGTCCCGGGTGGCCGGCGAAAAGGGCGACCGGCCCTCAAAGGCGTGCAGGACGATCCCTTCGATCAGGTCGCCCAGACTCAGGTCCTGGTGTTCGGCCAGGGCCTTGAGCACCTTGAGCAGGCGCTTCTCGAGGCGGACCCCGGTCTGGACGCGTTCAATCAGCATGGTCATTTGTTACCATGGTACATCGGTAACGGCAAGTCGCTTGGCGAGGCGCCGGTCATGGGGGTAGGATTCAGCGATCGGGGGAGACTCACATGATCGAGATGGTCATCGACGCACGGAAAAAGGACCTGGGCGGGTTCCAGGTGGGACGGGTTCTGCCCTTCCATGCCCGCCGCATGGTGGGGCCCTTCGTCTTTCTGGACCAGATGGGCCCGGCCGAGTTCGCCCCCGGCGCCGACTCCGTCAATGTGCGGCCGCACCCCCACATCGGCCTGTCGACCCTGACCTATCTGTTCGAGGGCGAGATCATGCACCGGGACAGTCTGGGCTACACCCAGGCCATCCGCCCCGGCGAGGTCAACTGGATGACCGCGGGCAAGGGCATCGTCCATTCCGAGCGCACCGATCCCCTGAAGAAGAGCCAGGGCGGCCCCATGCACGGCATGCAGGCCTGGATCGCCCTGCCCGACGAGGCGGAGGAGACCGATCCGGCCTTCTTCCACCATGGGGAGGCCGACCTGCCCGCCTATGAGAACGGCGGCCTGTTCGCCCGGCTGGTGGCGGGCGAGGCCTACGGCGCCGCGGCCGACGTGAAGACCTCCTCGCCCCTGTTCTATGTGCACTGGGAGATGGAGCCGGGCGTTCGGTCCGCCCCGCCGCCGGGCCGGGGCGCCGGCGGCATGAGCGAGCGGGCCGTGTTCGTGGCCAGAGGCTCCATCGAGATCGGCGACCGGGTGCTGCAGGCGGGCCAGATGGCGGTGCTGGAGCCCCACGCCGAGCCCACCATCAAGGCGCTGGAGAAGGCCTCGGTCATGCTGCTGGGCGGCGAGCCGGTGGGCGAGCGCATCATCTGGTGGAATTTCGTCTCCTCCAGCCAGGCCCGCATCGACCAGGCCAAGGCCGACTGGAAGGCCGGGCGCATGGCCCTGCCCGCCGAGGATTCCCTCGAGTTCATTCCCCTGCCCGAAGAGCCCGCCGCGCCGCCCAAGCCGGAACCGACCCACCCGGTGTGACCTATCCTCCCCCATCGGGGGTGGAGGAAGGATCGGCGGAGCCGATCCGACGACGGGACCATGCGCTGCATGGTGGAGGGGGCTGGCCGGGGGTCTGGCTATGCGACCGCCGCGCCCCATCGGCGGCGATCCAGCCCACCCACACCGGCCCGGCCCGGCTTCAGCCCCCTCCGTCTCGCCGCGATGCGGCGATCCACCTCCCCCGACGGGGGAGGATTGGCCGACTTCGTCCCGCATTTTTCCGGGCCAATGCATTGCCGCATAAGGCTTTCACAAAAATCTTCGCCCACTTTTCCGACCGCGTTCCCCACGCCCGTATGCTTCTCCCATCCCGTCGCACGGGAGGGGCGCTCGGCCGGCGACCTGGCGGCGGCGGGCTGTGATCGAGCGGGACTGAGCGGCGGGGCGGATTACTCGCCGGGTCCAGGATGCAGGGCGCTGCCTGCACCTGCCCGCCCGGGGCCAAAACACCGGCTAGCGCCTAAAACGCGTGCCTACCGGGGGCTCCAGCCAAACGATTACGCGGGGCGTCAGCCTTCGTCGAAACGGTATTTGTCTATCCTTGCACCGGGCGATGGCCCGGCGCCCCGCACCCTTCCCATCACCCCGCACCGGCGGGCGCTTCAGCCTGCGCGCCGCTCAGCGCCCTCAACCCGCCCAGGCAGCGAGCGTCCGCGACGCGAGCGGTGGCGCCCTCAAGACTAATCCTCTAGGTCCGGGCCATGTCCCTTCGCATCGTCACCTGGAACGTCAACTCCGTGCGCCTGCGGGCCGAACAGGTCGCCCGCTTCGTGGCCGAGCAGGCCCCGGACGTGCTTTGCCTGCAGGAGATCAAATGCCTGCCGGACCAGTTCCCGGAGGCCGCCTTCCGCGACATGGGGCTGCCGCACCTGAAGGTGGCGGGCCAGAAGGGCTGGCACGGGGTGGCCATCGCCTCGCGCCATCCCATCGCCGACGCCCCCGACCTGGCCGCCTGCCGCGAGGGCCACGCCCGCTGCGTTTCGGGCGTCATCCGGGGCGTGGAGATCCAGAATTTCTACATCCCCGCCGGCGGCGACATCCCCGACCGGGCCCTGAACCCCAAATTCGATCACAAGCTGGACTTCTACGAGCGCCTCACCCGCCAGTTCGCCGCCCGCGATCCCGGGGCGCCCCTGCTGGTGGCCGGCGACCTGAACATCGCGCCGGGCGAGAACGACGTGTGGAACCACCGCCACATGTCGAAAATCGTCAGCCACACCCCGGTGGAGGTGGCGGCCATGCGGGCGCTCCAGGCCTCCCTCGGCTTTGCCGACGTGATCCGCGACGCCCATCCCGCGGAGCAGAAGCTGGCCAGCTGGTGGAGCTATCGCGCCGCCGACTTCCGCCAGTCGAACCGGGGCCTGCGGCTGGACCATCTGTGGACCTCGCCCGGCCTGACGCCCGCCGTCATCCCCGGCTCGGCCCGGATCCATGAGGACGTCCGCGCCTGGGAGCGGCCCAGCGACCATGCGCCCGTGGCCCTCGACCTGGCGGTCTGACGCGGGCGCCGCGAATATTAACGCCGCCGCAACCAGCGGCGGCGCCTAGTGCCAGGGCAGAGTTATTTTTTGGCCGCTCCAAGGGGGGCTGATGCCGGGATTCGGAGCCACGCGCGCGCTGACGGCCTTTCTGGGCCGCGGCATGGGCCTGTTCCATCTGCGCACGCCCCTGAAGATGGTCGTCGCCTTCTCGGTGGTCCTGGCCGCCATCGCCGTGATGGGCGCTGTGCTGTTCGCCCACATGCAGACCGTCAAGCGCTCCGAGGCCGAGGGCGCGCGGGCGCTCGAGATGCTGCAGGCCGCCGAGACCGCCCGCTTCGCCCTGGCCCGTGAGGAGAACTCCCTGCGCGGCTATCTGCTCAGCGGCGAGCCCTACTATCTGCGCCGCATCCACGACCTTCACCGGCCCACCTATGTGGCGCAGGCGGCGCGCCTCACGGCCCTCGCCGCGGACGATCCCCGCCTGGCCGCGCGCGTCGCGGTGCTCAACGCCGCCCACGCCCGCTGGGAGGCCGAGGCCATGGCGCCGGCCATCGCCCTGGCCGCCGACCCCGAACGCCGGCTCGAGGCCGCCCGTCTGGTGGGCGAGACGGGGCTGGCGGACAGTCTCATCGCCCCGGCGGAAGACGTCCTGGACGCCATGCGGGCCGACGCCCGCGCGGGCCTTGAGGCCTACAACGACGACAGCGGCCGGGCCCTGTTCGTGATGGAGGTCGTGCTGGTCACCGGCATCCTCATGGCCGCCCTGATCGCCGCCCTCATGGGCGCCATCCTGGTGCGGGACATGGGCGCGCCCGTCTCGGCCCTGACGGCGATCATGCGGCGGCTCGCCCGTGGAGAAACGGATTTCGTGGCGCCCGGCGTCGGTCGACGGGACGAGATCGGCGACATGGCGCGGGCGGTGGACACCTTCCGCCGCGCGGCCGTGGTCAAGCAGCGCCTCGAGATGGAAGCCGAGGAGCACCGCCGCCACACCGAGGCCCTGATGATCGAGGCCCAGGCCGCCAACCGCGCCAAGTCCGAATTCCTGGCCACCATGACCCACGAGCTGCGCACGCCCCTGAACGGCGTGCTGGGCATGGCCCAGATCATGGCGCATGACGAGCTGTCGCCGGCCCAGCGCCAGAGGCTGGACACCATCAACGACTCCGGCGCGGCCCTGCTGCGCATCATCAACGACATCCTCGACATCTCGCGCATCGAGGCCGGCCGTCTGTCGCTGGACCCCGCGCCGTTCAACATGCGCGCCTTTGGCGACGACCTGGCCGCCCTTTACGGTCCCCTGGCCGCCGAGAAGGGGCTCGGGTTCAGCCTCACCGTGGCGCCCGAGGCCGAGGGCTGGTTCATGGGCGACGCGGTACGCATCCGCCAGGTGATGGGCAACCTCTTCTCCAACGCCCTCAAATTCACGGAAGCCGGTCGGATCGAGGGCCGCATCGACCGCGACGACGACATCCTCCGCCTCAGCGTCACCGACACCGGGCCCGGCATCGCCCCGCAGGACCGCGCCCGCCTGTTCGAGCGCTTCGTCCAGGCCGACGGCTCCAGCACCCGCCGCCACGGCGGCGCCGGTCTCGGCCTGGCCATCTGCCGCGACCTGGCCGCCCTCATGGGCGGCGCGGTGACGGTGCAGAGCACGCCCGGCGAGGGCTCCACCTTCGCGCTCGAGATCGCGCTGGCGCCCGCCGCTTCCGCGCCGCGCGACGATGCGGGCGGCGCCGCGCCGGATCGTCCGGTGCGCGTGCTGATCGCCGAGGACAATCCCGCCAACCGGGTGGTGCTTTCGACCCTGCTCAGCCAGTTCGCCATCCAGAGCGAGTCCGTGGAGGACGGCGAGGCCGCGATCGAGGCGTGGGCCGCCGGCGACTGGGACGCCATCCTGATGGACATTCACATGCCCAAGATGGACGGCATCGCCGCCACCGCCGGCATCCGCGCGCGCGAGCAGTCGGAAGACCGCCCCCGCACGCCCATCATCGCGGTCACCGCCAGCATCCTGGCCCACGAGACCGACGGCTACCTGGCGGCCGGCATGGACGGCTGGGTGCCCAAGCCCGTGGACGCCCGCCGGATGCTGGAGACCCTGCAGAACGCGCTGGGCGTCTAGGCGTCAGGGCTGCAGGCGATAGCCGCCGGCGTCGGTGACCAGCAGGCGGGCCTGGCCGGGCTCGGGCTCGATCTTCTGGCGCAGGCGGTAGATGTGGGTCTCCAGGGTGTGGGTGGTGACCCCGGCGTTGTAGCCCCACACCTCGGTCAGCAGCTCCTCGCGCGACACAGGCTTGGCCCCGGCGCGATAGAGGTATTTGAGGATGTTGGTCTCTTTCTCGGTCAGGCGGATCTTCCTGTCCTTCGGTCCCATCAGCATCTTGCCGGCGGGCCGGAACTCGTAGGGGCCGATGGCGAAGACCGCATCCTCGGACTGCTCGTGGCTGCGCAGGTGGGCGCGGATGCGCGCCAGCAGCACCCCGAAGCGGAAAGGCTTGGTGACATAGTCGTTGGCCCCGGAATCCAGCCCCAGGATGGCGTCGGAATCCGCGGCCGCCCCGGTCAGCATGATGATGGGCGACTTGACTCCGGCCTTGCGCAGCAGCCGGCAGGCCTCGCGGCCGTCCATGTCGGGCAGGTCCACGTCCAGCAGGATCAGGTCGGCGCGAATCTCCCGGCCCATGCGCACCCCGTCGGCGGCCGTTGCGGCCTGGACGGTCCTGAATTCGTCATGCATGTCCAGCTGCTCGGCGAGGGCCTCGCGCAGCTCATTGTCGTCGTCGATGATCAGCAGGGTCTTGGATTGCGCCATGCCACAAGAATGGCGAGCGCCGGGCCGCTCGCCAAGGCTTGAACGGCGAAATTCGCTCTCGGGGCGGGACTTTACGGCCGATCAGGGGCCGGGCGCGCCCCGAACAGGCCCGAACCCACGCGAACGTGGGTGGCGCCGAAGCGCACGGCGGTCTCATAGTCTCCGCTCATGCCCATGGACAGCACCGCCAGACCGTTGCGGGCGGCGATTCGCGAGAGCAGGGCGAAATGCATGGCCGGCTCGTCCCCGGCGGGCGGAATGCACATCAGGCCCTGAAGATCGAAGTCGTATTCGGCGCGCACCCGGGCGATGAACGCGTCCGCCTCGGGCGGCGGGACCCCCGCCTTCTGCGGCTCCTCCCCGGTGTTGATCTGGACCAGCACCCGCGGCCGCAGCCCGGCCTTCAGGCCCGCCTCGGCCAGGGCCCGCGCCAGCTTGTCCCGGTCCAGGGTCTCGATGACGTCGAACAGGGCCAGGGCGTCGCCGGCCTTGTTGGACTGCAGCGGCCCGATCAGCCGCAGCTGCAGGTCGGCCAGGGCGGCGCGTCGTTCGCTCCAGCGGCCCTGCGCCTCCTGGACCCGGTTTTCGCCGAAGACCCGCTGGCCCGCGTCCAGCGCGGCCTGGACTGCGGCGTCGGGCTGCTGCTTGGAAACGGCGGTCAGCGTGATATCCGACGGATCCCGCCCTGCCGCGCGGGCCGCCTTCGTGATGCGGCGGCGCACCGTGTCCAGGGCTGAGGCGACGAGAGAGTCCATGGTCCTGTCCGACGAAGCGACCCGGCTGTGGGAGACGGCCAAGGCCTTAAACCGGGCCGCCGCCCGTGTCAGCCCGTCGGCGGCGCGCCTGCCGCCGCTTGTGTTCGTCACCGACCCGAAGCGCACGCCCCGTCCCTGGGAGATCGCCGCGCGCCTGCCGGCCGGGGCGGCGGTGATCTATCGCGGTTTCGGCCGCCCCGAGGCGGAGGCGGAGGCCCGGCGTCTGAGAGAGGTCACCCGGGCGGCCGGGGTCCGGCTGTCCGTCGGGCTGGACATCGCCCTGGCCGTCGCCGTCGGCGCCGACGGCGTGCACCTGCCCGAACGGGCGCTCCGCCAGGCCGCGGACGCCCGCGACGCCGGCCTCCGGCTGGTCACCGGCGCGGCCCACGCGCCCGAGGCGCTGGAGCGGGCTGCGGCGTCAGGGCTGGACGCGGTGCTGCTGTCGCCGGTCTTCGCCACGGCCAGTCCCTCCGGCGGCGAGGCGCTGGGCCCGGACAGCTTCGCCGCCATGGTCAGGCAGGCGCGCCTGCCGGTGCTGGGGCTGGGAGGAATTCACGCAGCGAATGCGCCCCGCCTGGCGTCCAGCGGCGCCGCCGGCCTGGGCGCGGTCGACGGGATCGTCCGGGCTTTCGCCCGGGACGCGTCTAGAATTTGAAGATCGTCTCCAGCCGCACGCGCGGCTGCGAGCGGCGGTCCGATTCCACGGGACGGGCGGGGTCCGTCCGGGGCTCCGAAAGGGACGCCGCCGCGCCGACGCGAAGGCGCGGATTGAGGCGGTAGTAGGCGCCGGCCTGCACGTCGCTCCAGTCCGCCTCGCGGCCGACGGGCTGATTGAGGTTCAGGTCCAGACCCCAGCGGCCGTCCTCGTTCCATTGCAGCCCGCGCCGGGGCGCGTCCCGCTGGGAGACCAGATCGTTGCGGACGACGGGCGACGCCTGGACGGACTCGCGCATCTGCGCCGAGGCGTCGTGCGCCGTCGCCGTCAGGGCCGCCGCAGCAGCCATCGCAACCATGAGTCCCTGGACCCGCATCACTCGTTCCGCCCTTCAAGCGGCTGGACCGTTGACTGTCCCTCGCCGACCGGTCGGCAAGGCCTGCACCGGCATTTGCGATTAGACATCGTCTTTCCGCCCGGTCAACGCAATGCGGGGTCCCTAGCAAGGTTCCGTGACAGGTTCGTGCAGGCCTGTGGCTCGCGCAACACGGGAGTCCGGCGCCAGAATGCGACGGACCCGCTTGTCAGCGCGGCGGTTCGCCATGCTATAGACCCTGAAGGCGGTCCGTGGGGGCGCGGCGCCGGCGGCCGGTCGCCTGCGCCCGGCGGCGCGGCTATCATTTGACGGAGTTTCCCATGGCCATCACTCGCGGCGTGTCGATCGCCCTGGTCGCCTCCAGCATCGCCCTCGCGAGCTGCGGCAGCCTGAATCCCCTGTCGCGCGGCGACAGCACGGCGTCGGCCGGGGCCGAACAGGGCATCGGGGTCAACAGCTTCCTGTGGCGTGCGTCTCTGGACACCCTGTCCTTCATGCCGCTGGTCACCGCCGATCCATGGGGCGGCGTGATCAACTATGACTGGCACACCCCGGCCGCCTCGCCGAACGAGCGCTTCAAGGCCACGGTGTTTATCCTCGACACCCGCCTGCGCGCCGACGCCCTGAACGTGTCCATCACCCGCGAGGTCCGCAACGAGGCGGGCCAGTGGATCGCCCAGCCGGTGAATCCCCAGACCGAGACGGATCTGGAGAACGCCATCCTGACCCGTGCGCGGGAGCTGAACCTCGCCCACGCCGGCTGAACGCCGGAGCCAGACTGACCGCATGACGCGATACGATCCCCGGACGGCCGAACCCCGCCAGCGTGCGCGCTGGGAGGCGGCGAAAGCCTTCGTGACCCCGACCGGCGACACCGGACGGCCGAAATACTATGTGCTGGAGATGTTCCCCTACCCCAGCGGGAACATCCACATGGGCCACGCCCGCAACTATGTGATGGGCGACGTGGTGGCGCGGCACAAGCGCGCCCAGGGCTTCGACGTGCTGCACCCCATGGGCTGGGACGCCTTCGGCATGCCGGCCGAGAACGCAGCCATGGAGCGGGGCGTGCACCCCGGCGACTGGACCTGGTCCAACATCGCCGCCATGCGCGACCAATTGAAGCTTCTGGGGCTCTCGCTGGACTGGAGCCGCGAGTTCGCCACCTGCGACCCGGCCTACTACGGCAAGCAGCAGGCCTGGTTCATCGAGCTGCTGAAGCGGGGCCTGGTCTATCGCAAGGAAGGCGTCGTCAACTGGGACCCGGTGGACAACACCGTTCTGGCCAACGAGCAGGTGATCGACGGCCGCGGCTGGCGCTCCGGCGCCGAGGTCGAGAAGAAGAAGCTGACCCAGTGGTTCCTGCGGATCACCGACTACGCCGATGATCTGGTGGAGGGTCTGTCCACCCTCGACCGCTGGCCCGAGAAAGTCCGGCTGATGCAGGCCAACTGGATCGGTCGTTCCACCGGCGCCCGGGTGACCTGGCCGCTGAAGGGCGAGGTTCCTGAAGGCTTCGAGAGCGTCGAGGTGTTCACCACCCGGCCCGACACCCTGTACGGCGCGTCCTTCGTGGGCCTGGCGCCGGACCATCCCCTGTCGGCCGCCATCGCCGAACGCAGCGCCGGGGCCGCCGCCTTCATCGCCGAGTGCAAGAAGGGCGGCGCCAGCCAGGCCGAGATCGACCAGGCCGAGAAGATCGGCTTCGACACCGGCCTGACCGCCGTCCATCCGCTGGACCCGACGCGCACGGTCCCGGTGTGGATCGCCAATTTCATCCTGTCGGAATACGGCACCGGCGCCATCTTCGCCTGTCCGGCCCACGACCAGCGCGATCTGGACTTCGCCCGCAAGTATGACCTGCCGGTCATCCCCGTGGTGCGCCCCGACGGCGCCGGCGAGGACTTCGATGTGGCGGACGAGGCCTATGTGGGTCCGGGCCGCATCTTCAACTCGGCCGATCTGGACGGCCTGGACGTGGAGGCCGCGAAGAAGGCGGCGGTGGCCCGGATCGAGGCGGCCGGCCTGGGCGAGGGCGCCACGGTCTACCGCCTGCGCGACTGGGGCGTCAGCCGCCAGCGCTACTGGGGCTGCCCCATCCCCGTCATTCATTGCGAGACCTGCGGCCCGGTTCCGGTCCCGGCCGACCAGCTGCCGGTGGAGCTGCCGAAGGACGTGACCTTCGACGTGCCCGGCAATCCGCTGGACCGTCACCCCACCTGGAAGCACGTGAAATGTCCCTCGTGCGGCGCGGACGCCCGGCGCGAGACCGATACGCTGGACACCTTCGTGGACAGTTCCTGGTATTTCGCGCGCTTCACCGATCCCACGGCCGACGCGCCTGTCGACAAGGCGGCGGCGGACCGCTGGCTGCCGGTGGACCAGTACATCGGCGGGGTCGAGCACGCGATCCTGCACCTGCTGTACGCCCGCTTCATCACCCGGGCCCTGTCGGACGCGGGCCTGATGGACGTGAAGGAGCCGTTCGCCGGCCTGTTCACCCAGGGCATGGTGGTCCACGAGACCTACAAGGCGGCCGACGGCAAATGGGTCGAGCCCACCGACGTGGAGATCGTCACCGAGGGCGACAGGCGCACGGCTGTGCGCCGCTCCACCGGCGAGGCCCTGACCATCGGCGACATCGAGAAGATGTCGAAGTCCAAAAAGAACGTCGTGGCGCCCGAAGAGATTCTGGAGGCCTACGGCGTGGACGCCGGGCGCCTGTTCGTGCTGTCCGACAGCCCGCCGGAGCGCGACGTGCAGTGGACCGCCGGCGGCGTCGAGGGCGCCAGCCGCTTCGTGCAGCGGGTCTGGGTCGAGTTCGACGGCTTCGATCCCGAGAGGACGGGCGACGCGGCGCTGGACGAGGCCCTGCGCCGCGAGACGCACAAGGCGATCAAGGCGGTCAGCGAGGGCGTCGAGGGCTTCCGCTTCAACGCCGCCATCGCCAAGCTCTACGCCTTTGTGGCTGTCATCCGCGCCCACGGCGGGGCCGGCGGCGGGGCCCGGCGCGAGGCCCTGTCGGCCCTGGCCCGGCTGATCGCGCCCTTCACGCCGCACCTGGCCGAGGAGTGCTGGACGCGGCTGGGCGAGGACGGGATGGTGCTGGACGCGCCCTGGCCGGACTACGATCCGGCGCTGGCTGTCGACGACGAGGTGACCCTGCCGGTCCAGATCAACGGCAAGCGCCGCGGCGAGGTGGTCATGCCGCGCGGCGCCCCCGAGGATCAGGTGCGCGAGGCGGCTCTGGCGAACCCGACGGTTCAGGCCTACCTTGCCTCGGTCAGCCAGTCGGTCCGAAAGGTCATCGTCGTGCCCGACCGCATCATCAATCTGGTGGCCGGATGATCCGTCCGGTCCGCATCGCCGCCGCTTTCAGCGCCCTGATGATGCTGGCCGCCTGCGGATTCACGCCCCTTTACGCCGAGCCCGGCGTGTCCCCGACCCTGTCGCGCATCTCCGTTTCGGTCCCGGACACCCGCACCGGCTTCGAGCTGCGTCAGGCGCTTGAGGATGAACTGGCCTGGGATCGCGGCCAGACCGCCCTGTGGCGGCTGGCGACCGATCTGGATCAGCGCCGGACGCCGCTGGGCCGCCGGGTGGACGACACCGTTTCGCGCTACGAGCTGGTGCTGACGGTGCGTTACCAGCTGACCCCCGTCGCCGGGGGCGAGGCCATCACCGACGCAGTGACGGCCACGGTCACCTACGCCGCCGCGGACCAGGCCTATGCGGCCATCGCCGCCCAGCGCGACGGCGAGCAGCGCGCCGTGGCCGAGGCCGCGCGCCTGATCCGCCTGGACCTGTCCCGCGCCCTGGCCGACCTGAACCAGCCGTAGGGTCAGCCCTTCGTCTGAAGAGGATGAGCTCCATGTCCCTGAACCGACGCACCCTGCTGGCGGCCGCCGCCCTTCTGGCGCCCGGCGCCGCCCTGGCGCGAACGCGGACCATGACCGTCTACAAGACGCCCACGTGCGGCTGCTGTGACGGCTGGGTTGAACACCTTCGCGGCGCGGGCTTTGAAACCACGGTCGAGATCCTCGACGACCTGTCGCCCGTTCGCCGCCGGCACGGCCTGCCGGACCGGCTGATGTCGTGCCACTCCGGCGTAGCCGAGGGCTACATCTTCGAGGGCCACGTCCCCGCCGCCGACGTCATCCGTCTGCTGGACGAAAGTCCCCGCGCGGTGGGGCTGGCCGTGCCCGGCATGCCCCTCGGCTCTCCCGGCATGGAGGTTCCCGGCCGGCCGGGGCGACCGTATGAGACCCTGCTGGTGCTGAACGGCGGCGCCGCCCGGGTCTTTGCTCGTCACAACCAGGGCTGAGGCGCATGGGGCCGGGCGCAGCGGGGCTGATGCTGGTTCCGGCGCTCGCGGCGGCCGGGGCGGCGGCGGGCCTCGGCGCGGCGGTCCTGACCGCCCGACTGGACGAAAGCGG
>JBALUZ010000036.1:0-17086 GCA_036963825.1 Brevundimonas sp.
GTCAGGATCAGGTCGCGCAGCACGTCCGCCACCGCCTCCAGCCGCCGCTCATAGTCAGGCAGCCGCTCGGCGTCCCGAGCCGAGAACTTCGCCACCTCGGCCGGCGTCCGCCCCTCCCCCGCCAGCAGATACGCGCGGTCATCCAGCGGCAGGAAATTGCCCATCTTGCGCTCGACCACCCGCAGGCCGTGGCGGGCCAGGTCCATGTCGGCGATGATCTTCGGGTTCAGCAGGCTGACGGTGTAGCTGGCCGTGGAATTGCGGAACCCCGGATGAAATTCCTCCGTCACCGCGGCCCCGCCGACCACGCCGCGCCGCTCCAGCACCGTCACCTTCAGCCCGGCCCGCGCCAGATAGAAGGCGCACACCAGCCCGTTGTGCCCGCCGCCCAGGATGACGATGTCGGTGTCCGTCCGCTCGCTCACGGGATCAGTCACACCCGGCCGCGCCGTCCGCCGCCGCATAGTCCCAGCGCATCTCCGGCTCGTCCTCGCCGTCCAGCCCCCGCGCCGTCGCTGTCAGGCCCGTCTCGTGGCGCTCATAGACGATGATGTTGGGCCAGTCGTTGTCGCGGTTCTCGAACACCGCGCCCCGGGGCGCCTGGTCCACCAGGACGAAGTCCACGGCGGCCCGCCCGCCGGGCATGGCCTGATACAGGGTCACCCCGTCCCGCGTGACGATGCGCAGTTGCTCCCACGCCGCGACGCGGCCGCCGCGCCGGGTCGCCGAATGGCCGAACAGCAGCCCGTCATCCGCCCGGGACCAGACCTCCACCGTCTCGCCGCCCGCCTCGCACGCCCGCCACCGGCCTTCCAGCCAGGACAGGTCCTCGGCGGCCTGCGGCGCCGGCGCCGGACTGATCAGCGTCAAGGCTCCCAGGATGGTGATCAGCATGGCGTCTTCCTCCCCCGCCCAAGGCGCGCCCTTCCGGCGCTTCTGTCAATCCGGCCGCCCGGCCAGATAACGGCGATGCAGCAGCGGCGCGCCCAGCCAGTAGCAGAGCTCGGCCGGTCGGTTGATGTCCCACACCGCCAGATCCGCCGCCTTGCCGGGCTCCAGCGCGCCGATGCGGTCCGCCAGGCCCAGCGCCTTCGCCGCATGGCGCGTCGCCCCCGTCAGGGCCTCTTCGGGCGTCAGGCGGAACTGCACGCAGGCCAGGGTCAGGGCCGCCAGCAGGGAGGCCACCGGCGAGGTGCCGGGATTGCAGTCCGTGGCCACGGCCATGGCCACCCCGTGTCCGCGCAGGGCCTCGATGGGCGGCGGCGTCTCCTCCCGCAGCATCAGGAAGGCGCCGGGCAGCAACACCGCCACCACCCCCGCCTCGGCCATGGCGGCGATGCCGGCCTCGTCCGCATGTTCGACGTGGTCAGCCGACAGGGCCCCGTAGCGCGCCGCCAGCGCCGCGCCGCCGCCGTTGGACAGCTGGTCCGCATGCAGCTTCACCGGCAGGCCCAGCGCGGTCGCCCTGTCGAACAGCCGCGCCACCTCGTCGCGGGAGAAGGCGATGGGCTCGCAGTAGGCGTCCACCGCGTCCACCAGCCCCTCGGCGTGGGCGGCGGGCAGGATCCCGTCCACCGCCAGATCCACATAGGCGGCGCGGTCCTCCCGGAACTCGGGCGGCACGGCGTGCAGGCCCAGATAGCTGGTGGCCACCCTTGCCCCGCCCTCGGCGCCCACCCGCCGGGCCGCGCGCAGCATCTTCAGCTCGCTGTCCCGGTCCAGGCCGTAGCCGGACTTGATTTCGACCGTGGTGACGCCCGACGCCTTCAGCCCCGCCAGCCGCTTCAGGGCCGAGGCGACCAGATCGTCCTCGGACGCCTCGCGGGTCATGCGCACGCTGGAGACGATGCCCCCGCCCGCCCGGGCGATCTCTTCATAGGTGGCGCCGCCCAGCCGCTGCTCGAACTCGCCCGACCGGTCGCCGCCGAACACCAGATGGGTGTGGCAATCGATCAGCCCCGGCGTGACCCAGCGCCCGTCCAGCCGGTCCGTCTCCACTGCGTGGTGAGGCGGCAGGTCCGCCCCCGCCCCGACCCAAACGATATCCCCGTTCCGGATCAGGATCGCCCCGTCCTCGACGGCGCCATAGGGCTCGACGCCCTCCGCCATGGTGGCGAGGCGGCAGTCGGTGATGAGGCGGTCGGCGCGGATCATCGGGCCTGAACCCCCGCCAGGATCTCGCAGAACCAGCGGCCCGCCGTCAGGCTCCCCAGATCGCCCACCTCCAGCGAGGGGTCGTATTCGGTCAGGTCCACGGCGCGCACCTTCGGATGGGCGGCGATGACCCGGGCGGCGTCGAAGAAGTCTTGCGCCGACACCCCGCCTGGTCGGGCGCCGGGGCTGGCGGGCCACTGGCTGCGGTCGATCACATCGATGTCGAAATCCACATGGATGACGTCGCAAAGCCCCGACAGCCGCTCCAGTTCCTGCGCCGCGACGGCGGCCAGCCCCTGCTCGCGGCACTGGCGCGCGGTGCGCACCGAGATGCCGGCGGCCAGCGCCTTCTCGTGGGCGCGGCGGGTGTTGGCGAAGGGCGCCAGGCCGATCTGGCTGATGCGCCGCCCGTCCAGCCCGTCGTCCAGCAGCGCCTGGATCGGATTGCCGTTGGTCAGGCCCTGATCGGTGTCGCGCAGGTCAAAATGGGCGTCCAGCGTGAGCACCCCCACCCGCGCCAGCCCCAGGGCGTGGGCCGCCGGGCGGGTGATGGCGTTGTTGCCGCCGATCAGGATCGTCAGGGCGCGGTGCGCCTGCGCCGCCACCGCGTCGCGCACCGGCTCGAAAGCGTCCTTGGGCGACACCGCTTTCAGCGGCACATCGCCCGTGTCATGGACCCGGATGTCCAGTTCCACCCCGGTCTCCAGATCATAGGTCGACAGGCGCGGCAGCACGGCGCGCAGGGCCCGGGGTCCCAGATCACACCGCCCCGGCGTCAGCGACCGCTCGTTCAGCGGCGCCCCGATCAGGGCCACCGGCGCGTCGGGGTGATCGCCGAGGAGATCGGCTACGGAGCGCCATGAAAGCGCCTCTGAGTCTTTCGTCGTCATGGTCGGAGAGCGTAGAGAGACGCCCATGACGACTCAACAGAACATCCGCGTCATCCGCAGCCCGCGCGGGCCGGAGAAGACCGCGAAGACCTGGGCCGCCGAGGCCGCCCTGCGCATGCTGATGAACAACCTGGATCCCGAGGTGGCCGAGCGGCCCGAGGACCTGGTGGTCTATGGCGGCATCGGCAAGGCCGCCCGCGACTGGCCGTCCTTCGACCGCATCGTCGAGCAGCTGACCCGGCTGGCGCCGGACGAGACCCTGCTGGTGCAGTCGGGCAAGCCGGTGGGCGTGTTCCGCACCCATGAGGACGCGCCCCGGGTGCTGATCGCCAACTCCAACCTTGTTCCGAAATGGGCCACGTGGGAGCACTTCAACGAACTCGATCGCAAGGGCCTGATGATGTACGGCCAGATGACCGCCGGGTCGTGGATTTACATCGGCACCCAGGGGATCGTTCAGGGCACGTACGAGACCTTCATGGAGGCGGGCCGCCAGCACTATGGCGGCGACTGGTCAGGCAAGTGGATCCTGACCGCGGGCCTGGGCGGCATGGGCGGGGCCCAGCCGCTGGCGGCCACCATGGCGGGCGCCTCGTGCCTGGCCGTCGAGTGCCAGCCCAGCCGCATCGAGATGCGCCTGCGCACCCGCTATCTGGATGTGGCGGCCGATACGCTGGACGAAGCGCTCGAACTGCTGAACCAGTCCGTCCGGAACAAAAAGCCTCAATCAATCGGTCTGTTGGGCAATGCGGCGGATGTGTTGCCTGAACTGGTCCGGCGCGGCGTCAGGCCGGATCTGGTCACCGACCAGACCAGCGCCCACGATCCCGTAAACGGCTATCTACCCTCGGGCTGGACCGTCGGCGAGTGGGAGGCGAAGCGCCAGACGGACCCCGCCGCGGTGGAAAAGGCGGCGCGCGCGTCCATGGCCGTGCATGTGCAGGCCATGCTGGACTTCCATGGCCAGGGCGTGCCCACCACGGACTATGGCAACAACATCCGTCAGGTGGCCTTCGACGAGGGCGTGACGGACGCCTTCGCCTTTCCCGGCTTCGTGCCCGCCTATATCCGCCCCCTGTTCTGTCGCGGGATCGGGCCGTTCCGCTGGGCGGCGCTGTCGGGCGACCCGGAGGACATCCGCAAGACCGACGACGCCATGAAGCGCCTGTTCCCCGACAACACCGGGCTGCACCGCTGGCTGGACATGGCCGGCGAGCGCATCGCCTTCCAGGGCCTGCCCGCGCGCATCTGCTGGATCGGTCTGGGCGACCGGCACCGGGCGGGGCTGATGTTCAACGAGATGGTGGCCTCGGGCGAGCTGTCGGCGCCCCTGGTCATCGGGCGGGACCATCTGGACTCCGGCTCGGTGGCCAGCCCCAACCGCGAGACCGAGTCAATGATTGACGGCTCAGACGCCGTGTCCGACTGGCCCCTGCTGAACGCCCTGCTGAACACGGCCTCCGGCGCGTCCTGGGTGTCGCTGCACCACGGCGGCGGCGTGGGGATGGGATACTCCCAGCATTCGGGCGTGGTCATCGTCGCCGACGGCACGCCCGAGGCGGCGAAGCGGCTGGAGCGGGTCCTGTGGAACGACCCGGCCACCGGCGTCATGCGCCACGCCGACGCCGGGTACGACATCGCCCGGGACGCCGCGCGCGAGCACGGCCTGAACCTGCCCTCGCTGGAGGCCGCACCATGAGCATCACCATCGGCGCCGAGCGCCTGACGCTGGATCAGCTGCGCACCCTCGCGACGGAGCCCACGCCCGTCGCCATCGCCCCCGCCGCCCTCGATCTGCTGGATCAGGGCGCCGCCACGGTGGCGGACATCGTGGAGAGCGGCCGCACCGTCTACGGCGTCAACACCGGCTTCGGCCTGCTGGCCAACACCCGCATCGACGACGCGGATCTGGAGACCCTGCAGAAGAACCTGGTCCTGTCCCACGCCTGCGGCGTCGGCGCCGCCCTGGCGCACCAGACCGTGCGTCTGATCATGGCGCTGAAGATCGCGTCCCTGACGCGCGGCGTCTCGGGCGTGCGACGCCAGACGGTCCAGCTTCTGGCCGGGATGCTGAACCGGGGCCTGGTCCCGCTGATCCCGGCCAAGGGCTCGGTGGGCGCCTCGGGCGACCTGGCCCCCCTCGCCCATCTGGCCGCGGCCATGATCGGCGAGCCGCGCCAGAGGGTCTGGTTCGAGGACGCATGGACGCCGGCGGACGTGGTGCTGGAGAAGGCGGGGCTGAAGCCCGTCGTCCTCGCCGCCAAGGAGGGCCTGGCCCTGCTCAACGGCACCCAGTGCTCCACGGCGCTGGCGCTCGTCGGGCTGTTCCGCGCCGAAAACCTGTTCCGCTCGGCCCTGGTCACCGGCGCCATGTCCACCGATGCGCTGAAGGGCTCGGACGCCCCGTTCGACGCCCGCATCCACGATCTGCGCGGTCAGCCGGGCCAGATCGATGCCGCCACGGCCCTGCGCGCCTTGATGGCCGACAGTCCCATCCGCAACAGCCACCGCGACGACTGCCTGAAGGTGCAGGACCCCTACTCCTTCCGCTGCCAGCCGCAGGTCATGGGGGCCATCCTCGACGTCATGCGCGCCGTGGCCCGCACGCTGGTGATCGAGGCCAACGCCGCCACCGACAATCCGCTGGTGTTCCCCGACAGCGGCGACGTGCTATCGGGCGGCAATTTCCACGCCGAGCCGGTGGCCTTCGCCGCCGACCAGCTGGCCCTGTGCATCGCCGAGATCGGCAGCCTGTCCGAGCGCCGGGTGGCCATCCTGATCGACCCCAAGATGAGCGGGCTGCCCGCCTTCCTGACCCGCGACCCCGGCCTGAACTCGGGCTTCATGATCGCCCAGGTCACGGCCGCGGCGCTGGCGTCCGAGAACAAGATGCTGGCCCACCCGGCGGTGGTGGACACCATCCCCACCTCGGCCGGTCAGGAGGACCATGTCTCCATGGCCACCCACGGCGCGCGGCGCCTCGGCGACATGGCGGACAACGTGGCGCACATCCTGGCGGTGGAGCTGCTGGCCGCCGCCGAGGGGATCGAGCACCACCGCCCCCTGCGGTCCTCGCCGCCGCTGGAGCAGGCCCTGCAGCGTTTGCGCACGGCGGCCCCCGCCATCCCCACGGACCGCTATTTCGCCGATCACATCCAGGCCGCCGCCGAGGTCATCGAGGGCGGCGAGGTGGCGAGGCTTTGTCCCGGGGCGGTGGCGCTGGGGTGACGCCTACTCCTGCCGCTCGATGGTGATGACGTAGGCGCCGGTGGAGTTGGGCGCGTAGCTGTTGGCCCGCAGGGTGTACCAGCCCGCCTCGTCAAACTCATGCTCGATCAGGGCGTTGGTGTCCGACAGGCTGTCGTCGTCCGAAGCCAGCAGCACGAAGTCCTCGGCCAGTCCCTCGCCCAGCGCCAGAAAGGCGTCGAAGGCGTTGGACACCATGGTCAGGCGCAACCGGTCGCCCTCCTCGACCCGGAACCGGTAGTCGTCATAGTGGCTGGCGTCGCCTGCGGCCATGCTGTCGGACTCGGTCAGGCTGCCCCGCACGGTCGCGCCGATCATGATGCTGCCCGCCACAGGGGCGGGACCGCGGTCGGTCAGCTCCAGCGCGTACAGGCCCCGTCCGCTTCCCCCCAGCGGCTGGGCCCTGACGATGTAGTCGCCGCTCGCCGGCACGGTGAAATTCAGGCGGGAATTGAGCCCTTCGCCCAGCCCGTCGTCGTCATAGGCCAGCGAGGAGAACTCCCCGTCCGCCGAGCCGATCTCCAGATAGCTGTCGAAGTCGCCCGAGCGCATGATGATCTGCACACGCTGGCCCGCCTCGCCGCTGAACCGCCAGGCGTCATAGCGGCCGCCGGCGGCCGCCTGCGCGCTCGTGTCGGAAATTTCGCCCTGCACGGTCTGGCCGAAGCGCAGGGGCATGGGCTCGGGGTCCGGCGCCACCTCGCTGACCTCCAGCGTGTAGGCGCCCAGATCCAGACCTCCGAGCGAGCGGGCGCGGAGCTCATAGCGGCCAGCCTCCTCGAAGGTGTGCACGAGGCGGGAATTGAGCCCCTCGCCCGCGCCGTCGTCGTCCGCGGCGATCACCTCGAAGCCGCCGTCGCCCTGCCGCCCCAGCTCCACATAGGTGTCGAAATCGGCGGATGACATGGCGAAGGCGACGCGCTGGCCGGCCCGGGCGGTGAAGACGTAGCCCACGTAGCTGGAGCCGTAGTCGTCGATGGCCGCGGTCTCATCCAGCACGCCCTCGATCTCGTCGCCGGGCGCCAGCGAGACCAGCGGCGCGGGCTCGGGGGCGTCGCTCAGGGACAGCACATAGTCCCCCTCGCCCTCGGACACGAGCGCGGCGGCGCGGATCACGTAGTCGCCCGTCTCCGGCGCCGTGAACAGGATGCGCGAGTTCAGCGTGTCGCCGCTGTCGTCGTTGGACGCCAGTTCCTCGAAATCCAGGCCAGCGCCACGGCCCACATAGAGCATGGGGTCGAAGGCGTCGGCGTTCAGGCGGATCTGGATCCGCTCGTCCGCCCGGGCCCGGAAAACATAGACGTCATACAGTTGATCGTAGGTCAGTTCGGGATCGACGCCCCGGGTCAGCTCGCCCTGGACGTCGCCGCGCGGGTCGATGCGGGCGGGGGCCGGTTCGGCCGGCGCGGACGCCCGTTCGGTCAGGCTGATCTGGTAGGCGCCCTCGGCCTCGGCGTTGAAGCCCCGCACCCGGACCCGGTAGAGCCCGTCCACGTCGGACGCGAACCGCAGCAGGGCGTGGGGGTAGCCGCCGCTGTCGTCGTCGCTAGCGAGCGGCTCCGATCCGGCCTCCTCGCCGTCGCGATAGACCGAGACATAGGAGTCGAACGCGTCGGAGGTCACGCCGATGTCGAATCGCTGTCCCGCCGCGGCGCGAAGAAGGTAGTCGTCGTAGAACTGCGCCTCCTCCGACCAGTTGCTGACCTGGCCGCGGGCGTCGCCCGCCTCGAGCACGCCGTCGACGGTCTGGCCCGGCGCCAGCAGGGGCGATTCCTGTGCGACGGACGGAACGGCCATGACCAGGGCCAGGGCGCTGGCGCAGGCGAGGCGGGTGCGGATGGACGACATGTGCGGATTCCCCCGTTGAGTTCGGGTCGGATCATAGACGCCGAACCGCCGCCCCTGTAAATCGCCCCCGCGCAAACGATTTTCTGACGAGGATTTCCATGGCCGAGGCGAAACGCATCGACGGCAAGGCTTTCGCCGAAAAGCTGGTCGACCGCATCACCCGCGCCGTGGCGGACCTGCAGGCGCGCCACAGCCTGAAGCCGGGCCTGGCGGTGGTCATCGTCGGGGAGGATGCGGCCAGCCAGATCTATGTGCGCAACAAGGGCGAGCGCACCCAGGCCTCCGGCATGCGGTCTGACACCCATCGCCTGCCCGCCCAGACCACCCAGGACCAGCTGCTGGCCCTGATCGCGGACCTGAACGCCGATCCCGGCATTCACGGCATCCTGGTCCAGCTGCCCCTGCCGGACCACATCGAGTCCGCCGCCGTGCTGGGCGCCATCGACCCGGACAAGGACGTGGACGGCTTTCACGTGGTCAATGCGGGGCGCCTCGCCGTGGGCCTGCCGGGCCTGGTTCCGTGCACGCCGCTGGGCAGCGTCATGCTGCTGAAGGATCAGCTGGGCGACCTGACGGGCCTGAACGCGGTCATCGTCGGGCGCTCCAACATCGTCGGCAAGCCCATGGCCCAGCTGCTGCTGGCCGAGAGCTGCACCGTCACCATCGCTCATTCGCGCACCCGCGACCTGCCCGCCCTGTGCCGCACGGCGGACATCCTGGTGGCTGCGGTGGGCCGCCCCGAGATGATCCGGGGCGACTGGATCAAGCCGGGCGCCACGGTGATCGACGTGGGCATCAACCGCGTGCCCTCCGCCGACCCGGAGAAGGCGGCCCAGGGCAAGACCCGGGTGGTGGGCGACGTGGCCTTCGCCGAGGCGGTCGAGGTCGCCGGAGCGATCACCCCGGTGCCCGGCGGAGTCGGCCCCATGACCATCGCCTGCCTGCTGCTGAACACGTACACGGCCGCCTGCCGCTCCGCCGGACTCGACCCGGCCCTTCCGGGCGCTTGAACAACCGTCACTGACAGGGAATAGTCTCCCCAGGCAGGCGGGGAGACTTCATGATGGCGGCAAGACGTTCCTGGGCGGGTCCGATCCTCGCCCTCGTGATGGTTCCGGCGCTGGCCGGGTGCGGCGTCAACGCCATTCCCACCAAGGAGGAGCGCGCCCGCGCCGCCTGGGGCGACGTCCAGAGCCAGTATCAGCGCCGCGCCGATCTGGTGCCCAACCTGGTGGCCACGGTGCAGGCCTCGGCGGTGCAGGAGCGCACCGTCCTGAACGAGGTGATCGAGGCCCGCGCCCGGGCCACCGCGGTGAACGTCACCCCCGAGGACGCCGCCGCCATGCAGGAGTTCCAGGCGTCCCAGTCCGAGCTGGCCGGCGCCCTGTCGCGCCTGCTGCTGGTGGTGGAGAACTATCCCGAGCTGCAGTCCAACCGGAATTTCCTGGAGCTGCAGTCCCAGCTGGAAGGCGCCGAGAACCGCATCGCCATCGCCCGGCGCGACTACAATGAGGCCGTGCGCGACTACAACACCGAGCTGCGCACCTTTCCCGGCGTGATCTGGGCCAGCACGGTTCACGGCGGCTCCGAACCCATGCTGCCCTTCGAGGCCACGGAGGCGGCCCAGGCGGCGCCGGAGGTGAATTTCAATCTGGACGCCCCGCCCGCGGCTGCGGCCCAGACCGCGCCCGCCCGGTGAGCCTTCGTCCGCGCCTCTGGATCATCGCCCTGACGGCCGTCTGGCTGACGGCCCTGCCGGCCTTCTCGCAGACCTTTCCCGCCCTGAGCGGCCGGGTGGTGGACGAGGCGCGTCTGCTGTCGGCCGAACGCGAGGCGGCCCTGACGGAGCGGCTCGAGCGGCTTGAGGCGGAAACCAGCGACCAGCTGGTGGTGGTCACGGTGAACGACCTGCAGGGCTATCCCATCGAGGATTACGGCTACCGGCTGGGCCGCGCCTGGGGAATCGGCCAGGACGAGGACGACAACGGGGTGCTGCTGATCGTGGCGCCCAACGAACGCAAGGTCCGTATCGAGGTGGGGTACGGTCTGGAGCCGATCCTCACCGACGCCCTGTCCGCCCGGATCATCCACGAGGAGATGCTGCCGGCCTTCCGGGAAGCGGGCTTCGAGCGCGGGATCACCCAGGGAGTCGACGCCCTGATCACCCAGATGACGCTGGACGAGGCGGAAGCCCTGGCCCGCGCCCAGGCGGTGGAACGCCCCGAACCCGGCATGATCTGGGGCGTGCTGATCATCATCGCCGTGTTCCTGGTGCTGGGAATCATCGGGGCGGTGTCCGCGGCCCGGGCGCCCGGGCGGCGCGGACGGCGGGGGCGCGACGGCCTGGCGCCCGTGCTGATCTGGGCGGCGACCGAGGCGGCGCGAAGCCGTTCCGGCGGACGCTCCGGCGGCGGGTTCGGCGGCGGCGGCTTCGGCGGCTTCAGCGGCGGCGGCGGCAGCTTCGGCGGCGGCGGCGCCTCGGGAGGATGGTGAGATGAAGTTCGGCCCCGACGAGCACGCCCGCATCACCGCCGCCGTCCATGCGGCGGAGAAGACCACCTCCGGCGAGATCTTCTGCGTCTTCGCGCACCGGGTGTCCGGCTACGGCGACGTGGTGCTGGCCTGGGCTGCGGGGCTGGCGCTGATCCTGCCGCTGCTGATGATCCCCTTCGGCTTCAATCCGGCCTGGTTGCCGGGGTTCTCCGCGGGATGGACGGCCGCGCATCTGGCGGCCACGGAGGCGACCGTCGGCCTGACCCTCGCCGCCTACGCCGCGGTGCAGCTGTTCGTGTTCGCCCTGACCTGCCTGATCGGCTGGATTCCGACGGTGCGCCGGTGGATGACGCCCCGCACCCTGCGGGCGAGCCGGTGCCGTCGCGCGGCCATGAGCCAGTTCCTGGCCCACGGCCTGCACGTCACCGAGAACCGCACCGGGGTGCTGATCTTCGCCAGCGCCTTCGATCACCACGTGGAGATCGTCGCCGACGAATCCATCCACGCGGCGGTGGACGCCGGGGTCTGGATGGACGCGGTGCAGGCCCTGGCCCGCCACCTCAAGACCGACCGCGCGGCCGAGGGCTACGAGGCCGCCGTCGCCCTGTGCGGCCAGGTCCTGGCCCGCCACTTCCCGCCCGCGGCGGACGACCGGAACGAACTGCCCGACCGGCTGGTTGAAATCTGACGGCGCCCGGGCCGCTTTCAGGGGCCAAAGCGTCATCAACGCCCTATAGTCACCCGCTCATGGCCCGACTCCTCACCTACAATGTGCACCGCTGCGTCGGCGTCGACCGGAAGCTGGACGTGGACCGGATCGCCGCCGTCATCGCCGACCTTGAGCCTGACATCGTCTGCCTGCAGGAGCTGGACGTGGGCCGCGCGCGCACCGGCGGGGTGGACCAGGCCCACGCCATCGCCGAACGACTGGACATGAGCTTCCAGTTCCATCCCGCCATGCGGGTGGAGAAGGAGCTGTACGGCGACGCCATCCTGACCCGCCTGCCCGAGACCCTGGTGCGCGCCGACGCCCTGCCGACCCTGTCGGGCCTGAAGGGGCTGGAGCCGCGCGGCGCCCTGTGGAGCCTGATCCAGGTGGACGGGATCGAGATCAACGTCATGAACACCCACCTGGGCCTGATCCCGCGCGAACAGCGCCTCCAGGCCGCCGCCCTGATGGGCAAGGCCTGGGCCGGGTCGCCGCGACTGGAGGGGCCCGTCATCCTGACGGGGGACTTCAACGCCACCTCCATCACCCGCCCCTACCAGATCTTCACCCGCAAGCTCGACGACGCCCAGCGGCGGCTCGGGCTGAAGCCCAGTTTCAAGACCTTTCCGTCGGGTTTCCCGGCCATCCGCATCGACCACTGCTTCGTCAGCGAGGAGATCCGCGTCACCGGCGCGCGGACGGGCACGTCGCCGCTGGCCCGCATGGCCTCGGATCACCTGCCGCTGGTGATCGACTTCGAGGTCTCGCCGGCGGCCGGGCCCAGCCGCGCCTGACGGCTGCGCCGGCGCCGCAGCCACGGCCACCAGGCGTCGTCGGAGCCGTGCGGATCGCCGAACTGCCATTCCGCCATGAAGCGGTCAAAGCGCGTCGGCGCCTCGACACCCAGCTGGACCAGACGGTCGCCGCCCAGGGACAGGATCGTCTCGCCCACAGACGCCGACACGGCTTCAGCCGCGCCGTAGTGCTCGCGGTCGATGCCCATGAAGTGCGAGATCAGCCGGTGGCGCAGCCGTCGCACGAAGGCGCGCCCCTCCTCCGTGTCAGCGACCGTCGCCACGTCGCACTCCGTGTCGAGCCCGCTCGAGCGGTTGTTCAGATTGGTCGAGCCGATGCGCAGGAACTCGTCATCGATGATGGTGACCTTGGAATGGACAATGATGCGCTGGCCCAAAGCGGTGCGCGGACAGAAGGCCGTGAAGCGGTTGTTGCGGTCCGCCGCCTCCAGCCGCCGCAGAACCTCGGCCCGGGCGGTATCCATGGTCAGGCGATCGAACCAGCTGGGGCTCTCGGTGGTGGAGATCAGCACGATCTCGGGTCCGTCCGGCTCCGCCAGCCGCTCGATCAGCGCCTGGGCGATCACCGGCGAGGTGAAGTACTGGTTCTCCAGATAGATCAGGCGTCTGGCTTTCCGGATGGCATCCAGATGCAGCGCGAGGTTCTCCTTCACCTCGGGACGGCGTCCCCAGGCGGGCTCGGTCCGCGCCACGCCGACCTCCACATCGGTCAGGTCCGGCTCCACGCCGTCCGGCCAGGGGTCGAGGCCCTCCTGCTGGATGGGCAGCACCGCCTCGCGCGTGGCCCGGAACCAGCGCCGGCGCGCCAGGTCGCCCAGCAGCCGGGCGGCCGGCCCGTCCACCACGCACATCACCTCATGCCGCGGCGGGCAGATGGCGCCGGACGGCATGCAGCGGCGCGGATCGCCATCCAGATGCTCGGACGAATCCCAGCGGTCCGTGGCGATGTCCCCGCCCCCGCAGAAAGCCACGGCGTCGTCGATCACCACCACCTTCTGATGGTGACAGGCCCCCAGGGGGCCGGGGCTGTCCAGCCGGAAATCGGCCGTGCGGCGGCGGAACCAGCGCTGCGCCCGCTGCGGGAAGAAGCCCTGCGAGGCCGCGATCAGCAGCGGCGATTTCCAGATCAGCAGGCGGATGTCCAGGTCCGGGTTCTGCTTGATCATCATGCGGATCTGGTGGCCGATCTCGGCCTGCCGGTCGCCGGGGCGGGTCTCGGGGTTGAGCCGCGTTCGCGGGTCGAACTGCCAGCCCAGCACCACCACGGATCGCCTCGCCTTGCTCAGCGCCGAGGACAGGGCGTCGAAATAGGCGGCGTTCTCCACCAGCACCGAGAAGCGGTTCGCCCGCTCGATGCGCCAGCATGTATCGCCCGGCTTCATCCATGTGTGGTTGTGAATCATACCGCCCTGAATAACGATGTGTCGTGACGGTTTCGCCCGGGCCCCGCCCCCCTTAGACGCTTCAGCCTTGCCGGAGTTCCGCCGGGCGGGCTAATATGGTCAAGGTTGCCGCCAGGCACTGTTCGGCGCATACTCGGGCTGTGAGGCAGGGGAGAGATCGGCGATGCAGACGCTGATCGAGTTCATCATCGGGCTGGTCGCCGCCATCGCCGCTGCGGCGCTGGCCCAGTTCGGCGTGGACGTGAATGCGCCCCGGTCGGCCGAACGTGAGATCCGGCGCGTGTCGGATTGTCCCGAAACCGCCGGCGCGGTCACCGTCACCGTGCAGACGCCCTCGCGGAACTGCTGATCATACGGGACAGACTCGAGAATCCTGACGTTGGATTTGCGGTGCGCCTTTGCGTGGCCGCGCTGACCCGCTAGGTTCCCTCTTCGCGCGAAACCCATGATCGTCCGGCGAACCGCGCCGCCGGACCACGAGGCCCGTTAATGACCAAACGCAGCCGGCTGTCGACGAAACCGGAAGCACCGGCTGACGATCCCGCCGGCGTCGTCGACGCCGCCCCCGAAGGCGCGCCGCCGGAACGGCCCATGTCCGAACGGCAGCGCCGCCGACTGGCTGAACAGGAACGCGCGGCCCGCGCGGCCGAGGCCGAGGAGCAGCGCCTTGCGCGCGAGGCCGAGGAAGCCGCCGTCGCCGCCGCCATGGCCGACATCCGCGCCCAGATGAGCGAGGAGGCGCCCCAGCCGCCCGCCACCCTGGACGATGCGCCCGCCGCCCCCGCCCCGGCGCTCGCCGGCCTGCCCGCCGTCCAGGCCGCGCCGGCCGGAGGCCGCCACGCCTATCTGATCGCCGCGCTGGCCGTGGTGCTGTGGATCGGCGGCGTCGCCGCCTGGGCCGCGTTCCAGGCCGGCGCCGGATTCAGCGCCCTCGACCCGATCCAGGTGGCCATCTACGCCCTGCTGGCGCTCGCCCCGGCCGGCCTGGCGATCCTGCTGGCCCAGACCGTGCGCCAGGGCGCCCTCCTGTCGGCCGAAACGCGGCGGGCCCGCGCCCTGGCCGACGCCATGATCGCCCCGACCGCCCTGGCCGCCGAGCAGACGGGCGTCATGGTCACGGCCCTGCGCGGCGACATCGACCAGGCGACCCTGGCGGTCGAGCGCGCCCGCGCCGAACTGGCCGCCCTGCGTCAGGCGCTCGGCGAGGAAACCGAGCGTCTGACCGAGGCGGCCGAAACCGCCCAGCGTTCGGCCCGGCGGCTGTCAGAGCAGCTGAGCGGCGAACGGACCAGCCTGCAGTCCCTGTCCAGCGAGCTGGAGAAGCAGGCCGCCGGCGTGGTGGACGCCGTGGAGCGCCAGTCCCGCATGGTGGTGGACGCCTCCGATCTGGCCCAGACCCAGCTGCGGGAAGCCGAGGCGGCCCTGGCCGCCCGCGCCGCCGATATGGCCGCAGCCGCCGGCGAGGCCCAGGACGCCGCGCGCCTGGCCGCGGACGACCTGTCGCGCCAGACCCTGCGGCTGGAGAACGCCGGCTCCGGCGTGGCCGAACAGATCCAGTCCGTGGAGGAGGGCCTGAGCCAGCAGCGCGCCGCGCTGGTCACCGCCGCCTATGCCCTGCGCACAGATCAGGAGGACTTCTCGGCCCAGGTCGAAAGCCAGCGTGCGCAGCTCATCGAAACCCTGTCTGCGGCCCGGTCCGCAGGCGGCGAACTGTCCGAGACCTCGTCGCGCAGCGTCGAGGTCCTGCGCGACCTGGTCGAGGCCGCGTCCGACCAGTTCCGGGCCCTCAGCGAGCTCTCGAACCGCGAGGCCGAGGCCTTCGACGGGGCCACGCGCAAGGCGCTGGATCGCTTCGAGGCCCTGGCCGCCGACGCCCGCGACACCATGGCCGAGGAAGCGCGCCGGGCGCTGGAGGCCCTCAGTGCGGTGGCCGCCGAATCCCGCGCCGCCGCAGCCGAGGCCGCCGACCAGGCCCAGGCCCGCGCCGACATTCTGGGCGAGGCGCTGTACGCCGCAGCCCAGAAGGCGGATCACGCCGCCGACAGCCGCATCGAGGGCGCGCGCCGGATCGTCGACGAAACCACCTCCCTGGTGGACGAGGCCGGCCAGAAGGCCGTTGAACGGCTGGAGCTGACGGTCGAGAAGCTGAACGCCGTCATGGGTCAGGTGGACGACGCCATGAACGAGCTGGACGCCCGCGCCGCGCGCATGCCGGAAGAGGCCCGCAGCCGCATCGACGAGGTGCGCGCCACCGTCGAGGAAGGGCTCAGGGCGCTGAGCGAGGCCTCGCGCAAGGCCGCCGAGGACACGGAGGCGCTGGACGCCGCCTTCCAGGACCGGGTCAAGCGCAACTACGACATGCTCTCGGAAGCCGTGCGCCTGATGGGCGTGGTGTCCGGCGATTCCCCGGTCGCCGCCCAGCGCCGCCGCGACACGCTCGCCGACAAGGCCCCGGAGCCCAGGCAGCCGGCCCCGGACCGTCCGGCCGCGCCCGCCGCCCAGGAGGACTCCTCGGGCAGCTTCGGGCTGCGCGGACGGTTGAAGCTGGAGCCGGCCTCGTCGAAGCCCGGAAAGGCCGACGCCGCCGCCGGGGGCGGACTCAGCTGGAAGGATCTGGTGGACGACGGCGTCCTGGGCGACCGCATCACCCAGGCCATCCGCCGGATGGGCGTGGATCCCAACGCCCTGTTGCCCCGCTCCCGCGTCGAGGAGGCGGCCGCGGCCTTCCAGGACGGCGAATCCGACCGGGCGCGCCAGATCGTGCGCCGGATCGCGCCGGCGGCGGTGCGCAGCGTGTCGCGGCGCGTGCTGAGCGACGCCGGGCTGAAAGCCGACGCCGAACGCTACGTCAGACAGACGGCGCGCCAGCTGGCCCAGGCCGCGCGCGAGGACGCCGAGGGGTACGCCGTGCTGTCGCGCCTGGCCACGGACGCAGGCCGCGCCTTCCTGTTGCTGGACGCGGCGGTGGGGGATCTGGCCTGATCCCGGACGGCGCCCGGCCGCAGATGACGGAATGTTAATGAACGGCTGATTGCTCCCGTCCGGCCGCTCATCCTACGGTGGTCCCGTCGCCGTGTTAGCTGGGCCGGGGACGCCTCATCCTCGCCACGGCGCCTCCGCGCCGGCCCTGGCGGCTGTCACGGAGATATCCCCATGCGTTCCGCGCTTTCCCGCCTTCTGATCGGCGCTTCCGCCGCCGCCCTCCTGTCCGCCGCCGCCCTGCCCGCCCTCGCCGTTCAGGATCCGGCCCCGGCGGTGGCCGTCTCCGCCGAAGCTCCCGGGTGGCCCCAGGCGAGCAGCGACGTTCCCGCGGACCCCGCCGTCCGCTTCGGCCGCCTGCCGAACGGCATGCGCTACGCCATCATGGCCAATGACACGCCGCCCCAGCAGGCGGCCCTGCGCCTGAACATCGACGCCGGATCCCTGTCCGAGAACGAGGAGCAACTGGGTCTGGCCCACTTCCTCGAGCACATGGCCTTCAACGGCTCCACCAACATTCCCGAAGGCGAGATGACCCGGCGCCTGGAG
>JBALUZ010000036.1:17096-20283 GCA_036963825.1 Brevundimonas sp.
AGCGGCTGGGCCTGTCCTTCGGCGGCGACACCAACGCCTTCACCAGCTTCGACCAGACCGCCTATCTGCTGAACCTGCCCAACACGTCGGACGAGGTGGTGGACACCAGCCTGATGGTGATGCGCGAGACCGCCAGCGAGCTGCTGTTCGAGCCCGAGGCCGTGGATCGCGAACGCGGCGTCATCGTCGGCGAGGAACGCACCCGCAACACGCCCCAGCTGCGCGCCACCCGGGCCCTGCTCCAGTTCGTGGCGCCGGGTCAGCGTCTGGCCAACCGCCTGCCGATCGGCGACCTGGACATCATCCGCACCGCCCCGCGTGACCGCTTCGTGGACTTCTACCGCGCCTATTACCGCCCCGAGCGCGCCACCCTGATCGCGGTCGGCGACTTCGACGTGGACGTGATGGAAGCCAAGATCCGCGACACCTTTGCGGACTGGACCAACGATCACCCCGCCGGGCCCGATCCGGTCATCGGCGACCTGCAGCCGCGCGAGGCCGAGACCTACATCCACATCGAGCCCGGCGCGCAGTCCAGCGCCCAGCTGATCTGGACCCAGGAGCCCGACCAGCGTCCCGACAGCCTGGAGACGCGCCGTGAAGCCGTTCTGCGCAACCTGGGCCTGGCGGTCATGAACCGGCGCATGAGCGAACTCTCGCGCGCCTCGAACCCGCCCTTCCTCGGCGGCGGCGCCGGCCACCAGCAACTGTTCGGCGCCATGGACATCGGCCTGGTCGTCGCCAGTTTCGAGACCGGCGCCTGGCAGCCGGCCATCGAGGCCGCTGAACAGGAGCAGCGTCGTCTGGTCCAGCACGGCGTCAGCGAGGCCGAGCTGCAGCGCGAGGTCACCGAGATCCGCACCGCGCTGGAGAACGCCGCCGCCGGCGCCGCCACCCGCCAGACCCCGGCGCTGGCCGGCGCCCTGCTCAATGCGGTGAACGAGGAGGACGTGTTCACCGACCCGGCCACCGACCTGGCCATCTTCAACGCGGTCGTGGAGAGCATGAGCGTCGAGGCGGTCAACGCCGTCCTGCGCGACACCTTCGACGGCAACGGCCCCCTGGCCCTGATCACCACGCCCGAACCGATCGAGGGCGGCGCCGCCGTCATCACGGCCGCGCTCGAGGCCTCGCAGCAGGTTCCGGTGGCGGCGCCCGCGGCCGCCGAGGCCATGGAGTGGCCCTACACCGACTTCGGCCCCCCCGCAGCGCCTGCCGCGCAGTCCGTGATCGAGGATCTCGGCGCCACCCTGGTCACCTTCCCCAACGGGGTGCGCCTGACCGTGAAGCCGACCGACTTCAGCGATGAGCAGATCCTGGTGTCCGTGCACGCGGGCGGCGGCGATCTGGACCTGCCCACCGACCGCGTCACCCCGCTCTGGGCCATCGACCCGGTGCTCAGCGAAGGCGGCCTGGGACAGCTGACGCGCACCCAGGTCGAGCAGGTTCTGGCCGCCGACGTGGTCAGCGTCAGCGCCGGCGCCGGCCAGGACTCCTTCACGCTCTCCGGCGCCACCCGGCCCGAGGACCTGCAGATCCAGATGCAGCTGCTGGCGGCCTATTTCACCGACGCCGCCTGGCGGCCGGAGCCGTTCCAGCGGATGCAGGGCATGATGGGCCAGTATCTGGACCAGCTGCGGGCCACCCCCGGCGGCGCCTTCGCGCTCGAGGGGTCCGGGCTCGTGGCCAACGGCGACAAGCGGTTCGGCTTCCCGACCGCCGAGGAGATCGCCGCCGGCTCGGTTGATGAAATGGCGCGGATCTTCACCGAGGCCACGGCGGCCGGTCCGATCGAGATCGTGATGGTGGGCGACCTGAGCGTCGAGGACGCCGTCGCGGCGGTGGGCGCCACCTTCGGCGCCCTGCCGGCCCGCCCGGCGGCCCCCGAGCGCCCCGCGTCCGCCCTCGACGTGAACTTCCCGGCGCCGGTGTCGGAGCCTGTGCGCCTGACCCACACCGGACAGCCCGAACAGGCGCTGGGCTATGTGGGATGGCCGACCACGGACTCCAGCGGCGATCGCCGCGCCGCACGCGTCGCCAGCCTGATGGCCCAGGTGCTGCAGCTGCGGGTCACCGACGAGCTCCGTGAAAACCAGGGCGTCGCCTATTCGCCGCGCGTGGGGGCCTCCTCCTCCACGGTGTTCCCGGACTACGGCTACGCCTTCATCCAGATCGAGACGCCGCCCGAGGCGCTGGACGGCTTCTTCGAGACCGCCGACCAGATCGCGGCCGGCCTGCGCGACGCGCCGGTCAGCGAGGACGAACTGAACCGCGCCCGCCTGTCGACGATCGAATCCCTTCGCCGGGCGCGCAACACCAACCCCTACTGGCTGAACGCCCTGGACGGCTTCCACGACGACCCGACCCAGATCGAGGCGGTCCGCAACATCCTGACCGAGCTGGAGTCCATCACGCCGGAGGAAATCCAGCAGGCGGCCCAGGCCTATCTGCGGCCCGAGCGCGCCTGGCGCGCCACGGTCACCGCCGAGGCCGCCGCGCAGTAAAGCCTGTCCCACAGCGAAAAAACGGCCCCGGTCGGTGACCGGGGCCGTCAGGTCGCACTCAGGAAGCGTCGATCAGATCGACCGGACCATCGTGGGCCGCCGCGCATGACGCGGTGCTGAACGGCCGGTTCAGAAGACCCGACCGCCCACGCCCCCGTCCAGGGTGATGGCCGAGTTGATCACTTCGCCGTAGGATTCCTCGATCACCTCCTCGCGCCAGGCGGTGTAGGTCTCCTCGCGGTACAGGGTCAGGATCTTCACGCCCGCGCCGTAGCGACGCAGCAGGGAGCGCTCGTTGCAGTCCCGCTGGGGCGTCTGCGGCCGGCACTCGATCATGCCGCCGGAATGCCACAGGGCTTCTCCCGCGCGGCACTGCAGCGTCTCGCCGCCGTCGAAGTTCACGTCGTCCAGATACTCGGCGATGGTCACCTGCAGGCGGGTGCCCGCCAGGCAGCGGTACAGCTCGCCCTCGTAGCTCTCGAGCACCTCCCGGTCCGGACGGACCTGCGAGGCGGGATGCGGCACGGACCGCGTGTCGATGCAGACGGCCTGGATCACCACCCGCTTCATGGAGCGGCGCGTCTCCGTGTAGGGCACGCGCACCATGCGGCTCATGGCGAGGCCGCCGACGTTCAGGCCCTGGATGGTGGTGGGATAGGGCTGGTCCACCTGGAAATAGGCCC
>JBALUZ010000037.1:0-15004 GCA_036963825.1 Brevundimonas sp.
CCAGGCGTGCGCCTCGGCGTTCACCAGAAACGCCTCGGCCACCCACCAGCTGCTGATGAAGAAATAGGCGAAGCCGGCCAGCCAGCCCAGGCCGAAGGCGCCGCGCGTGGTCCGCGTCCGCTCCGCCAGCAGCATCAGGGCCGGATAGGCGAGAAGGCCGATGAGGAAGCCGAACGGCGGGTGAGCCGCCGCCGCCGCCGCGCCCAGCACCAGGGCCGTCAGGCCCGCGCCCACGCGGAGCCAGACCCCGCCTGAACGTCGGCGCGGGGGGTCTGCGAGCGCGACCGGGTCGGGCGCGGCGGGGTCAGGATCGACGTATGAGGGTTCAGGTGTCATTTCGGGACAGATACGGATCAGGAATCCCCAGCGCCGCAAGAAGCGTGCGCTCCCGCGTCTCCATCGCCTCCGCCTCGTGGTCCAGCTCATGATCATGCCCCATCAGGTGCAGAACGCCGTGGATGACCAGATGGCTCAGGTGGTGGGCGAAGGGCTTGCCCTGGTCCCGCGCCTCGGCGGCGCAGACCCCGTGGGCCAGGACGATGTCGCCCAGATGGGGTCGCGCGTTCTCAGGCGCCGGGAAAGAGAGCACGTTTGTCGGCTTGTCCCTGCCGCGGAAGCGGGCGTTCAGGTCACGCACGGTGTCGTCGTCGGTCAGCAGGATCACCACGTCGCCCGGCGGCGCGGCCTGTCCGGCGGCCCGGGAGACGACGCCCTCGACGTCCGCCACGCTGCCGGACCAGGCGTCGTCCTCGACCTCGATGTCGATCATGGCGCGGTCGCGTCGCCGCCGCGCGCGGCCGCCGCGTCGGCGTCATAGGCCCGCACGATCCGCTCCACCATGGCGTGGCGCACCACGTCGGCGGCCTCGAAGCGCAGCACGCCCACGCCCTTCACGTCCTCCAGGATGCGCAGGGCGTGGGGCAGGCCGGAATCGCGGCTGTTGACCAGGTCGATCTGGCTGGGGTCGCCGGTCACCACCATGCGCGCGCCTTCGCCCAGACGGGTCAGGACCATCTTCATCTGCAGACGGGTGAGGTTCTGGGCCTCGTCGGCGATGATGAAGGCGTGCGACAGCGTCCGCCCCCGCATGAAGGCGATGGGCGCGGCCTCGATCTCGCCCTTGTCCCGTCGGCGGCGCACGTCCTCGACCCCGAGAATCTCGTTCAGCGCCTCCCAGATGGGCGCCAGATAGGGGTCGACCTTCTCGTTCAGGTCGCCCGGCAGGAAGCCCAGCTTCTCGCCCGCCTCCACGGCCGGACGGGTGATGACCAGACGATCCACCTGCCCCCGCCGCAGCAGGGATGCGCCGTAGGCGGCGGCCAGGAAGGTCTTGCCCGTGCCCGCCGGGCCGACGCCGAAGGTCAGCTCGCACCGGGCCAGGGCCTCCAGATAGCGGGCCTGGGCCGGCGTCTTCGGGGCGATGACGCCGTGACGGCCGACCGGCAGGGCCACGCCCTCGGGCGTCTTGCCGCCGGAGCGCTGGGCCCCCAGCGCCGTGCGCACATCCGCCTCGGTGATCTCGGCGCCCAGGTCGGCCCGTTTGGCCAGCACCTCGACCACCCGCTTGGCCGCCGCCCGGTCCCTGGTCGATCCGTTGATGGACACCCCGCCGCCCGGCGATTCCACCAGCACCTTGAAGGCGTCCTCGATCAGGGCGACGTGACGGCTGCCTGGCCCGATCACGGAGCGCAGGGCGACATCGGACAGGGCGAGAAATTCGGAGTCTCTGGACATTACTGGGCCGTGACGGGCGCGGCTTGCGGGCGGAGGGCGGTCATGCTGTCGGCGGCCTGTGACTGGAGGGAACTCTGCGGCTCATCGACCAGAACGCCCGTCAGGCTGTTCTGCTGCCCCCGCTCGATGCGGACGGGCACGATCCGGCCCATCAGGTGGTCGGCGTCCTCCGCGTGGACGGACTGCAGATAGGGCGAGCGGCCGATGGCCTGGCGCCCGTGCCGCCCCTTGCGCTCGAACAGCACCGGCAGGACCTTGCCCGCCTGGCTGCGGTTGAAGGCGACCTGCTGCTCGGTCAGCAGGGCCTGCAGCGCCTGGAGGCGTTCGGACGCCACCTTCGGCTCCACCTGAGCGCCCATGGTCGCCGCCGGCGTGCCGGGACGCGGCGAATAGATGAAGGAGAAGGCCGAGGCGTAGGTCACCCGCCGGACCAGATCCAGGGTGTCCTCGAAGTCCCGGTCCGTCTCGCCGGGGAAGCCGACGATGAAGTCCCCGGACAGGGCCATGTCCGGCCGCGCCGCCCGGATGCGGTCGATCAGGTCGAAATACGCCCGCCGCCCGTGCTTGCGGTTCATCAGGCGCAGGATGCGGTCCGACCCCGACTGAACCGGCAGGTGCAGATAGGGCATCAGGGCGTCGAGCTCCGCGTGCGCCGCGATCAGGTCGTCGCCCATGTCGTTGGGGTGGCTGGTGGTGTAGCGGATGCGGTCCAGCCCCTCGATCTCCGCCAGGCCGTACGCCAGCCGCGCCAGACTCCAGACCGCGCCGTCCGGCCCCTCGCCGTCATAGGCGTTGACGTTCTGGCCCAGCAGGGTGACCTCGCGCACGCCCCGCGCCGCCAGCTGGCGGGCCTCGCTCAGGATGTCGGCCGCCGGACGCGACCATTCGGCGCCGCGCGTATAGGGCACCACACAGAAGGTGCAGAACTTGTCGCAGCCTTCCTGCACCGTCAGGAAGGCGGTCGGCCCCGTCGCGCCCCGGGGCCCGACGGCGCCGCCCGCAAGGGCGTCGAACTTGGCGTTCGGGGCGAAGTCGGCCCCGATGCGCTCGCCCCGCGCCCGCGCCGTGCGGGTCAGCAGTTCGGGCAGCTGATGATAGGCCTGGGGACCGACCACCAGATCCACGGCGGGCTGGCGGCGCATGATCTCCTCGCCCTCGGCCTGGGCCACGCAGCCGGCCACGGCGATGGTCATGGCGCCCCGGCCGTCCGACGCCTTCTCTTCCTTGAGCGCCCGCAGCTTGCCCAGCTCGGAATAGACCTTCTCGGCCGCCTTCTCGCGGATGTGGCAGGTGTTCAGGATGACGAAATCGGCGTCGTCGGGCGTGTCCGTCGGCGCATAGCCGAGCGGCCGCAGCACGTCGGCCATGCGCTCGGAGTCATAGACGTTCATCTGGCAGCCGTAGGTCTTGATGAACAGGCGCTTTTCAGCCCGTCCGGACGTCGGCTTGTCTTGGGCGTCGATCATCGCGCGGTTATGGGGATTTCAGACCGCCCCCACAAGCGTAAGCGCCGAATCAGGCGTCCTCGGTGCGGCGGTTGTGCCGGGTGAAGATCAGGCCCTCGCGGCTGGTGGGCGAGGCCCCCTCGATGGCCGTGCCGTAAAGCTCCAGCTTGTGGCCGATCAGCTTGAAGCCCAGCCGCTCGGCGATCTCGGTCTTCAGGCGCTCGATCTCGGCGTCATAGAACTCGATCACCTCGCCGGACCTGGTGTCGATCAGGTGGTCGTGGTGGTCGTCGCCCGCCTCCTCATAGCGGCTGCGCCCGTCGCCGAAGTCGTGCTTCTCGACCACGCCGGCCTCTTCGAAGAGGCGCACGGTGCGGTACACCGTGGCGATGGAGATGTGCGGATCGATGGCCGAGGCGCGACGATAGAGCTCCTCGACATCGGGGTGATCCTCGGCTTCCGACAACACCCGCGCGATCACGCGGCGTTGCTCGGTCATGCGCATGCCGCGCTCGGCGCAGAGTTTTTCGATCCGGTCCATGGCGCCAGAATAGTCATCCCCCGGCCAAGAGGAAAGCGGTCAGGACAAGTTGAGAGCGAGTATCAGGGCGTCCGCCCGCGACCCGTCGGGCCGCGCATAGTAGGCGGGCCGGCGGCCGGCCTGCCCGAAGCCCCGCGAGGCGTACAGCGCAAGGGCCGCCGGATTGTCCCGGGCCACCTCCAGAAACAGGCGCGCCACGTCCCTGCGCCGCGCCCGGTCGATGGTCCGGTCCAGCAAGGCGCCGCCCAGCCCGCGCCGCCGGGCCTCGGGCCGCACGGCCAGGGTGACGATCTCCGCCTCGTCCGCCGCGCGCCGCCACAGCAGGAAGCCGTCCGGCTCGACCTCGACCTCGGCGCCCGGCATGTCCAGCAGGACCTTGATCGCCGCGGCGTCCCACGGGGTCTCGAACGCCGAGGCGTGGATGATCGCCAGGTGCGCGGGGTCCGTCATTCCGGGTCGCGTCCGCCCGGCAGCCTGGCGTCCGGCGCCCGCAGATAGAGCGGCCGCGCCTCGCCTTCGGGTCGATCCGCCGCGAGGCGCGCGAGGGCCCCGGCGGACGGGGCGGCCCGGTCGATGATGCGCGCCACGGGCGGAGCGATCAGGGCCGCGCCCGAGCCGGCCAGGGTCACGCCGCCGCTCTCGGCGGCGATGCGCGCCGCCGCATCCTCGACAGCGAGGGCGGCGGGATCGCCCGAAGGCTCGTGATCCACGAACCGCTGGGCGTAGACCTGACCCCGCCGCGCGTCGATCAGGGCCCAGACGGCCGCGCCCGGCCCGGGCTCGGCGTCCCGGCCCAGGGCGGCCAGGGTCGACAGGCCCGTCACCGGCCGGTCCAGCGCCAGCCCCAGTCCCTGTGCGAACGCCAGTCCGACGCGCAGGCCGGTGAAGGAACCCGGCCCGGTGGTCACGGCGATGCGGTCCAGATCGTCGAACGACCATCCCGCCGACTCCATGACCGTCCGGACCATGCCGGCCAGCCGCTCCTGATGACCGCGGGCCATCTCCTCGCTTGCAGCCGCGACCACCCGCGCGCCGTCAGCCGCCACGGCGGTGCAGGCGCCCAGCGCCGTGTCGATAATCAGGGTCTTCAAGAGGCCGTCTCCGCCTGACGGGTCATGCGCTGCGGGCGAGGGCGTCGACGATCACCCCCAGGGCGCGGCGCTGCCCGATGTCGTGGATGCGGGCGAATCCGCGCGACAGCGCCCGACCTTCCGGCGTCTCCAGCAGCAGCGCCGCCCCGTCGCCGTCGTCCCGCGCCGGAAAGAAGGCCGTCACCGGCTGGTCCAGTTCGCGGGCGATCCGGTAGAGCGCCGAGGCCGACACCCGGTTGGCCCCGCTTTCGTACTTCTGAAGTTGCTGGCCGCTCAGCGACAGGCGCGCGGCGAGGGCGTGCTGGGACAGGCCCAGATCGACGCGGAACCGGCGGATCGCCGCGCCCAGATCGCGGTCCAGCAAATCCGCCTCGGGCGAGGGATGGGGCGAGCGGCGCGGCAAGGGAGCCTCCGGGATCGTGACCGCCGGAGCGTTTCATCATCGCAACCAAAAGGCAACCATTTTGTTTCATGACGGCCAGGCCACGCCCTCGAGCCGGGCCACCACCGCGCCGAGCGACCGGATGCGGCTTCGCTCCAGCACCTGCTTGTCGCCGCCGGGACCGCGAAGCACCACCGTGTCCCGGTCGCCGCGATGATACAGGCCGACCACCGGCCCGTCCTCCGTCTCGGCCACGCAGCCCTGATCCCGCCGGGGCCAGACCGACAGGTCATACACCAGCACCACGCCCGAACCGGCCCAGGGCGCCAGATCGTCGTCGCACAGCTGCAGCGTCCGCCGGTCCGGGCCCGCAGGACCGTTGACGGCGAAGGCCCGGCCGCGCTCCTCGAGATGGTCGGCGGCCGGCCCGGGCGCCGGGCGCCGACGGGCCATCTCCAGCGCCAGATCCTCCGGCGTCAGGTCCAGGGCCGCGGTCAGCCGCCGCTGGACGTCCGGGCGGAACACGCCGGGGCGTCGCCCGGCCTCGTACAGCCCCCAGGCCTGGCTGGTGACCCCCATCCGGGCGCCGGCCTCGGCCTGGCTCAGGCCGCGGGCCCTGCGCAGCACGGCCAGGGCCTCGCCAAGGGCGTTCGCCTCGGGATCATCGCGGAATCGCGTCATGAAAGCAGAATGAACCGCGTCGCGCCCTCTGGCGAGCGACCGTACGGTTTCAAAGAGTCTGCTCGACCCGCTCCACCTCGGGCACATAGTGGCGCATCATGTTCTCCACGCCCGCCTTGAGGGTCGCCGAGGAGGACGGACAGCCGGCGCAGGCCCCGCGCATCCGGAGCCACAGGACCCCGTCGGCCTCGTCGAACCGGTCGAACAGGATGTCGCCGCCGTCCTGGGCCACCGCCGGGCGGATGCGGGTGTCCAGCAGGGCCTTGATCTCGCGCACCACCTCGCTGTCGCCCTCGCCGCCCGCGTGACCGTCCGCCCGGGCCGCCTCGCCCCGCGTCAGGGGCGCGCCCGAGGTGAAGTGATCCATCAGGGCGGTCAGCACCGGGGCCTTCAGGGCGCTCCAGTCGGGGCCTTCCGCCGCCCGCGTGACGGCCACATAGTCCGAGCCGAAGAACACGCCCTCGACGCCCTCCAGCTGGAACAGGCCCTCGGCCAGGGGCGAAACCGCGGCCTCGTCGATGGTGCGGAACTCCAGCGCCCGCTCGGGCGAGACGTCCCGGCCCGGCAGGAATTTGACGACGTTGGGGTTCGGCGTGGCTTCGGTCTGGATGAACATGGCCCTGAGATGCGCGTCCGGGCGCCGTTTCGCAAGCCCGGCCGCCGCGCGCCCGGCTCAGGCCAGATCCTCCACCTCCTCGTCGTCCAGATCGCCGGGCACCACCGTGATCGGCAGACGGCGGCCGCCCACGCCGGCGCCCTCCCTGGCGATGGCCGCCACCAGGGGCCCCGGCCCGCGCCCGCCCACCGCGGCGGCGAGGACCAGAATCTTGATCTCCGGGTCGGCGTCCACCGCCCGGATGATGGCCTCGCGGGTTTCCGCCTCCTCCACCAGAAACACCGGCGCAGCACCCGACAGGGCCGCGGCCTTCTCCCCGATGCGGTTCAGCAGCGCCTCGGCTTCCTCCCGCTGCTGCCGCTCGATCTCCTCGCGGACGCCGGACCAGTGCTCAAAGGCCGACGGCGGGATGGCGCGCAGCAGCACCACCCGGCCGCCGGTGGAGCGGGCCCGGCGCGCAGCGAAGCGCAACGCCGAGTCGAACTCGGGGGTGTCGTCCACCACCACCAGGAACTTGCGCGGCATGGTCAGGCCCCCGTCTGGTTTCAGCCGGACCGCTTGGTCGCGGCCATGGACTGGGCGGCCGCGGCGGCGAAATCGCGCACGGCCACATTGGCGATGGTCAGCTTGGCGAAACTCCAGCCGTGGCCGGACTGTTCGATCTCGTCCACCGCGCGCCGGACGCCCTCGGCGATGCCCTGGCGGTCGCCCACCCAGCCGTCTACGGCGCCTTCGGCGGTCTTCTCGCTTTCGCCCACGGACTCCTTGCAGCCCCGGGCCACGGCGCGGGTGATGACCACCTGCTCGGCCATGAAGTCCTCGACCATGCGGCGCACGGCCAGGCGCTCATAGTGATCGGCGGACGCCAGCGAGCCGGCCGCCGCCCGCAGCCGGTCCAGATCGAATGCGGCCCCGACCTGGTGATACAGCCGCGCCATGGCCGGCGCAGACCATTTCAGCTCCCGGGCCAGGTCGGCGATGTCGCTGGCCGCCACCATGGGGCGCATCAGGGCGATGCCGGCGGCCAGATCGCGCGGCGCGCCCGCCTCGACGAACGCCTCCTTGCGGGACTTGAGCCGGGCCTGTTCGAACCGGGACAGCACCGAGGCTCCGGACTGGCGAAGGTCGTCCGCCGCCTGGCGGTAGGCCTTGATCAGCTCGCCCACGCCGCCCATGGACTGGCGGGCCACCCGGCGCGCCAGCCAGAAGGTGTGCCGGCGCAGGACCACGGCGATCTCCTCGTAGAGGCGCATCTGGGCCTCGGCGTCGATCTTGCCGTCCAGGGCGGACACCGCGTCCCAGGCCTCATCCAGCCGGAAGATGCGCCGCGCGGCCTCGAAGCCGATGGTCAGGGCGGTCGTGTCGCATTCGGCGCTGGTCCTCAGGCGCTCGGGGAACGTGGGGCCGCACATGTTGACGATGTCGTTGCACAGCACCGTCGCGACGATCTCGCGGCGCAGGCGGTGGCTGTTCATGGCCTTGTCGAACTTGCCCAGCGCCTCGGGGAAATAGCCCTCCAGCACCCGCTCGAAGAACGGATCCTCCGGCGCCCTGGAGGCCACGATGTCCTCGGACAGCTCCAGCTTCGAATAGGCCGTGATCACCGCCAGCTCCGGCCGCGTCAGGCCCAGGTCGGACGCGCGCATCTCCGCCAGACGCGCGTCGCCCGGCAGGCCCTCGACCTTCCGGTCCAGTTTCCCCTGCGCCTCAAGCCTGTGCATGAAGCGGATCTGCGCCTCCAGCTCCGCCGCGGCGTTGCGCTCCTGCAGGCTGATGGCCAGGGTCTGGTCGTAGTTGTGCACCAGCACCTTGCGCGCCACGTCCTCGGTCATGGAGGCCAGCAGGGCGTTGCGGTCCTCCTTCTTCAGCTTTCCGGCCACGATGGCCGAGCCGGTCAGGATCTTGATGTTGACCTCGTGGTCCGAGGAATCCACCCCGGCCGAGTTGTCGATGGCGTCGGTGTTGATGCGCCCGCCATTGCGCGCGAAGCCGATGCGGCCGGCCTGGGTCAGGCCCAGATTGGCGCCCTCGCCCACCACCCTGGCCCGCAGGTCGACGCCGTTCACGCGGATGGCGTCATTGGCCTTGTCGCCCACCTGCAGGTCGCTCTCATGCTCGGCCTTCACATAGGTGCCGATGCCGCCGAAATAGAGCAGCTCGGCCGGGGCGGTGATGATGGCCTTCATCAGGGTGAAGGGATCGACCGCATCCTCCTCGATCTCCAGCGCCGCCTTGATCTCGGGGGTCAGCGTGATGGACTTGGCCGAGCGCGAGAACACGCCGCCGCCCCGGGAGATCTTCGACCGGTCGTAGTCCTGCCAGGACGACCGCGGCAGAGCGAACAGGCGCTTGCGCTCCTTGAACGAGCTCGCCGGATCCGGATCGGGATCGATGAAGATGTCCCGGTGATCGAACGCGGCCACCAGCCGGATCTGCTTCGACAGCAGCATGCCGTTGCCGAAAACGTCGCCGGACATGTCGCCCACGCCCACCACCGTGAACGGCTCCGACTGGATGTCCTTGCCCATCTCGCGGAAGTGGCGCTTGACCGCCTCCCACGCCCCGCGGGCGGTGATGCCCATTTCCTTGTGGTCGTAGCCGGCCGAGCCGCCCGAGGCGAAGGCGTCGCCCAGCCAGAAGCCGTAGTCGGCCGAAACGCCGTTGGCGATGTCGGAGAAGGTGGCCGTGCCCTTGTCGGCGGCGACGACCAGATAGGGGTCATCCCCCTCCCAGGCGACCACGGCCGGCGGGCGCACCACCGCGCCCGAGGCCGCGATGTTGTCGGTCAGGTCCAGCAGGCCCGAAAGGAAGGTCTTGTAGGCCCGGATCGCCTCGGCCTGGATGGCGTCCCGGTCGCCCCCGCGCGGCAGGGCCTTGGGATAGAAGCCGCCCTTGGAGCCCACCGGCACGATGACCGCGTTCTTGACCTGCTGCGCCTTGACCAGCCCCAGCACCTCGGTGCGGAAATCGTCACGCCGGTCGGACCAGCGCAGGCCCCCGCGCGCCACGGGGCCGAAGCGCAGGTGCGCCCCTTCCACATGGGGCGCCCAGACGAAGATCTCCCGATACGGCTTGGGCGCCGGCACGTCGGCCAGCTCGCGCGAGGCGATCTTGATGGAGATGTAGGGCTTCGGCTCCCCGTCCCCGGCGGTCTGGTAGTAGTTGGTGCGCTTGATCGCCTGGATCAGCAGCGACAGCCGGCGCAGGGCCCGGTCGTGATCCAGGCTGGCCACGTCCTGCAAGGCCCGGTCGATCTTCTCGACCAGCTCGCCCACCGCCGCCTGGCGCGCTTCCGGGGACCCGCCGGCGGCGGGATCGAATTTGGCGGCGAACAGGGACAGCAGGGCGCGGGCCACCACCGAATGCTCGCGCAGCGCCTCTTCCTGCACCGCCTGGCTGGGGTCCAGGCCGGTCTGCTGGCGGTAGCGCGCGAGGGTCCGGATCAAGGCCGCCTGACGCCAGTCGACGCCCAGCTCGATCACCAGCCGGTTGAAGCCGTCGCTTTCGGTGCGGCCGGTCCAGACGGCGGCGAAGGCCGCCTCGAACGGCGCCTTCACGTCGGCGAAATTGAGATCCTGGCCGCGGGGATCCTCCAGCAGGAACTCGTGCACATGAACCGGGGTGTCGCCGGCGGGCTTCAGGGAATGGCCGTACTCCTCGAGAGTCTTCAGGCCCATGTCGGCGAGGATGGGCAGGACATCGGAGAGGGGCGCGGGATCGCCGCGGCGATACAGCTTGAAGCGGAACTGGAGCGGGGTGTCCTCGGGCTGGCGGAAGGCCCGCACCGCCACCGGGGCGCCCTGTCCCTCCTCGCCCAGAACGTCGAACTCGAACAGGTCCGTCACGGCCTCGACCGCGTCGTAGCGGTCGCGGTACCCGGGGCTGAAGGCTTCCGACCACTTCGCCGTGAGGATGCCGATCTGGGCCTCGGCCACGCCCGCGCGACGCGCCGCGCTCTCGAAGCGGTCGCCCCAGCTGCGGCTGGTGTCCACGACCATGGATTCCACGTCGGAGACATCCGGCTCCAGATGGTCGCCGGGCTCGACGCCGATGATGTAGTGAATGCGCACCAGCGGCGCGTCGCTCAGCTGCGGGTACCAGGCCGACAGCCGCCCGCCCCAGGCCGCCGCCAGGATGCGTCCGATGCGCTCGCGCACGCTGGCGTCGTACCGTTCACGCGGCACATAGGCCAGGACCGAGACGAAACGGTCGAACGGGTCCTTGCGGGTGAAGATCTTGACCCGGGGCCGGTCCATGAGGTGCAGGACCCCCAGCGAGATCTCCAGCAGCTCGTTCTCGCTCATCTGGAAAAGCTCGTCCCGGGGATAGTTCTCCAGCACGTTCTTCAGGCGCTTGTGGTTGTGGCTGCCCGGCGCCTTGCCGGCGCGCTCCAGGGCGTTCCTGACCTTGCGCCGGATCAGCGGCACCTCGGACGCCGCCTTGTCGTAGGCCTCGGCGGTGAACAGGCCCACGAAGCGGGTCTCGCCGGCCGCCTTGCCGTCGGCGCCGTATCGTTTGACCCCCACATAGTCCATGTAGGCCCGCCGATGGACGCGGCTGCGAAGATTGGCCTTGGCCACGCTGACCGGCTCGCCCAGGTTCAGCTGGCGCTTCATCTGTTTTGTCAGGACGGCGGGCTCGCTGGCCCGGCGCAGCACGCGGCGCTCCGGGTCCCGCAGTACGCCCAGACCCTCGCCCGACTGCGACAACGGCGCCTCGGCCTCGTAGGCGCCGTCCGGGGTGCGGGGAAACTCGTATTCGCGGGCGCCCAGGAAGACGAAGTGGTCGGCGTTGAGCCAATTCAGGAACGCCAGATTCTCCTCCAGCGCCTCCGCGTCCATCTCGGGGGCCTGGCGGTTCAGGTCGTCGAGGCAACGCTGCATCAGGCCGGCCATGCGGCCGTGGTCGGCCACCGCCGCGCGCACGTCCGCGAGGGTCTCGGCCAGGCTGGCGGCCACGGCCGCGCGCCGCTCGGGCGGGAGCGTGTCGACCAGCACGAGAATCATCGACTCCCGCGTGGTCGCCGCGACCCGCGCGCCGGCCTTGCTGCGACCGGCCTCGATCAGCGGGTGGAACATGGCGCGCACCGAAACGCCGGCGGCGGCCAGATCCCCCATGACGCTGTCCACGAGGAAGGGCGCATCGTCCTGGATCACCTGGATGGCGTCATAGCCCAGCGCCTCGCCCTCGCAATCCAGCATGGGGGCGATGTCGATCAGGGGCGCGTCGCCGGTCTTGCGCACCTCGCCCAGCAGCCAGAAGCTGGCGAGCACGCAGGCCAGGTCGTCGGGCCCGACCTCAGGCGTCTCGTCGGCCTCGTAGTCGTCAAGGGCCTGACGGAGGAAGGACGCCTGGAAGGCGTCCGGCGCGCCCTTGCCGCCAAGGACCTTGATGAACCGCTTGCCCAGGGTCTCCAGGGTGATCGGTTCGCCCGCCCCCGCGCTGGATTTCTTCGCCGGGGTCCGGTTTTCGCCGCGCATGATGTTTCCGTCCGAGCTGCGGCCCTCGGCCGCCTTGTTATGATCTTTGGCACGACCCTAAACGCGTCGCACGCTCGATCAACCGTTTCGCGCTGACTAGTTCAGCCGCGCGCCGGGCGAAAGCCGGACAGATCGAAATGACGGGAAAGAAATTGAGAACCGCCGGACGCGGGGCGTCCGGCGGTCTCTATGGCCGATCCGGGAGGGGGGGGGAGGATCGACCGCTGGCCCGGCCATCGGGAGGGGGAGGGGAAGGCCGGGCTGCTGATGGGCAGATAGGGGGGCGAAAGCGGCGATCAAGTGGCCGCGTCGCTGCTTGCGTCTTTCCGCCGCAGCCTGTCCAGAAGCGACCGTTTGGCCGGCTTCTCGTCCAGCTCCCGGTGATCCTCCGCATAGGGCTCTCCATCGCCGGACAGCAGAACCGCGATCCAGCGCGATCCCTTGAACTCGGCCAGGATGGCCATGGCCGCCACCGCCAGCGGCGTGGACAGGAACATGCCGATGACGCCCCAGATCTGCCCCCAGAACGCCAGCGACAGCAGCACCACCACCGGATCGATGTTCTGGTTGTCGCCCTGCATGCGCGGCTGGACCACATTGCCCATGATGAACAGCAGCGCCTGCAGCCCCGCCAGCAGAACCACCGCCTGCCAGTAGGTCTCGAATTGCACCAGGGCGAACAGCGGCGGCGCCAGGCCGGCGACGGCGCCGCCCAGGATCGGGATGTAGCCCACCACGAAGATGACGAAGGTCCAGAAGCCCGCGTTCTCGAGCCCCACCGCGCGCATCAGCACATAGGCCACCGCGCAGATCATCGCGCCGGTGACGGTCTGGACCCAGAGATAGCCCTCGACCCCGCCGCGCACCCGCTCGAACACCTCCATGGCCTCCTGCCGGTCGTGCCGGCGGGGGAACATGTTGACCATCTTCTTCTTGAAGCCGACCTGTGAGGCCAGCAGGAAGCCCAGATAGATCAGCACGAAGAAGGCGCCGGTGGCGATGTTCTGCAGGTCCACCGCAACGTCGGCCAGCAGGCCGCGCAGATCGACCTCGCCGATCAGTTCGCGCGCGGTGGGGGCCACCTCGACGCCGATCAGCGCCGCGATATCCGCGATGATGGCGTCCAGCCGCTCCACCACCGCCGTGGCCTGGGCGATGAATCCCGCCGCACCGTCCACGATGATCCAGATGGAGGCGATGAACCCCAGAAGCACGAGCGTCACGGCGGCGGCCATGGACAGGCCGCTGGCCAGGCCGGTGCGGTCCTCGATCGCCCGGCGCACGCCGTCGATCATGATCAGCAGGAAGATGGCCATGGCCAGGGGCGTCAGGATGTCCCGGAGCCAGTAGATGGCCGCGCCGCCGGCCACCACGGCCAGAATGACCAGCGCGTTCCTGGAGACGGCCGAGCCCGGCAGGGTGATGGGAGATTTCATGTCTCCCTTGTCCGCGCCGTCGGGGGCCGCGTCAATCGGCGGCGTGGACCCGGGACGAAACGGACCGGCGATCCCCCTCCGGCGGCCGCCGGAGGGGGAGGCGCCTGTTATTCGCGGCCGCCCATGAAGGCCAGCAGGAACTGGAACAGGTTCACGAAATTGATGAACAGCGACAGGGCGCCGAAGCCCGTGGCCACGCCCATGGCCTGCTGGTCGCCGCCCAGGGCGTAGTAGGTCATCTTCAGGCGCTGGGTGTCATAGGCGATCAGGCCCGAGAAGATCAGCACGCCGATGGCGTTGATGGCGAAGTACAGGATCGGGCTGGCCAGGAAGATGTTGACCACCATGGCGATCACCAGGCCGATCACGCCCATGATCAGGAAGGTGCCCCAGCCGGACATGTCCTTCTTGGTCGTATAGCCCCACAGGCTGAGCCCGCCGAACGCCGCCGCCGTCACGAAGAAGGTCGAGGCGATGGAGGAGCTGGTGTAGATCAGGAAGATCACGCCCAGACCGGCGCCGATGGTGGCGACCACGGCCCAGTACAGCAGGTTCACCCCGCCCGCCGTCGGGTTTTTCATGAAGAACATGGAGCCGAACAGCAGCACCAGGGGCGAGAACTGGACGATCATGCCCAGCAGGGTCAGGCCCAGGCCGCCGTCCGCCGTCTGGGCGAACAGCAGCTGGGTCACGGCCGGCACGTTGCCGGTCACCCAGGCCAAGGCGCCGGCGACCGCCAGCCCCAGGGCCAGCTTGTTGTAGACGCCCAGCATGAAGGCGCGCAGGCCGGCGTCCACCGCCATGTCCGCACGGGCCGGAGCCTGGGCCGGATAGCCTCGGTTGAAGTCGTTCATCGCGTCTCTCTATCTCCAAATGGCCGGGTCTGGACCCGGGCCTCCCGTCGAATATCGGAATCCGCGACCCGGCTTGCAAGCAAAACCGGTCTGTCGCGGGCGGCGGCGCCGCGTTAGTGATGGGCGATGATCCGACTGTTCGCCGCCGTTCCGATCCCCTTCGACGTGGCCGAGGGCCTGGCGCGGCGCCAGCGGGGGCTGCCGGGCGCACGCTGGCGGCCCGCCGAGGCGCTGCACATCACCCTCGCCTTCTATGGCGATGTGCCCGAGCCGGCCGCAGAGGACCTGGCCGCAGACCTGACAAGGGCCCGGGTCGATCCCTTCGAGCTGACCCTTGGCGGGGTCGGGGCTTTCGGCGACGGCCACCGGACCCGCGCCCTGTGGGCCGGGGTGGCGGCTTCAGAGCCCCTGACCGTTCTCGCCGGACGGTGCCGCGCGGCGGGTCGGCGTGCAGGCCTCGCCATGGAATCCCGTGACTATCGGCCGCATGTCACCCTGGCCTATCTGAAGGGCGCCGAGGATGACCGGGTCGGGGCCTGGATGACCGGACACAACCTGCTTCACTCGCCGCCCTTCCGGGTGGACCGGTTCGGACTCTACAGCAGCGTTCTGACCGACGCCGGATCCCACTACACGCTTGAGCAGGAGTATCTGCTTTGACCACGGTGACGATCGAGACCGGGCGGCTGATCCTGCGCCCCATCGAGATGGCGGACTTCCCCCGCTGGGCCGAGTTCATGGCCG
>JBALUZ010000037.1:15014-20240 GCA_036963825.1 Brevundimonas sp.
CGCGCGGTTCCTCGGCGGCGCGCAGCCGCCCGCCGCCGCCTGGCGCGGCTTCATGACCATGGCGGGGGCCTGGCATCTGACCGGGGCGTCGATGCTCTCGGTGGTGGAGAAGTCGACCGGCCTCTGGGTCGGGCGGCTGGGGCCGTGGGCGCCGCTGGACTGGCCGGGAACCGAGGTGGGCTGGGGCCTGCACCGCGACGCCTGGGGCAAGGGCTATGCGGTGGAAGGCGCCGGGGCGGCCATGGACTACGCCTTCGACGTGCTGGGCTGGGACGACGTCATCCATTCCATCGCGCCGGAAAACCGGCCGTCGCAGAAGGTGGCGGAGCGTCTGGGCTCGACCAATCGCGGGCCGGGGCGTCTTCCGCCGCCGCTTGACGGCCTGACCATCGACATCTGGGGCCAGACGCGGGCGCAGTGGAAGGCCAGGCCGCGATAGCGGCGCGCCGAGGAAAGAGCCGTCGCGCGGCGCGGACTTGCTCTCCCGCCGGGGGGTGATACCCCTTCATTCTTGGGTTTTTCGGGAGCTTCGCCATGATCGATCGTCGCCGCCTTCTGTTCACCGCCGCCGCGGGGGCCGGTCTGGCCGCCGCCGGCCAGACGTTCGCCTTCTCCAGCCAGGACGCCGCCGCCTCAGGCGCCGAGGCCCAGCTCGCCGGCTGGATGCAGCGGGTCTTCAACGAAATGCTGATGACCTCGCCCGAGACCCTGACCAGCCTCGGCCTGGACAAGGGCCCCATGGCGGGAATGAAGGCGCGGCTGGACGACCGGTCGATCGAGAAGATCGAGGCCGACAAGGCCGAGTTCCGCGTCTTCGGTGAGGAACTGGCCGCCATTGACCGCCACGCCCTCTCGCCCCGGAGCCAGGTCCACTACGACGCCGTGAAATACTTCGGCGACACGGTCGTCAGCGGCTACGACTTCCCCTACGGCGGCGGCTTCTTCCCCTCGCCCTACACCGTCCACCAGATGGGCGGGGCCTACAACAGCATCCCTGACTTCCTGGACAGCCAGCACAGCATCGACACCGCCGAGGACGCCGAGGCCTACATCTCGCGGCTGGAGGCCTTCCCCACCGCGCTCGACCAGGAAACCGAGCGCATGCATCTGGACTTCGCCGCCGGCGCCGTCCCGCCCGACTTCATCATCGACAAGACGATGCAGCTTCTGGCCAACGTCTATGAGACGCCGGCGGCGCAGAGCACCCTCGCCGCCTCCGTCGCCCGCCGCACCGCGGAAAAGGGCATCGCCGGCGACTGGGGCGCCCGCGCCGAGCGGATCGTCACCGACGCCATCTATCCGGCCCTGCAGCGCCAGGCCGACGCCCTGCGGGCCCAGCGGCCCAGCGCGGTGCATGACGCGGGCGTGTGGCGCCTGCCGGACGGCGACGCCTTCTACGACTTCGGCATCCGCACCTTCACCACCACCAGCATGACCGGCGCCGAGATCCACCGCATGGGTCTGAAGCAGGTGGCCGAGCTGTCGGCGCGCGCGGACCAGCTGCTGCGCGCCCAGGGCATGACCCAGGGCACCGTGGGCGAGCGCATCACCGCCATCGCCCGACGGCCGGGTCAGGTCTATCCCAACACCGACGCGGGCCGCGAGGAGCTGCTGGGCTGGCTGAACGAGCAGATGGCGGACATGCAGGCGCGCCTGCCCGCCTATTTCGGCCGCATCCCCACCAGCCCGGTCGAGGTGCGGCGCGTGCCGCCCGCCACCGAGGCCGGCGCGCCCGGCGGCTACTACCAGTCGCCGGCGCTGGATGGCTCGCGTCCCGGGGCCTATTACATCAACCTGCGCGACACGGCGGAGTGGCCGAAATTCACCCTGCCGACCCTGACCTATCACGAGGCGTCGCCGGGCCATCACCACCAGATCGCCCTGCAGCAGGAGAACGACGACGCGCCCATGCTGATGAAGGTGCTGGGCTTCTCGGCCTATTCCGAGGGCTGGGGCCTGTACGCCGAACAGCTGGCGGACGAGATGGGCGTCTACGAGAACGACCCGTTCGGCCGGATCGGCTATCTGCAGTCCTTCATGTTCCGGGCCGTGCGTCTGGTGGTGGACTCGGGGCTGCACTCCGAGCGCTGGAGCCGCGAACAGGCCATCCGCTACATGGTCGAGACCCTGGGCGACCAGGAATCCTCGGTCACCACCGAGGTGGAGCGCTACTGCGTCTGGCCGGGCCAGGCGTCCAGCTACAAGGTGGGCCAGACGGTGTGGAACCGCCTCCGCGCCGAGTCCATGGCCGCCCTGGGCGACCGCTTCGACATCCGGGGCTTCCACGACACCGCCCTGGCCACCGGCGGCGTGCCGCTGACGGTGCTGGAGCGGGTCGTGCGCGACTGGACCGCGGCGCAGCAGGCCGCCTGAGCAGGCTCCTGAATAAGACTCAGTCCGCCGTCATCCCTTCCGCCTCCCTGAAGCGGTTGTGGATGGCGGTGGCGGCCACCGCCGCCTCGGCCGAGGCCACGGTCAGCTGGTTCAGCCCGCGCACCACGTCGCCCGCCGCATAGAGGCCGGCCACGGTGGTCTGCTGGTGGTCGTCCACCACCAGCCGCCCGTCCTCGCCCAGCGCCGCGCCCAGATCCACCGCCAGACCGCTTTCCGGCGTCGTGCCCAGGGCCGAATAGACCGCGTCGAAGCTGGTCTGTTGTCCGCCCCACGACAGGGCCGTCATCCGGTCGCCCTCGATGTGCACCTGCTCGATGGCCGTCTCGATCACCCGCACGCCCAGGCGTTTCAGATCGTCGTGGCGTGTCAGGGCCTCGGGCGGGCCCACGTGAATCAGGCAGACCCTGTCCGAATAGGTGCGCACGAAGGCCGCCTCGCGCGCCCCCAGGTCGCTGTCGCCGATCACGGCGATGGACTTGCCGATGGCCTCGAAGCCGTCGCAGATCGGGCAGATGCGCACCAGGCCGCGGGCGATGGCGTCCTGCACCCCCGGCAGGTCCGGGTGATGATCCACCACCCCCGTGGCCAGCAGCACCGCGCGGGCGGTGATCCTCTCGTCCCCCAGCCGGGCCGTGAAGCGGTCGCCGTCGCGCGCCAGGTCCTCCACGAACACCGGCCGGATCTCGGCCCCGTACTCCCCGGCCTGCCGCCGCATGCGCTTCAGGATGGCGTCGCCGCCGATGCCCTCGGGAAAGCCCGGCATGTTGTGGCTGAGCGGGATCCAGGCCGCACGCGGCTCGCCCCCGTCCGCCGCCAGCACAGAGCGCCGGAACCGCGCCAGATAGGTCGCCGCCGTGAGCCCCGCCGGGCCGGCGCCGACGACCAGGACGTCGACGGCCTTCACTGCTCCCCCGAACGGTAGAGGGTCGGCCACAGGTCCGGCGTCATGCCCGCGCACTCGAGCATGGACATCTCCAGGGTCAGGACGAAACGCTCGCCGGTCCAGGCCCAGTGCTGGATGACGCCGCAATCGCCCGGCCCCCGCCCCCGGGCGAAGGCCTCCAGCGCGGCGCTTTCCGGATCGAAGGCGGCGTTGACCAGCTCCTGCGCGGGCTCCCCCGTGGCCGAGGGAAAGTCGACCGGGCGCGGGTTCGCGCCGTCCTCGCCCGTGATCCAGAACCGCTGGCCGAGGTTATAGGCGCCCCGGAAACACTCCACGCCCCACAGATAGGTTCCCTCGCCCAGCCTGGCGACCGAGTGCATCGGCGTCATGTCCGGCATCCGGTCGGCGGCGCAGGTCTGGACCTCCGGCAGGCGCTCCAGCGCGGCGGGCAGGCGCACGTCCTCGTCCGGCAGGCCCGCCTGGCTGACCGCCGCCGCCCGGGTGACGCGCGGCGCCGTCGCCGGGGCCGGCACGGTCCCCGCATCCCGGTCGCCCGGGCGCATGAAGGCCGTGGGCGTGCCGATCCGCCCCTGCTTCTCGTCGATCCACAACAGGGCCGCCGCCGCCCCGGACAGGGACACGGCGACGGTTTCGTCCCCCTCGCCCAGGGTCAGCGCCTGACCCTGGGACAGGGCGCGGGCCAGCGCCAGGCCGTCGTCCCGGCCCGGATCGACGGCCCGGCCGTCCAGGACGGCCGCCGGCGCGGCGTCCTCCGCCCACACCGGCACGCCCGCGCGGACACGGACAGCGGCGTCGGCGCCGGCGTCGCGGGTGACCATCACCCAGCCGGCGCCGTCGACGCCCTCGGCGCCATAGGCCGAGCACCGGCCCAGATTGTCGCAGACCGCACGCCAGTCGCGGAATTCCCGCATCTCGGGCGTGAAGGCGGCCGACGACGCCGCAGCGGGCGCCTCCGGCCGATCCGGGGGCGCTGCGCTTCCGTCATCGGACGCGCCGGCCTGGCCACAGCCGGCGAGCAGCGCGGTCAGGGCGAGCACGAGAACAGGACGACGGGACATGGATCACCTTCGGAAGGAGGGCCGGACGCGCACCCTGCACCCTCAGACGCGGGAGGCAAGGTCTCCGTCGTCCGCGCTGCGCCGCGCCGGCGCGTGATCCTGCTCCACATAGGCGCGCATGATCTTCAGATCGGAAGCGATCTGGAACAGCGCCACGTACAGCTCGCAGAACGAGCGCCACAACAGGGCGGCGATGGCCAGGGCCAGCAGGCCGATGACGAGGGTGGGCAGGGCCAGCACCCATGAGAGCCAGCCCGGCTCGTTCAGGGCCAGGCCCACCGCCCCGCCCACCACCGCGAACCCGCCAAGCACGATCAGCGCCAGGCCGGCCCAGTAGATCAGATGGATGACCGGTCCGGTCAGCAGCCGGTCGAAGGTCAGAAGATCGGTGAGGATCGCGCCCGGGGAGGCCTTGCGAAAGGCCTCCAGGGACGGTCTGACGGCAGGCGCCCGGGCGGGCGAGAAGGGACGGCGCGACATGGCCGGTTGCTCCGAACGAGGACAGCGGAAGCGCTATCAGCGGCCACGGGTTCGTGCAACGGGGGAATAGGGACGGTGAACGGCGCGGGCTTTGCACGTGCGGCCGCGCTCGCTATACCCCCGCCGACACTTTTCTCCCCGAACTGGAAGGCAGGCGCAGCATGGCCAAGATCAAGGTCGACAACCCCATCGTGGACATCGACGGCGACGAGATGACCCGGATCATCTGGCAGATGATCAAGGACAAGCTGGTCTTTCCGCATCTGGACCTTGAACTGGACTACTACGACCTGGGCATGGAGCACCGGGACGCCACCGACGACCAGGTGACCGTCGACGCCGCCGAAGCCATCAAGAAGCATGGCGTGGGCGTCAAATGCGCCACCATCA
>JBALUZ010000038.1:0-20202 GCA_036963825.1 Brevundimonas sp.
TCAGATTGAAGTGCTCGGCCACCGTCTTCTGGATCTCGTCCACGGTGATGCGGCGCTCGGGCCCGCCGCGCAGGGCGGCGCCCAGCAGCACCGAGGCCTCGTCCGCCGTCAGTTCGGACAGACGCTGCCCGGCCGAGGCGGCCAGGGTGTTCACCGCGCCTTCCAGTTCGCGCACCGAGCCTGGGGTGCGGTCCACCAGCTGCTCCAGCACCTCGGACCGGGCCTCGCCGGAGACCAGGCCCAGGCGGCCCAGGGCCTCGAAACGCTTCCTGGCCACGGCCAGCTTCACGGCGCGGTCGGCGGGCTCCACGGGGCAGGTCAGGCCCGCGGCCAGATGCGAGCGCAGGCGCGGCTCGATGTCGGTCATGGCCGTGGGCGGCTTGTCGCCGGCCATGACCACGCGCTTCCCGTCCTCGATCAGGGCGGTGAGGGTGTTCAGCAGCTCTTCCTGGGTCGAGCTCTTGCCGCCCACGAACTGGACGTCGTCCAGCAACAGCATGTCGGCGCTGCGCAGGCTTTCCTTGAAGGCCGCCGTCTGGCGGTCCTGCACGGCGCGCACGAAGGTGGACAGGAACCGCTCGGCGGTCAGGTAGATCACCTTGGCGTTGGGGCGCAGGCGCTGCGCCTCCCAGGCGATGGCGTTCAGCAGGTGGGTCTTGCCGTGGCCGTAGGGGCCGCACAGGAACACCGGGTTGAAATGGCCCTCGGCCCAGCTGGCGGTCTGCCGGGCGATGGCCAGGGCGAAGGCGTTGCCGGGGCCTTCCACGAAAGCGTCGAAGGTCAGGCGGTCCTGCAGGCCCGCGGCCCGCACGGCGCGGGGGCCGTCGGTGACCGGGGCCACCGTGGCCCGGGGCGGCGCCACCGGTGTCTGGGTCTGGGACGGGGCGCCGGAGATGGTGGGGGCCGGCGAGCCGAACTCGGCCCGGCAGCGCACGTCCAGCCGGCGCGACAGGCCGTCCAGGCCCAGCCACAGCTCGTTCATGCGGCGCAGGGCGTTCCGGCGCACCCAGTCCCGGGCGTAGGCGGTGGGCGTCACCAGCACCAGCCGGCCCGAGGCGTCGGCCCGGACCGCCGACGGCGCGATGTACGAGCTGAACGGACCCTCGCCGATCTCGGCGCGCAGACGCGTCGCCGCTTCGTCCCAGATCCGTTCCGGATCCGTCAGTCTCTGTTCCGCCGCGCTGCCCGCCATGGGTTGCCCACCTCTTTCAGTTCACCAGTCACAAAGCCCGCCTGACACCGGGACGACTTCTCCTGGCCGCCGGAACAGGGGTTCCGGCGGTGGGGTCGACCTCGCAGACGGACTTCTCCCGCCGACGCAGAATAGGGTCCTGCGCCGTCTTCATCCGTGTTGGGATGGAAGTGCGTTAGGCCCCAAAACTTACGCTCAGCGGGGTCGCCGTCAACGCTGATTCGCGGACCCGGATGCGGATAAATTGTTTGACTCCGCTAAGCGCCTCGCCTGCTTGGAGAAACCGCTCATCAGCGACGTCGGGGAGCGCGGAATTATTTACTTCAACTTAGCCGCACACGGCAAAACGGCGAAGGAGGGAAACCCCCTTCGCCGTTGAAATGCTTGAATATTTACTATGACAGGCCCGTGACGGGCCGTCGGTCAGGCTGCAGCCAGCTTCTTCAGCTGGGCGTGCAGACGCGACACCTTTCGGGCGCCGGTGTTCTTGTGAACCACGCCTTTGGACACCGCCCGCATCAGCTCCGACTGGGCGTTGTGGAAGGCGGTCTTGGCGCCCTCGACGTCCCCGCCGGCGACGGCGGTGTCGAACTTCTTCAGGAACGTGCGGACGCGGCTGCGGCGAGCCGTGTTCACTTCAGTCCGGGCGGCGATCTTGCGGATCGCCTTCTTGGCGCCGGGGTTATTGGCCATCAGTCAAACCTTCGAACGGAAAACGCCGCGGAGCACTCCTCCACGGCGTGGAAATCTCAAGAGGGCGGGCCTATAGCCGATGCCTGCGCAGGGGTCAACGCGACTCTGGATCAGCGCCCCTTGAAATCCGGCTTCCGCTTGTCGACGAAGGCGGCCATGCCCTCCTTCTGGTCCTCGAAGGCGAACAGGCTGTGGAACAGCCGGCGCTCGAAACGCACGCCCTCGGCCAAGGTGCTCTCCAGGGCCACATTGACCATCTCCTTGTTGGCCATGACCGCCAGGGGGCTGTGGGCCGCGATCTTCGCCGCCGCCTCCCGCGCCTCGTCCAGCAGGCGCTCGCCCGGCACGACGCGGCTGACCAGCCCGGCCCGCTCCGCCTCGGCGGCGTCCATCATGCGGGCGGTCAGGATCATGTCCATGGCCTTGGACTTGCCCACCAGCCGGGTCAGGCGCTGGGAGCCGCCGATGCCCGGCGCCACCCCCAGGTTGATCTCCGGCTGGCCGAATTTCGCCGTCTCCGAGGCGATGATGAAGTCGCACAGCATGGCCAGTTCGCAGCCGCCACCCAGGGCGTAGCCCGACACCGCCGCGATGATCGGCTTGCGGAACCGGACGATGCGGTCGTGCCCGGCGGCGAAGAAATTGCCGGTGAACATCTGGGCGTAGGACTGGTCCGCCATCTCCTTGATGTCGGCGCCCGCGGCGAAGGCCTTTTCCGAGCCGGTCAGGACGAGGCAGCGCACCGCGTCGTCGCGCTCGACGCTGTCCAGAAAGGCCGTCAGGTCGGCGAAGACCTGGCTGTTCAGGGCGTTCAGGGCCTTGGGCCGGTTCAGGGTCACGACCGCATAGCCGTCGGCGTGGCGTTCGATCAGCAGGGTTTCATAATCGGCCATGGGTTCTCTCCTCGGTTCGCGCCCGGTCTAGCGCGTCCCTCCGGTCACGGGAACCGGGGCGCCGGCCTCAGTCGCGCCCCAGCCGGCGCGCATTGGCGCTGACCGCCGCCTGCACCGGGGCCAGCACCTCGGCCTGGATGCGCGCCGTCTCGGCGTTCAGGGCCAGGGCGGTCTCCGTCGCCCGCCCCCACCAGCCCAGCGCCCACTGCGCCTGGATCACCGCCGCCTGGGCCGCGTCCGGGGCGTTCAGGGCCTGGTCCAGCGCCCGGGCTCCCAGATCCGCCTCGGCGGCCCAGGCGCCCGCCAGACGCCCCGCCACGGCGCCCGCCCCCGCCGCCGAGCGTCCCGAGGCCTCGGCGAAGGCGGCGATCTTCTCGTCGCTCATCAGGGCCAGTTCGGTCAGGTCGGCCCCGGCTGGATCGCACAGGGCCTCGGCCATGATCTCCAGCCGCCGCCGGATCACGGCCCCGGCGTCCCGCATCAGGCGATCGTTCATCTCGGCGGCGCTGAGGGGCGTGTCGGTCGGCGGGGCGTCGGTCTGGCTCATGCCGTCCAGCCTAGACCGCCGCCCGCGCCGTGCAAGCCGTTCAGGGCGCGACCTCTTCCGAGAACGCCCGCACGTCCGCCAGCAGGGCCGGGACCGCCGCGTCGATGATGCGCTGGCCTTTCTCGGGCGAGGCCTGGGCCGGGTCCGAGCCGATGCGCCCGTCCGGGAACCGCGCCCGGTAGTCCAGGGCGTCGCGGATCGGTCCCACGGGCGCGATCTGCGGCGCATAGTCCGCCGTCTTGATGCGGTCCGGATAGGCCGCCTGGGTCACGGCGATCTCCGACGGGGTGGCGTGCATGCCGTGCCCCTTGGGGAAGATCTCGGTGCACAGACGGTGCACCCCCGGCAGGTCCCACCAGTTGACCAGCTTCAGGGCGAAGGGCGGGCGCTCCTCCACGAACGACCATTCGGCGTAGATCTCCGAGAAGGTCGCCTCGATGGTGGCCACGTTGCCGCCGTGGCCGTTGAGGAAATAGATCCGTTCGAAGCCGTGGCGGCTCAGGGAGGACACCCAGTCGGTGATGGCCGCCATGAAGGTCGAGGGCCGCAGGGAGATGGTGCCCGGGAACGCCAGGTGATGCTGGGCCATGCCGATGTTGAAGGTGGGCGCCACCACCAGGCCGTCGTCCTGTTTCTCCGCGGCGTGGGCGATGATCTCGGGACAAAGCCAGTCGGTGCCCAGCAGGCCGGTGGGCCCGTGCTGCTCGTTGGAGCCGATCGGCACGACCACGGTCTTCGTCGCCTTCAGGCGGGCGTCGATCTCGGGCCAGGACGACAGGTGGATCAGCATGCGGAACTCCGGAAACTTGAGACAGTGGTCCGCTTGGCAAGCGGCGGCCCAGCGCATACGCCTGTTCGACCGGCGCCGCAAAGACGCGACCTCCCCATACGGAGCCCTCCATGACCGACCACACCCGCATCCCTGTCCCCGCCCAGGTGGCCGCCGACGCCCATATGGACGCCGAGGCTCTGGCCCGCACGGTCGAGCGCGCGGCGCGCGATCCGGAAGGGTTCTGGCGCGAGGTGGGCGAGCGGCTGGACTGGTCCAGGCCCTTCACCGAGGTCCGGGACGTCAGCTTCGATGCGAAGGATTTCCGCATCCGCTGGTTCGCCGACGGCGAGCTGAACGCCAGCGTCAACTGCATCGACCGCCACCTGCCCCACCGCGCCGACCAGACCGCCATCCTGTTCGAGGGCGACGACCCGTCCGTCGACGGGCGGATGACCTATGCCGAGCTGCACGCCGAGGTGTGCCGCATGGCCAATGTGCTCAAGGACATGGGCGCGAGGAAGGGCGACCGCATCACCCTGTACATGCCCATGATCCCGCTGGCGGCGGTGGCCATGCTGGCCTGCGCCCGCATCGGCGCGGTGCACTCGGTGGTGTTCGGCGGCTTCTCGCCCGACAGCCTGTGCGGCCGCATCGAGGACTGCGGCTCGACCATCGTCATCACCGCCGACGAGGGCCGGCGCGGCGGCCGGCGCATCCCGCTCAAGGCCAATGTGGACAAGGCGCTGGAGAAGGTGGCGGTCGACAAGGTGCTGATGATCCGCTGGACCGGCGCCGACGTGCCCCTGACCGAGGGCCGCGACGTGGTCTATGAGGACGTGCGCGAGGCGGCCTCCACGGACTGCGCCCCCGAGCCGATGAACGCGGAGGATCCGTTGTTCATTCTCTACACCTCCGGCTCCACCGGAAAGCCCAAGGGCGTGCTGCACACCACCGGCGGCTACCTGGCCTGGGCCGCGTACACCCACGAGCTGGTGTTCGATTACAAGCCGGGCGACATCTACTGGTGCACCGCCGACGTGGGCTGGGTCACGGGGCACAGCTACATCGTCTATGGCCCGCTGGCGAACGGGGCCACCACCCTGGTGTTCGAGGGCGTGCCCACCTGGCCCGACGCCGGGCGCTGCTGGCAGGTGGTGGACAAGCACAAGGTCAACATCTTCTACACCGCCCCCACCGCCATCCGCGCCCTGATGCGCGAGGGCGACGCCTGGGTGACGAGGCACGACCGCTCGTCCCTGCGCCTGCTGGGCTCCGTCGGCGAGCCGATCAATCCCGAGGCGTGGCTGTGGTACCACCGCGTGGTGGGCGACGGCCGCTGCCCCGTGGTGGACACCTGGTGGCAGACCGAGACCGGCGGCATCCTCATCAGCCCCCTGCCCGGCGCCACCGAGCTCAGGCCCGGCTCGGCGACCAAGCCCCTGCCGGGGATCATGCCCGCCATCGTCACCACTGAGGGCGACATCCTGCAGGGCGAGGCCGAGGGGCCGCTTTGCATCACCGACTCCTGGCCGGGCCAGATGCGCACCGTCTACGGCGACCACCAGCGTTTCATCGAGACCTATTTCACCACCTTCCCCGGCAAGTATTTCACCGGCGACGGCGCCCGGCGCGACGCGGACGGCTATTACTGGATCACCGGCCGCATCGACGACGTGCTGAACGTCTCGGGCCACCGTCTGGGCACCGCCGAGATCGAGAGCGCCCTGGCCAGCCATGACGCGGTGTCCGAGGCCGCGGTGGTGGGCTATCCCCACGACATCAAGGGTCAGGGCGTCTGGGCCTATGTGACCCTCAAGGCGGATCACGCGCCGTCCGACGATCTGCGCAAGGAACTGGTCGCCCACGTCCGCGCCGAGATCGGCCCCATCGCCAGCCCCGACGTGATCCAGTGGGCTCCCGGCCTGCCCAAGACCCGCTCCGGCAAGATCATGCGGCGGATCCTGCGCAAGATCGCCGAGAACGAGACCGGCGCCCTTGGCGACACCTCCACCCTCGCCGACCCCTCGGTGGTCGACGATCTGGTCAGGAACCGGCCGGGGTGACCGCACGCGCCGTCATTCCCCGGCTTGACCGGGGAATCCAGACGCGCTGAACGTTCGAGGCGACCCCGGCGCGGACCGCTTGTCTGGACCCTCGGGTCAAGCCCGAGGGTGACGGAAGGATTCGAGAGTTGGCCCGACGCCTGAAATGGCCCCCCGACCCGGACCGGGTGGAGGAGATCTTCGCCCGTCTGGCGCGGGTGATGCCCGAGCCGAAGACCGAGCTGAACTTCACCAATCCCTTCACCCTCGTCTCGGCCGTGGCCCTGTCGGCCCAGGCCACGGACGTGGGGGTGAACAAGGCGACGGCGAAGCTGTTCGCCGTGGCCGACACGCCGCAGAAGATGGCGGCGCTCGGGGTCGAGGGCCTGACCCCCTACATCGCCTCCATCGGCCTGTACCGGAACAAGGCGAAGAACCTGATCGCCATGTCGCAGATCCTGATCGAGCGGCACGGTGGCGAGGTGCCGCTGAACCGCGAGGACCTGCAGGCCCTGCCCGGCGTGGGACGAAAGACCGCCTCGGTGGTGCTGAACGAACTGGGAATCGAGCCGGCCATCGCGGTGGACACCCATGTGTTCCGCGTCTCCCACCGCCTCGGCCTGGCCAACGCCGGCACGCCGGACAAGGTGGAGGCCCAGCTGCATCAGGTGGCGCCCGAGCACTGGCTGCCCAAGGCGCACCACTGGCTGATCCTGCACGGCCGCTACACCTGCGTCGCGCGCCGCCCGAAATGCGAGGCCTGCGTCATCTCCGACCTGTGCCCTGCGCGGCCCGACCTGATGGCCGCGGCGGCGGCGGTTCAGCGTCCGACGCGCTCCACGACGGCTCGCGCGAAGCCCGCGCCGCGCGCGGGATCAAAGCCCAGGTAGAAGTCCGGCTCGATCAGCTCGGCCTCGATCAGCACCGGCGACCCGTCGGGCCCGGGGACCAGATCGATGCGGGCGTACAGCAGATCCTCGCCGATGATGGCCAGCACCTGCTCGGCGACCGCCATGGCCTCGTCCGGCGGGGTCACGGCCGTCACATGGCCGCCGAAGTCCGGCTGGCTGCGGAAATCGCCCGCAGCCGGCACCTTGCGGATGGCGTGGCTGAAGCGGCCGCCGAAGAACAGCAGCGACAGTTCCCCCTCGGTCTCCAGCCCCTTCAGATAGGGCTGGATCATGGCTGTGCCGTGGGGCGTCTCGGTCAGGCTCTCGCCCCGGTTCAGACGGGTGGTGCGGTAGGCCCCGCCCGACACGGCGGGCTTCACGATCAGGGTCCCGGCGCCGAAGTCGGCGAAGGCCGCCTCGATGTGATCCCGGGTCACGCCCTCGGCGTAGACCGTCGGCACGATGGGCGCCCCCGCCTCGGCCAGCCGCCCCAGATAACGCTTGTCCGAATTCCAGATCAGCACCCCGGCCGGATTGGCCACGGGAAGCTCCGCCGCGCGCCAGGCCTCGCAGGCCGCCAGCCAGCGCCCGTGATCCCGGTGATAGCCCCAGGCGATCAGCGGCAGGACGAGGTCGAACCCGGCCAGACCCGCCGCATCCCGCTCATGCTCGGTCCATGGCGTCGGCACCGGCTCCAGCCCGGCCTCCCGCAGCGACGGCGCCAGACGGTCGAACACGGCGCGCCAGCGGCCCGCATAGGACGGATCGTTCGGCGCGGGGGTCAGGATGGCGATGCGGCTCATGGAGGCTCCTTCAGCGCGGCCAGGTCAGTTCGTCGGCGCCCAGCACCTCGCCGGCCAGATACAGCGATCCGCAGATCACCACCCGGCCCGCGCCGAAGCGCACGGCCCGCTCCAGCGCCGCATCCAGTCCCTCGCAGGGCGTGGCGCCCAGGCCGTGTCCCTGGGCCACCGCGGCCAGGGCGGCGGGATCGGCGGCGGCGCCCTGGAACGGCACGGTGAAGACATGGGCGCCGGTGCCCGCCAGCGCCTCGAAAAAACCGCCGGCGTCCTTGTTGGCCAGCATGCCGCAGATCAGGGCCAGGGGCCGGGGCGCGCGGGCCTGCATGCGCGACAGGGCGTCGGCCAGGGCGGCGGCGGCGTGGGGATTGTGGCCCCCGTCCAGCCACAGCTCGGCGTCGGCCTCGCGCGCGATCTCCGCGTATCGCCCCTCCACCAGCCGCTGCATGCGGGCGGGCCAACGGGCCGTCTCCACCCCGCGCGCGATGGCGGCCCCGGGCAGGTCCAGCTCCAGCGCCACGGCGACGGCCAGCGCCGCATTGTCGATCTGGTGCGCGCCGTACAGGGCGGGGGCGGGCAGGTCCAGCAGCCGGTCGTCCCCCTGCCAGGCCATGGCGCCGCGCTCGGGCCAGGCGTCGAAATCGCGGCCCATCACCGTCAGCCGCACGCCCACCCGGGCGGCCTCGGCCTCGATCACCGCCATGGCGTCTTCCGCCTGCCGGGCGATGACGGCGGGGACGCCGGGCTTGAGAATGCCCGCCTTCTCGCTGGCGATGACCGCCCGGTCGGTCCCGAGGAACTCGGCGTGGTCCAGATCCACCGGGGCGATGACGCTGACCAGCGGCCGGTCGATCACATTGGTGGCGTCCAGCCGGCCGCCCAGCCCCACCTCGACCAGGGCCAGGTCGGCGGGGGTCTCGGCCATGGCGAGCAGGGCCGCCGCCGTGGTGGCCTCGAACACCGTGACGGGCGCGCCCGCGGCCTCCACCCGGTCCAGAAGACCGTTCAGCGCATCGGTCTCGATCAGGTCGCCCGCCAGCCGGATGCGCTCGTTGAACCGCACCAGATGGGGCGAGGTGTAGACATGCACCCTCAGCCCCGCCGCCTCGGCCATGGCGCGCAGGAAGGCCACGGTCGATCCCTTGCCGTTGGTCCCGGCCACATGCACCACGGCGGGCAGCCGGTCCTGCGGATCGCCCAGCGCCGCGCACAGGGCCCGCATCCGGTCCAGCGACAGGTCGATCTTCTGGGGCAGCCGCTCGAGGAGGCGTCGGGAGATGGGGTCCATGGGCGGGCTTTTTACGCCGCGCGCCGCCGTCCGCCCATCAGCATCGACAGGATGGCGCCCAGCTCCTTCGGCAGGTCGGCGCGCTTGACCACCCGGTCCACCATGCCCTTCTCCTGCAGGTACTCCGAGCGCTGGAAGCCGGGGGGCAGCTTCTCGCGGATGGTGGTCTCGATGACGCGCGGCCCGGCGAAGCCGATCAGGGCGCCGGGCTCGGCCAGGTGCACGTCGCCCAGCATGGCGTAGGACGCCGTCACCCCGCCCGTGGTCGGATCGGTCAGCACCACCACATAGGGCAACTGCGCCGCCTTCAGCTCCTGGATCGCCAGGGTGGTGCGCGCCATCTGCATCAGGCTCAGGGCGCCTTCCTGCATGCGCGCGCCGCCGGCGGCGGTGAAACAGACCATGGGACAGCCCCGCCGCACGGCTTCGCGCGCCGCGGCGATGAAGGCCTCGCCCGCCGCCATGCCCAGGGACCCGCCCATGAAGGCGAAGTCCTGGACGATGACCACCGCAGGGGTCCCGTCGATCTCGCCATAGCCGATGGCCATGGCGTCCTTGGCGCCGGACTTCCTGCGCGCGGCGTTCAGGCGCTCGCGGTACGGCTTGCCGTCCGAGAATTTCAGCGGATCCTCGGGCACGTCCGGGGTGTCGATGGTCGCATAGGCGCCGTCGTCGAAGGTGTAGCGCAGGCGCGCCTCGGCCCCGATGCGCATATGGCGGCCCGAGGGGGTGACCCACAGGGCCGTCTCCAGATCCGGGCGGTACAGCATCTCGCCGGAGTCCGGATCCTTGACCCAAAGATTATCGGGGGTGTCGCGGCGGCCCACGATCTTGCGCACGCCGGGCGCGAAGCGGGACAGCCAGCCCTGGCGGGGCTTGTTCTCGGGATGGGTCTTGTCGATCATGCCGGGGCCTTTAGACGGTTTCCGCCACGCGCGCACCCCGGACCGCATCCGACAGCGCCTTCACCCTGGACAGAACGCGCGGCGCCGCCGCTTCGTTCGCCTCCAGCGCGGCGGCCACCTCGTCCACCAGCACCGATCCGGCCACCACCGCGTCGGCCACCCTGGCGATCTCGGCGGCGCGCTCGGGCGTCTTGACCCCGAAGCCCACGGCCACCGGCAGGCCCGAAGCCTTGCGCACCCGCTCCACCGCCGGGGCCACGGAGGCGGCCTGCGCCTCCTTCACCCCGGTCACCCCGGCCACGGACACGTAGTAGACGAAGCCGGACGTGCGCGAGACCACGATCTTCAGCCGCTCGTCGTCCGACGTCGGCGTGGCCAGGCGGATCAGCGACAGCCCCTCGGCGTCCAGGGCGTCGGTCAGCGGACCGGCCTCCTCGGGCGGGCAGTCCACCACGATCAGACCGTCGATCCCGGCCGCATTGGCGGCGCGGGCGAAGGCCTCATGGCCCATGCTCTCGATGGGATTCAGATAGCCCATCAGGATCACCGGCGTGTCCGCGTCGCCCTTGCGGAACTCGGCGGCCAGATCCAGCGTCCCCTGCAGCGTCAGCCCGGCCTTCAGGCCCCGCTGCGCCGCCCGCTGGATCGGCGGACCCTCGGCCATGGGATCGGAGAACGGAAAGCCCAGCTCGATGATGTCGGCCCCCGCGGCCGGCAGACCGCGCAGGATCTCCAGCGCCTGATCCCGCGTGGGATCACCCGCCATCACATAGGCCACAAACCCGGCCCGGCCTTCAGCCTTCAGCGCCGCGAAACGGGCGTCGATACGCGCCGTGGTCATTCGCCGGGTGCCGCCACCGCGCCGGCCTGCAGGCACGGCGCATCAAGACTCATGGCCAGGCCGATGTAACCGGGAGCGCCGGCCAGCTGGTCCTCGGGCAGGTCGAAATCGTAGAAGGTGATCATCTCCAGGACGTCGCAGCCCGCTTCGGCGCGCCGCTGGAACACCGCCTGGTTCGCCGCGCCGCCCAGGGCGTCCCAGCCCGACTGCAGCAGGGCGTTCACATAGACCTCTGCGGCGTCGCCGATGAGGGACAGCTCCCCGGTCATGCACTGGAACCGGCCGGCGAGGTCATACAGCCCGCCGCAGTCCGGTGCGGCCGAAACCCCCTGGATCAGCGGCAGCCGCAAGGAGTCCGGAGTCGAGGCGCCTGGCTGGGCGGCCGCATCCTGGGCCAGCGCCGGAGCGGAGAGGGCCAGCACGGCGGCGGCGATAGAAGCGATACGGATCACAATTCCACTCCCAGATGTTTGGCGACCGTGAAAATGTCCTTGTCGCCGCGGCCCGACATTAAAAGCACGATGTCCCCGTCCTTGCCCACCTGCTTCGCCACCTCGCCGGTCCGGGCCAGGGCGTGGGAAGGCTCCAGCGCCGGGATGATCCCCTCCAGCCGCGAGCACATCTGGAACGACTCCAGCGCCTCCTCGTCGGTGGCCGACAGATATTCGGCCCGCCCGATGTCATTGAGCCAGGCGTGTTCCGGCCCGATGCCGGGATAGTCCAGCCCCGCCGAGATGGAGTGTCCCTCCACGATCTGGCCGTCCGGATCCTGCAGCAGATAGGTGCGGTTGCCGTGCAGCACGCCGGGCCGCCCGCCCTTCAGGCTGGCGGCGTGGTCCGGCGTGTCCAGACCGTGGCCGGCGGCCTCGACCCCGATCAGACGCACGCCCTCGTCGTCCACGAACGGGTGGAAGGCGCCGATGGCGTTGGAGCCCCCGCCGATGCAGGCCACCACCGCGTCGGGCAGGCGGCCGATCCGGTCCATGGACTGGGCCTTGATCTCGCGGCCGATCACGCTCTGGAAGTCGCGCACCATGGCCGGATAGGGGTGCGGCCCCGCCGCCGTGCCGATGATGTAGTAGGTGTCCTCGACGTTGGTCACCCAGTCGCGCATGGCCTCGTTCATGGCGTCCTTCAGGGTCGCCGCGCCCGCCGTCACCGGCATGACCTCGGCGCCCATCAGCTTCATGCGGAACACATTGGGCTGCTGCCGCTCCACGTCCACCGCGCCCATATAGACCGTGCAGGGCAGGCCGAAGCGCGCGCAGACGGTGGCGCTGGCCACCCCGTGCTGCCCCGCGCCGGTCTCGGCGATGATCCGCGTCTTGCCCATGCGCCGGGCCAGCAGGATCTGGCCCATGCAGTTGTTGATCTTGTGCGCGCCGGTGTGATTCAGGTCCTCGCGCTTCAGCCACACCCGGGCGCCGCCGAAATGGTCGGTCAGGCGCTCGGCGAAATACAGCGGGCTGGCCCGGCCCACATAGTGGGTCAGGAACCCGTCCAGCTCGGCCTGGAACGTGGGATCGACCTTGGTGGCCGCGTAGGCCTGGTCCAGCTCGTGGATCAGCGGCATCAGCGTCTCGGCCACGAACTGCCCGCCATAGGGGCCGAACCGGCCCTTGTCGTCGGGCCAGGCGTAGGCGTTCTTCAGGGGAGCGTTCGTCAGGGGAGCATTCATTCGGGCCACCAGCGTCAACGTGGGGAGGTCGCGCGCACGGCCTCCACGAAGGCCGCAATCAGGGCGGGTTCCTTAACACCGGGCGCGCTTTCCACGCCAGAAGATACGTCCAGCATGGGCGCGCCGGATGCGTCCAGGGCCTGCGCCACATTGTCCGGGGTCAGACCGCCCGCCAGGAACCACGGCCGGGCGAAGACGCGCCCCTTCAGCATGGACCAGTCGAAGGACAGGCCCATGCCGCCGGGCAGGCTGGCGCCCTCCGGCGTGCGGGCGTCGAACATCAGGTGGTCCGCCGCCTCGCTCCACGCCTCCGCCGCCTCCAGATCCGCCGGGCCGGACACGGACAGGCACTTGATGATTCCGGCCCCGGTGATGGCCCGCACCTGCGCCGCCCGCGCGGGCGTCTCGGCCCCGTGCAGCTGGATCAAGTCCGGGGCCATCCCCCCGGCCAGGGCCTCCAGCAGGGCGTCGTCCGGGTCGACCGTCACCGCCACCACCTTCGCGGACCGGGCGCCCGCCAGACCCGCCGCCTCCAGCAGCGCCGCCGCGCCGCCGGGCTCCACCGCCCGCGGGCTGCGCGCATAGGCCACCAGGCCCACGAAGTCCGCCCCGGCGTCCACCGCCGCGCGCAGGGTCTCCGGCGTGCTCAGGCCGCAGATCTTCACCCGGGCGGCCATTCAGTTGGCCTTCTTCGGATCGACCGGCGCCGGCGGCAGGGGCGCGCACGGCACCCCGTCGGCCTTCAGGGCGCGCACCTCGGCGGGGGTGGCGTGGCCGTAGATGCCGCGTTCCTCGGACCGGCCCTCGTGGATGGCCCGCGCCTCGCGGGCGAAGGCGTCGCCCACATTGTCGAAATTCGCCTCCACATGGGCCCGCACCTGACCGGCCACCTCCATCATCATGGACTGGACCTTCCTCGCCGTTTCGGGATCGGGCGCGGCGCGCTTCGTGCCCGCCACCGCCGGGGCCATGATCTGCTTGGCCACCTGGCGGGACGCGCAGAACGGACACTCCACAAGGCCGCGCGCGGCCTGGTCGTCATAGTCGGAGGACGCCCCGAACCACGCCTCGAAGCCGTGGCCGTTCTCGCAGGACAGCGCGTAGCGGATCATGTCAGGGCCGGATCACTGTGCGGATGGCGGATCGAAATCGCGGTCGTGGGTCAGCTGCGGCACCGCGCGGCGGGCGCGGTCCACCGCATCCATGTCCAGATCGGCGGCCAGCACGCAAGGCTCATCACCCTCGGCGCGAGCGATCACCTCGCCCCACGGCCCCACGATCATGGAGCGCCCCCAGGTCTTGCGGCCGTCCTCGTGGGCCCCGCCCTGGGCCGGAGCCAGGATGAAGCAGCCCGTCTCGATGGCCCGGGCCCGCAACAGGGTCTCCCAGTGGGCCTCGCCGGTGGGGCGGGTGAAGGCGGCCGGAACCGCGATCATGGCCGCCCCCGCCTTCGCCAGCTGGCGATACAGATGGGGGAAGCGCACGTCGTAGCAGACCGTCATCCCCAGCCCGCCCCAGGGCGTGGCCGCGACCACCGCCCCGTCGCCGGGCCGGATGACCGCGGATTCCTTCCAGCTCTCGCCGTCCGGCAGGGTCACATCGAACACGTGAAGCTTGTCATAGGCCGCGACGATCCGGCCGCCGTCGTCGACCAGCAGCGACCGGTTCGCCGCCCGCGCGTCGCCCTCGCGGCCCGACCGGACGATGGCCGAGCCGATCAGCAGCCAGACGCCCAGGTCTCGGGCCAGCGCGCGCAGACCCGTCACCGCCGCGTCCGCGTCCTGATCGGTCACCGCCTGGTCGCGGCGGTCGCGACGCTGCTCCAGCAGGTTCACCCCCTCGGGCGTCAGGATCAGCGTCGCCCCGTCCCTCGCCGCCTGACGGATCAGGGGCGCGACGTGATCCAGCGCCGCGCCTTGGGTCGCGGGCGTACGGGTCTGGACCAGGGCGACGCGCAGGGTCATCAGGCGGCCAGAAGCGCGTCCAGCCCGCCGCGCGCCTCGAGCGCGTGCAGCTCGTCACAGCCGCCCACATGGGTGTCGCCGATGAAGACCTGGGGGAAGGTCCGGGCGCCGTTCGCGCGCTGGATCATCTCGGCTTTCTTCTCGGCGTCGAAGGCCGCCTCGATCTCCTCGACGTCCGCGCCCTTGCGCTCGAGCAGCGCCAGGGCGCGCACGCAATAGGGGCAGTAGGGTTTGGTGTAGATGACGACCTTGGCCAATTCGGAACTCCTTCTGGCGCCCTATCTAGGGTGTCGGGGCGCCGGAGTTAAGCGCCCCGATCACGCCAGGGTTCGCGCCGTGCGCACGCGGGCCACCACCGCCAGGTCCACGGCCCGCGCTCCGGCCGCCGTCAGGGCCCTCGTGCACGCCTCCGCCGTGGCGCCCGTGGTCAGCACGTCGTCGATCAGCAGGATGCGCCGCCCCTTGACCTGCCGCCGCCCCGCCTCGGTGACGGAAAAGGCCGCGCGCACGTTCAGCCGCCGCCCCCGCGCGCTCTTGCCGCCCTGGCTCTCGGTCCGCCTCGACCGCGCCAGGGCGTCGGGCAGATAGGCCAGCCCGCTCATGCGGGCCAGCGGCCGGGCGATCTCGGCGGCCTGGTTGAACCGGCGCGAGATCAGGCGAAGGGGATGCAGCGGCACGGGCGCGATCGCATCCGCCTCGGCGATCAGGTCCGCCGCCGCCCGGCTGATCCAGCGGGCGAACAGGGCCGCATGCTCGTGCCGGTCGCCGTGCTTGAATTTCAGGATCAGATCCCGCGAGGCGTCGTCATAGACGCACGCCGCCCGGGCCCGCTGGAAGGCGTAGGGCTTCGCCAGGCAGGCGGCGCAGCGGTCGGCGGCGAAGGCCCCGCCGTCGAACTCGAAGGCGGCCCCGCACCCGTCGCACACGGGCGCCTCCAGAAAGGTCGCCCGGCTGAATCCCTCGGCGGTGAGGCCGGGGCTTCCGGCGGGCTCGGCCGCGTCCCAGGCCGTCGGCGGGAACAGGGCGTCGGCCGCCGCGCGTCCCGCATGGAGGGCCATGCGCCGGGCCGCCTCGCCCAATTCGGCCAGGCGCGCGTCTTCCCATCGCCGCCGCCAGCCGCCATCTAGAAGGCGCATGTCCGCCCCCACTTCCCCTTCGGCGCCCCCGCGCCTGTTCGATCCCCGCCGCCGCGCCGCCCGGCTGGCCCGCGCCGCGCGCCGCTTTCCGGACGCCGACTTCCTGCATCGCCGGGCCGCCGGGCACATGGTCCAGGACCTGGAATTCATCCTGCGCGACTTTGACGCCGCCGTCGACGTCTCGGCCCACCCCGGCCTGTTCGAGGCCGTGGCCCGTGAGGCGGGCGTCGCCCGCCTCGGCCCCGTGTCGGTGATCAAGGACGCCGCCGTCCGCGCCCAGCCCGCCGCCGCGCCCCTGCCCCTGGCCGATGGATCGGCGGACCTGATCGTGTCGGTCCTGTCGCTGCACTGGGCCGACGACCTGCCCGGCGCCCTGGCCCAGATCCGCCGCGCCCTGAAGCCCGACGGCCTGTTCCTGGGCGCCCTGTTCGGCGGGGTCACCCTGAACGAACTGCGCGGGGCGCTGACCGAGGCCGAGCTTGAAATCACCGGCGGCGCCCAGGCCCGCATCTCGCCTTTCGCCGACGGCTTCGACGGCGCGGCCCTGCTGCAGCGGGCCGGTTTCGCCCTGCCCGCCGTGGACGTGGACCGCCTCACCGTGCGCTATCCCGACCTGCCCGCCCTGGTCCGCGACCTGCGCGCCATGGGCGAGACCAGCGCCCTGGCCGGGCCCGCGCGCCCGGTCCGCCGCGACGTCCTGGCCCGCGCCGCCGCGCTCTACGCCGAACGCCACGCCGACCCGGACGGCCGCATCCGCGCCACCTTCGAGATCATCCACCTGACCGGCTGGGCGCCCCACGCCAGCCAGCCCAAACCCGCCCGCCGCGGCTCCGCCACCGTGCGTCTGGCCGACGCCCTGAACACCCGCGAGATCACGGGCGAGGAAGGCGGCTGATTGTTCTTAAGGGATGGTGCGGGTGGTCGGGCTCGAACCGACACTCCTTGCGGAACCGGATTTTGAGTCCGGCGCGTCTACCAATTCCACCACACCCGCGATCTCCGTCCTCTAGCCGATGATCCCGGAACGCGCATCCGCTTTCTGCGATCGGGGATGACAAAGCCCGCGGGCTGGCCTATATGGCCGCTCACATCGTTATCGACGGGCGTCGGACGACGCTTCTCGGAGCGGCGGCCGCAGGGTCCGCCGCTTTTTTGTTGGAGTGCAAGGCCTTGCGGGCGAAGACCGCCGAAGACCGCATGCTGATCGAGCTTCTGGACCCCATCGCGGAGACGCTGGGGCTGGACATCGTGCGGGTGCGCCTGATGGGCGGGACCCAGCGCCGGCGCCTGCAGGTGATGGCCGAACGGCCCAGCGACCACGACATCTCGGTCGAGGAATGCGCGCGGCTCAGCCGGGCCATCAGCGAGGTGCTGGACGCCGCCGATCCCATCGCCGGCGAGTATCTGCTGGAGGTGTCCTCCCCGGGCGTCGACCGGCCGCTGACCCGCCTGATCGACTTCCAGCTGTTCGAGGGCCACGAGGCCCGGCTCGAGACCGACCGCATGGTCGAGGGCCGCCGCCGGTTCCGCGGCCTGCTGGCCGGGGTCGAGGACGCCGACAGCGACAATCCCATGGTGGCCATCGATCTCGAGAACGAGGACGACACCGCCCTTCTGCCCTTCGCCTGGCTGTCCGAGGCCAAGCTCATCCTGACCGACGCCCTGCTCAAGCGGGGCGAAGAGATCCGCCGCAATCGCGGCGACACTGACCCTGACCAAACAGAGGACGAAGCCTGATGGCTGTCACCGGTATCTCCGCCAACCGCATGGAGCTGCTCTCCATCGCCAACGCCGTGGCCATGGAGAAGAACATCGACAAGGAGATCGTCATCGAGGCGATCGAGGAAGCGATCCAGAAGGGCGCCAAGTCGCGCTACGGGGCGCACCACGACATCCGCGCGAAGATCGATCCCAAGACCGGCGAGCTGGCCCTGACCCGTCACGTGACCGTGGTCGAGGACGACTGGCAGCCCGAGGACGAGCTGGAGGAGTTCAACGACTCCGCCATGGTGCGCCTGACGGACGCCCGCAAGCGCGACCCCGAGGCCGAGGTGGGCAAGGAATACATCGAGGAGCTGCCGCCCTTCGACTTCGGCCGGGTGCAGACCCAGATGGCCCGCCAGGTGGTCATGGGCAAGGTCCGCGAGGCCGAGCGCGCCAACCAGTACGAAGAGTTCAAGGACCGCGTGGGCGAGATCGTCAACGGCACGGTCAAGCGCGTCGAATACGGCAACACCATCGTTGACCTGGGCCGGGGCGAGGGCGTCATGCGCCGCGACCAGTCCATCCCGCGCGAGGTGTTCAACATCGGCGACCGCATCCGCACCTACATCTATGACGTGCGGCCCGAGGTGAAGGGCCCGCAGATCATGCTGAGCCGCGCCCATCCCGGCTTCATGGCCAAGCTGTTCGCCCAGGAAGTGCCCGAGGTCTACGACGGCGTCATCGAGATCCGCGCCGCCGCCCGCGACGCCGGCTCGCGCGCCAAGATGGCCGTGCTGTCCAACGACAGCTCCATCGACCCGGTCGGCGCCTGCGTCGGCATGCGCGGCTCGCGCGTCCAGGCCGTGGTCGCCGAGCTGCAGGGCGAGAAGATCGACATCATCCAGTGGAACCCGGACGAGCCCACCTTCATCGTCAACGCCCTGGCCCCCGCCGAGGTGGCCAAGGTGGTGCTGGACGAGGAAGCCGGCCGCGTCGAGGTGGTCGTGCCCGACGAGCAGCTGAGCCTGGCCATCGGCCGCCGCGGCCAGAACGTGCGTCTGGCCTCCCAGCTGACCGGCTGGCAGATCGACATCATCACCGAGAGCCAGGACTCCGAGCGCCGCCAGCGCGAGTTCGCCGAGCGCACCCAGCTGTTCCAGGACGCCCTGGACGTGGACGAGGTCATCGCCCAGCTGCTGGTCACCGAGGGCTTCGCCACCGTCGAGGACGTGGCCTTCGTGGAAGCCTACGAGATCTCCGACATCGAGGGCTTCGACGAGGAGACCGCCGAGGAGCTGCAGGCCCGCGCCAACGACTACCTGGGCCGCCAGGCGGCCGAGATGGATGCGAAGCGCCGGGAGCTGGGCGTCGAGGACGGCGTGCTGGAGGTCCCCGGCGTGACCCTGCCCATGGCCGTGGCCCTGGGCGAGGGCGGCGTGAAGACCGTCGAGGACCTGGCCGACCTGGCCACCGACGAGATCCGCGGCGGCTTCGAGGTCCGCAACGGCGAGCGCGTGCGCGTCCCCGGCGTGCTGGAGAGCTTCAGCCTGCCGCAGGAAGACGCCGAGATGCTGATCCTGCAGGCCCGCGTGACCGCCGGCTGGATCGACGCCTCCGAACTGCCCCAGCCTGAGCCCGAGCTGGCCGCGGACGAGGGCGAGGACGTCTACGACGAGGCCGAGGCGGTGTTCGGCGGCGAAAGCCAGCCGGGGCAGCCCGCGGATGAGGGCGTCGAACAGGCCGATCTGGCCGGCGACGACGCGGAGGTCTTCGCCGAGGACCTCGAACAATCCCGCGACGCGTGATGGGAGCCGCAGCCGTCCATGGGTCTCGCCGCAGCCACATCGGAGCGTGAACGCCGCGACCTCGTCACCCGCGAGGTCATGGAGGAATCACGCCTGATCCGCTTCGTGGCCGGGCCGGACGGCGCGGTGGTTCCCGACCTGGGGCGCAAGCTGCCGGGCCGCGGCCTGTGGGTGGCGGCGGACCGCGCGTCCGTCACCACCGCGGCGGCGAAGGGCCTGTTCGCCCGGGCCGCCAAGGCCCCCCTGAAGGCCGCCCCCGACCTGGCCGACCAGATCGAGCGGCTGCTGGCGCGGCGCTGTCTGGACCAGCTGGGTCTTGCGCGGCGCGAAGGCGCGCTTATCTCGGGCTTCGAGAAGTCTGCGGCGGCGATCCGGGGCGGCCAGGCCGCCTGGGTGATCGAGGCGGCGGACGGCGCGGCGGACGGCCGCGGCAAGATTCTGGCCCTGGCCGCGCGCCAGCCCAACCCTCCCGAAGTCTGCGGCGCCTTCACCGTCGAAGATTTGGGTTTGGCCCTGGGGCTGGAAAATGCGATACATAGCGTCCTGCTTGCGGGCGGGCGGGCTGATCGCTGGACCCAGGAGGTCGGGCGACTGGCGGGATTTCGACCGCTCCGACCCCAGGACTGGCGTCAGGCCGGGTCTTCGGACCGGGCCGACGCTGCGACTGAGAGCGGGCCAGCGGGAGCCTTCGACGGGCGCGGTTCCGTTTCCTGAGAGGGAAGCGAGACCACGCACGGCTGTTTGTGTTTTTGAACCAATGGGCGGGCGACCGCCGCGAGTAAAAGCGACCGGATGAGCGACGAGAACGACAACAAGACCGACGGCAAGCCCCAGGGCGGCAATCAGGGCGGAACCCCCTCCACGACGGGACCGCGCGCGCCGCTGAGCCTGCGGCCGCGCCAGGCGGGCTCGGTGTCCACCGGCACGGTGAAGCAGAGCTTCAGCCACGGCCGGTCCAAGACCGTGGTCGTCGAGACCAAGCGCCGTCTGGGCGCCGGCGCCGGCGTTCAGCGCCCCCAGGGCTTCGACGTCGCCCGCAACCGGCCCGCCGC
>JBALUZ010000039.1:0-19968 GCA_036963825.1 Brevundimonas sp.
CCACCTTCGCCGCCAACGGCGCCCGGCTCGAGGCGCCCGACCCCTCGAACAGGCCCCTGCGGGTCCTGGCCGCCGGCGTCGCTGACCGCCGCTTCCTCGCCCTTTCCAACGCCCTGTCCGCCGGCGGCGCGGAGGCGGTGGCGGCGCCCACCCCGTACACCGCCTTTGACTATCTGCACGAAAGCACCTTCGACGCGGCCGTGCTCTGGGGCGGGGAGGACCACGCCCCCGCCCTGTCGATCGCGGCGGGGATGAAGCGCAACACCCGTTTGTTCCACATTCCGCTGGTGCTCTACCTTCGCCACCCGGCGGAGCTGAACCTGTCCGATCTGTACAACCGCGGTTTCGCCGACGTCGCCGCCCCGGACACCCCCGAGGACGAGACGGCCGCACGCATTCTCGCTCTGGCCCGCGCGTACAGGAGCCACAAGGCCGTGCGCCGGGCGCTGGAGACCGCCCGCGGCTCCGGGCTCATGGACCCGGACACCGGCCTTTTCACCCGCGACCTCTTCGCCGGCCATCTGGCGCGGGTCACCGAGAGCGCCCGCGCCCGCGGCCGCCCGCTGTCGGTCTGCGTCATGCGTGTGGTTCAGGGCCGCGAAGTGACCCTGGCGCGACAGGGCGGCTGGCTGGATCGCGCCATGCCCCAGATCGGGGCCATGGTGTCACGGCTGGTGCGGGCCGAGGACACCGCCGCGCGCCTCGCGCCCGAGGTGTTCGCCCTGGCCCTGCCCGCCACCACGGGCGCCGAGGCCCGCCTGACCGCCGAGCGCATCGCCGCGGTCATCGGCTGCACGGCCTTCGACGCCGGGCCGGAACGGCCGCCGTTCGTGGTGGAGTTCGAGGTGGGCTCGGCCGAACTTCGGCCCGGCGAAAGCCCGGCCTCTGTGCTGGAACGGGCGTCGCTGGCGGTGGGCGCAGCGTAAAGGAGTCTCCCTCCCCGTTCGGGAGGGAAACGATCAATCCGTTTTCGCGAACCGCCCGCCCCTGGCGGCATAGGCCTGCGTGCCCCGGGTGTAGACCTTGTCCGTGGGCAGGACGACATCAATGGGCAGGTCCTCGGCCCCCTTCAGGCTTTCATAGACCGGGCCGAAGTCCTGCAGCGTCACCTCGCGCAGCTGCTCGATGGACGGAATGACGAAATAGACCTGCTGGAAGTCGTCGATGCGGTACAGGGTCCGCATGACCCGCTCCAGATCGAAGCCCAGGCGGTTGGGCGACGGATCCTCGAGGCTGAACCGGCTCTCGGTGGACGAGGAGACGATGCCGGCGCCGTAGATGCGCAGACCCTCGGGGGTCTCCATCAGGCCGAACTCCACCGTATACCAGTACAGCCGCGCCAGATTGGGCAGCATGCCCAGGCTGGCGGCCCGCTGACCGCCCTTGCCGTAGGCCTCCATGTAATCGGCGAAGGTGGGGTCGGTCAGCATCGGCACATGGCCGAACACATCGTGGAAGATGTCCGGCTCCTGCAGGTAGTCCAGCTGGTCCGGCTTGCGGATGAACTGGCCGGACGGAAAGCGCCGGTTGGCCAGATGATCAAAAAAGACGTCGTCCGGCACCAGCCCCGGCACGCACACCACCGTCCAGCCGGTCAGGGCCTCGAGCTTCTGGTTCATCTCACGGAAGTCGGGGATGCCCGAGCCATGGAGATCCAGCGCGTCCAGCCCCTTCAGGAACACGTCCGCCGCGCGCCCCGGCAGGATCTTCATCTGGCGCTCATACAGCGTCACCCAGGTCTGATGCTCGACGTCGGTGTAATCGTCCCAGGCCTGCGGGATGGTCCAGTCCTCGGCCGCGCCCTCGGGCGGCGTTTCATGGACGTGGGTGAAATCGGACATGCAGCCTCCTCATGATCGCGGCGAACCTAGTCCGTCCGCGTCCGCGAAGGAATACGTGCGTCAGTGGATCGGCTGCGAGCGCGGCGCGTGACGACCCTTGCGGTCGACTGTGAACCACTGGGCCTGTTCGGCGGCGCTGAGCGGCTTGAGGTCCAGGTTCGCCATCAGGGCGTCCTCGGGCACATAGGCGATGAAGCCGCCGTCGTCGCCATAGGCGAACACCTGATAGAACGGCTGGTCCGCCCGGACGTCGTCAAAGGGCACGGCGCAGACCGCGTCCACGTCCACCACCACGCCCTCCATGGGCTGGTCACGGTGACGGACGATCTGGCCGAGGCGGAAGCGGGCTGTGCGTTCAATGGACATTCGCACAGGATACGCCTCCGCTCATGAGCGGAATGCGCGTTGTCCTGTTCATGTTTGTGACAGGAAACTCTTGGCCATGGCGCGAGGATGCGCCTAACCTCCTCCCGAACGGGCCGCCCATGCGCGCCCAGAAAAGGTTGGCCATGCCAGAGGCGGGAGGCGCGCGCGGTGAGCGCGGCGCCCGGTCCCCTTCAGGTCGCGACGCGCCGCTGTATGCTGCGCTGGATCTGGGGACCAACAATTGCCGGTTGCTGATCGCGCGTCCGTCGCGCGACGGCTTCCGCGTGGTGGATTCGTTCTCCCGCATCGTGCGCCTGGGCGAAGGACTGACCCGCACCGGAAACCTCGACGCCGACGCCATGAACCGCGCCTACGAGGCTCTGGCCGTCTGCGCCGAGCGCATCGCCCGGCGCGGCGTCGAGCCGCGTCGCGTCCGCGCCGTGGCGACCCAGGCCTGCCGCTCGGCGGACAACGGCGCGACCTTCCTGAAGCGGGTCGGCGCGGGCACGGGCCTGGACCTGCGCATCATTCCGCCGGAAGAGGAGGCGCGGCTGTCGGTGCAGGGCTGCCTCAACCTGTTCGACCCGGCGGCCCGGGCCGTGGTGGTGGTGGATGTGGGCGGCGGCTCGACCGAAGTCTCCTGGCTGCGGCGCGTGGGCGAGGCGGACAGGGGCCAGTTCGAGACCGTCAGCTGGATGTCCGCGCCGCTGGGCGTCGTCACCCTGGCCGAACGCCATCCCGAGCCCGATCCGCCGACCGAGGCCTGGTACGAAGCCATGGTGGAGGACATGCACGCCCGGCTGGCCGCCCACGACGGCGCGTCCTCGCTCCGGTCCCTCTTCGAGGCCGGCGACGCCCACCTGATCGGCACCTCCGGCGCCATCACCAGCCTCGCGGGCGTGCATCTGGGCCTGACCCGCTACGACCGCAATCTCGTCGACGGGCTGTGGATGACCCGGGATCAGTGCACCCGGGCGGCCGACCGTCTCAAGGCCCTGGGGCCCCAGGGCCGGGCTGCGGAATCCTGCATCGGCGCCCAGCGGGCCGATCTGGTCCTCGCCGGCGCCGCCATCCTTGAAGCGGTCCAGCGGGCCTGGCCCTGCGCCCGGGTCCGGGTGGCCGATCGCGGTCTGCGCGAGGGCCTGTTGCTCACGGCCATGCGGGAAGGCCGCGCCGCCGCCGGCCGCCGCCGCCGCCGTCGACGCTAGAGCGCCGGCAGCGCCACATCGCTGGGCGGCTCGACGTCGCAGATGGAGAAATCGGCGCCCCGGGCCGCCCGGGTCTGCTCCACCATGGCGGCGAAGGCCGGCGACGCCGTGTCCAGCACCCGGACCACCGGCCGCTGGTCCGCGGGAATGTCCGAGGCGACCCGCACGCTGGTCATCATGTCCTGCGGCGCGGCCACGGCCCCCGACGGCTCCTCGCCGGTCTTCAGGGCGCGCACCACGTCCAGACCGGAAACCACCCGCCCCCACGCGGTGTAGCGCTTGTCCAGCGACGGATAGGCCTCGCGCATCAGGAAGAACTGGCTGTTGGCGCTGTCGGGATCGTCGTCCCGCGCCATGCCGGCGACGCCGGGACAATAGACGCCCCAGGCATGCACCATGCCGTCGGCCGTGCGGCCCATCAGCGTGTCCGGCTGGGTCTGGATGGGCAGCGAGCCCAGAAAGCCCACCGGCGCGCCCATGGGATCAGCCACCCGGGTGAACGGCATGTCCGGTCCGCGCCGGAAGGTGAATTCGGCCGTCAGGTCCGGATAGGGGCTCTGGCCGTCGCCCGTGCCGAGGGGATCGCCCGTCTGGGCCATGAACCAGTCGATCACCCGATGCCAGACGATGCCGTCATAGAATCCGCGCCGCGCCAGCACCCGCATCCGCTCCACATGCATGGGCGCGGCCAGCGGCGACATCTCCACCAGGATGCGCCCCTGGCTGGTGTCGATGACCAGCAGGTTCTCCGGCGCCACCGTGCGCCAGTCGGCCGCGGCGGCTTCCGGCGCCGGCGGCGGCCCGTCCTGCGCGGCGGCGGCAGAGGCCGCCAGAACGGCGGCGGCGGCGGCGAAGATCGACAGGCGCATGGCCCCTCCCCTTGTCATCCCTCGATGCGGACGGGCGGAACCACGTCGCAGACGCTCAGGCGGTCGCCGCGCTCGGCCACGGCGGCCTGCACGATCTCGACCATGCGCGGCGAGCGGGCGTCCAGCACCCGGGCGCTGGGCCGCTGATCCGGGGGCATGTCGGCGGCCAGACGGGCGCTCAGCATCCGGTCCGGGTCGGTGACCGCCCCGTCATCCTCCTCCCGGCCCGCCTTCAGCGCCTCGACCACGTCCAGCCCCTGCAGCACGCGGCCGAAGGGCGTGTACTGGCCGTTCAGGTTCGATCGATAGGCCGTCATGAAGAAGAACTGGCTGTTGGCGCTGTCCGGGCTGGACGACCGGGCCATGCCGGCCACGCCGGGGCAGAAATAGCCCATGCCGTCGACGCGGTTGTCGGCCGTGATGAACATCTGGGCGTCCGGCTGGGTGCGCACCGGCATGGCGCCGTAAAGACCGAACACGGCGCGGTCCTCCCGCCCCGTCGGAGTCTCGATGAACGCCGGACGACGGCCGCGCCGGAACGTGAACTCCCCCGCCACGTCCGGCAGATCGCTGTCCCCCGCCCCGGTGCCCGTGGGGTCGCCGGTCTGGGCCATGAAGTTCCGGATCACCCGGTGAAAGGCGTGGTCCTGGTAGAACCCCTGCCGGGTCAGGGTCTGGATGCGCTCCACGGACAGGGGCGCCATCTCCGGCGCCAGCTCCACCAGGATCCGGCCCTTCGTGGTGTCGATGACCCAGAGGTTCTCGGGCGCGACCTCGCGCCAGATCTCGGCGTCCTGGGCCTGGACCACAGGCGCCGCGACGGCGGGCGCCAGCACCAGGGCGGCGGCGAACAGGGCGGAAGACAGCTTCATGATTGCAGGACCTTGGCCCGGACGCGCTCGGCCACCCGGGGGCTGACGAAACTCTCGATCGCGCCGTCCAGCCGGGCGATCTCCTTGACCAGACGGGAGGCGATGGCCTGGTGGCGCGGATCGGCCATCAGGAAGACGGTCTCGATGTCCGCGTTCAGACGCTGGTTCATGGCCGTCATCTGGAACTCGTATTCGAAGTCCGCCACGGCGCGCAGGCCCCGCACGATGACATTGGCGTTCACCGCTTCCGCATAGTGCATCAGCAGGGTCGAGAACGGCTCCACCACGATGTCCCCCTTCAGCGGGGCCACCTCGTCGCGCAGCATCTCCACCCGCTCGGCCGTGGTGAACAGCGGGCCCTTGTCGTCGTTCTGGGCCACGCCGATGACCAGCCGGTCCACCAGCTTCACGGCGCGGCCGATGATGTCCATGTGACCGTTGGTCACCGGATCAAAGGTGCCCGGATACAGTCCGATGCGCATAAGGCCCTGATCTCCCCCGCGTTTGGTTCCGTCTAGCATCCGAGCGGCGCTGAACCTAGAGCCTCGTCGGTCGAGGAAATCGCGTGGCGATTCCGTCGATGCCGTGAATCAGGCTCTCGCATCTAGAGCGCCTGACAGGGGTTTGATCGCCATGCGTTCCGCACCAGGGCTGTCAGATCGGGCCGCAGCGGGTAGCGCACCGCGCCGATGGCCGCGACCGGCGCGCCGGTCATGGCCGCATTGACGATGAAGGCGGCGTCGAAATCAGGCAGCTCGGCCAGGGCCACCGCCCGGTGCTCCGTGGCCACCTCCACGGCCTCCAGCCCCCGCTGGATCAGCGCCTGGCCGGTGCCCGCCAGCATGGGGCCCAGCGGCCACACCACCGTGTCGCCCTTGAGGAAGCCGATGTTCCAGATGCTGCCCTCGGTGACGCGGCCGTTCTCGTCGGCGAACAGGACGTCGTCCTGGCCCGCCGCCATGGCTTCGCGCCGCTCGCGGATCAGGCCGAAGGTGGCCACATGCTTCAGATGCGGAGCCTCACGGGCGTATCGCGACACGCTCAGCGCCAACGGGCCATCAAGCTCGGCGGCGGGCGGCCCGGCCATGACCATCACGTCCGGCGCCCCCCGGGCCGAGGGATCGCGCACGCTGATCGCGCGGCTGAACAGATTGACCCGCACCGACGCCGCGCCGGACTGATCGCTCAGGGCCTCCCGGACCCAGCGGCGGACCTCGCCCTCGTCCGGCGCCGCGCCGAACAGTTCCAGCCCGGCGTCGCGCAGCCGCGCCAGATGCAGGTCCAGCCCGCGCACGCCCCACACGCCGTCAGCCTGCTCCGCCTGCATCGAGGTGAAGGCGCCGTAGTTCACCAGCGCCAGATGCAGCAGATCATCCCGCTCCGCCGGCGCGCCGTTGACCAGAAGGGTCAGCATTGCGCCCTAGTCATGGGTCGCCTCGGTCGCGATGTCGGTGGCTCGGGCCTTCCCGGCCTTCGGCGTCTTGGGCCGCCACCTGCGAAAAACCCAGAACAGGAGAGCAGGTATCGGAATGGAGACAATGATGATCCATGGGTCGAGAGCCCCTGGCCCCTTCACATAGCCCGCGCCGAACAGTGCGATCCGGGCGATCTGAAACTCCGCCGCGCCGGTGGCCCAGTTCAGGGTCAGCTGACCCACCCCGAACAGGCTGACGATCAGCCAAGCCCAACGCCGACGCCATCCAGCCACAACTGCGGTCAGCACGCAGAACAACGGGGCCAACACGGCCAGAAGCAGCACGCCATATTGCGCCGGCGTCTTCCCCCGCAACGTAAAGGCGGTCAGCGCTGCCTGAGCCGAAGAAAACTGGTTGATGTGGACTCCTTCCACGAGCCAGGGGCCTTCACCCTCCCGGACCATCAAGATCGCCGACTGAACAACCTTCTGCCCATGATCGTACTCGTGGGTGATCTCGTAGGCGGAAAGGTCATTGCTCTCACTCCACCGCCACGACAGGACCCGCGTCTCTGACGGCGCATCCGAACCCGCGTAAGCGCGGACCGCCTCGAGCTGATCATCGGTTGCGTTCGCGCGGCCGGCGTCGGTCATCGATGATCGGACGGCGTCGAAATCACCGAGTCGCAACTGCTCGTAGACTGCGCGCGCCTGCGTATCCCGTTCCGGATCCACAGACCCTGCCCCGCAAGACGCCAGAGCAAGCGCGAACAATAGCACCAAGATGCGCAAGAACCCCTCCCCTGTCCTTGCCACGGCCACGGCCGCGGCCGACCGTTCTATTCCTCGGCCGCGCCCTCGCCGTCGTCCTCGATGGCGTCGACGGCCTCGTCGCCCGCCACTTCCGGCAGGCGCTCCACCGAGACCACCCGCTCGCCCTCGGCCGTGCGGAAGATGGTGACGCCCTGGCTGGACCGGCCGACGATGCGGACCTGGCTGACGGGGGTGCGGATCATCTGGCCGCCCGAGGTGACCATCAGCAGTTCGTCGCTGTCCTCCACCGGGAAGGCGGCGGCCAGGCGATGGCCCGCCCGTCCGCCCAGGCCGTGGGCCGTCAGGCCCTGCCCGCCCCGGCCGGTGCGGCGATACTCATAGGCCGAGGACCGCTTGCCGAAGCCGGTGTCGGTGATGGTCAGGATGAACTGCTCGGCGGCGCCCAGTTCGGCGATGCGTTCGATGCTGAGCGCGGCGTCGGCCACGACTTCCTCATCGGCGTCCGGCGTCGGCGCTTCATCCTCGCCGGTGGCGGCGCGGCGCATGGCCGAGGCGTGCTTCACATAGGCGGCGCGCTCTTCCGGCGTGGCGTCCACGCGGCCCAGCACGGCCATGGAGATGACCTCGTCCCCGTCCTGCAGGCGGATGCCGCGAACCCCGGTGGAGTCGCGCCCCTTGAACACCCGCACGTCATCGGCCTTGAAGCGGATGGCGCGGCCCAGGGCGGTGGTCAGCAGGATGTCGTCGTCGGCCCGGCACAGACTGACGCCCACCATGTGGTCGCCGTCCTCCAGCTTCATGGCGATCTTGCCCGCCCGGTTGACGGTGGCGAAGTCCGACAGCTTGTTGCGGCGCACGTCGCCCGACTTGGTGGCGAACATGATGTCGTAGTCGCCCCAGGTCGCCTCGTCCTCGGGCAGGGGCAGCACGTTCATGATGGTGTCGCCCGGCTCGATCGGCAGCAGGTTCACGAACGCCTTGCCGCGCGAGGTCGGCCCGCCCAGCGGCAGACGCCAGGTCTTGAGCTTGTAGGCCTTGCCGTTGGTGGCGAAGAACAGCACCGGGGTGTGGGTCGAGGCCGAGAATACGCCGACCACGGCGTCCTCGTCCTTCATGGCCACCCCCGAACGGCCCTTGCCGCCCCGATGCTGGGTCCGGTAGGCGCTCAGCGCCACGCGCTTGACGTAGCCGCCGTGGGTGACGCTGACCACCATCTCCTCGCGGGGGATGAGGTCCTCGTCCTCCATCTCGCCGTCGCCCTCGCCGATGATCGTGCGGCGCGGGGTGGCGAACTTGTCCTTCACCTCCAGCAGTTCGTCGCGGATCACCCGCACGATGTTGGCGCGGTCGGACAGCAGCGTCAGGTGCTTCTGGATTTCGGCGGCCAGCTCCCGCGCCTCGCCCATGATGTCGTCGCGGCCCAGGCCGGTCAGGCGGGACAGGGTCAGCGCCAGGATGGCGCGGGCCTGCTCGTCGGTCAGCTGCAGCTTGTCGCCGTCGATGACCACGCTGCGCGGATCGGCGATCAGCTCCACCAGGGCGATCATGTCGCCCACGGGCCAGGGCTTGCCCTGCAGCCGTTCGCGCGCCTCGGCCGGGTCGGCCGACGAGCGGATGATGTGGATCACCTCATCGATGTTGGCCACCGCCGTGGCCAGACCCACCAGCACGTGGCCGCGGTCGCGCGCCTTGGCCAGCTCGTACTTGACCCGGCGGACCACCACCTCCTCGCGGAAGTCCAGGAAGGCGTCCAGCATGGCCCGCAGGCCCATCTGCTCGGGCCGGCCGTGGTTCAGGGCCAGCATGTTCACGCCGAACGAGCTCTGCAGCGCGCTGAAGCGGTACAGCTGGTTCAGCACCACATCGCCGGGCGCGTCGCGCTTCAGTTCCACCACGATGCGCATGCCCTCGCGGCTGGACTCGTCGCGGATGTCGGCGATGCCTTCCAGACGCTTCTCGCGCACCATCTCGGCGATGCGCTCGATCAGGGTCTGCTTGTTCACCTGATAGGGAATCTCGGTGACGATGATGGCCTCGCGGCCCGCGCGGATCTCCTCGATCGTCGCCTTGCCGCGCACCACCACCGAGCCGCGGCCGTCCCGCAGGGCGTTGCGGGGCGCGGTGCGGCCCATGATCTCGCCGCCGGTGGGGAAGTCGGGGCCGGGCACGATGTCCAGCAGGGTCTCGTCGCTGACCTCGGGATCGTCCAGCAGGGCGATGGCCGCGTCGACCACCTCGCCCAGATTGTGCGGCGGGATGTTGGTGGCCATGCCCACGGCGATGCCGCCGGCGCCGTTCACCAGCAGGTTGGGGATGCGGCTGGGCAGGACCGTCGGCTCGCGACGCGATCCGTCATAGTTGTCCTGGAAGTCGACGGTGTCCTTGTCGATGTCCGAGATCAGGGCCTCGGCCGCATGGGTCATGCGGCTTTCGGTGTACCGCATGGCCGCCGGGGGATCGCCGTCCACCGAGCCGAAATTGCCCTGGCCGTCCACCATCATCAGCCGCATCGAGAACGGCTGGGCCATGCGCACCAGGGCGTCATAGATCGCGCTGTCGCCGTGCGGGTGATAGCGGCCCATCACGTCGCCGACGATGTTGGCCGACTTGTAGTACTTCTTGTCGGCGGTCCGCCCTTCCTCGTACATGGCGTGGATGATCCGCCGGTGCACCGGTTTCAGGCCGTCACGCACGTCGGGCAGCGCGCGGCTCACGATCACGCTCATGGCGTAGTCGAGATAGGAGCGGCGCAGTTCGTCTTCGATGGCGACCGGGGCGATGTCGTTGTGGGCGCCCGTCGCCGGAACGTCGTTGTGGCTGTCGTCGGTCAAGGGATTTAAGGCTTTTCTGGCGCCCCCGAGGGGCGGGAATCGGAACGTCTTGCGTTACCGAAACATTAGCATCGGGGGGCCTGCGTGGCAAAGCGCGCGGGCGCGTCCGAACCCCGTCCGATCAACCCTTCAAAACGGAGCTCGACCATGCGCGCCAACCTGTATCTCACCACCGTCCTCGGCGTGGGCGCCCTGGCCCTGGCGGCCTGCGGCGACCGCGAACCGGCGACCCCGTCTCCGGAGCCGTCGGCCGACGTGGACGCGTCTGCGGACCCCGCGTCCGGGACGGCGGCCGCCGACGCCTCCGGCCAGCGCGCCTCCACCACCGAGACGGGCGCGGCGACGCTCATGAACAACGACGGCGAGGAGATCGGCACGGTCAGCCTGACCCAGGCCCCCACCGGCCTGCTCCTGCGGGTCGAGGCCGACGGGCTCGAGCCCGGCTGGCACGGCATTCACATCCACGCCGTGGGCGACTGCGGCGACTCCGCCTTCCAGAACGCCGGCAGCCACGTGAACCACAATGCGGCGCCCCACGGCCTGATGAACCCCGAGGGGCCCGACGACGGCGACCTGCCCAACATCCACGCGGACGACGACGGCCGCGTCCGCGCCGAACTGTTCACCCCCTCGGCCCGGATCGCCGAAAACGGGCCGGGACAGTGGCTCTGGGACGAAGACGGCTCGGCCATCGTCATCCACGCCAATCCTGACGATCACCAGACCCAGCCCATTGGCGGCGCCGGGGACCGGGTCGCCTGCGCCGTCGTTCAGCGCGGCTAGACCGAAATCGGGCTCTAGGGTCTCACCTTCGCGCCGGGGACGACTCCGGCGCGAAGGCCCCGTTCGGCCAAGGCGACGATGGCCACGCCCAGCAGGGTCAAGGCCGCGCCGGTCAGGATCTGGGCCGTCAGGACGTCCCCCATGAACCCCCAGCCCACCAGCATCGAGACCGCGGGCGTCGCCAAAAGGTAGGGCGTCACGCGCCCCGCCTCCCGCCGCTGCACGAGCCAGAACACCAGTCCGGTGGCCACGACGGTGGAGACCAGGGCGCTGAACGCGACCGCGATCCACGCCACGGACGGCGCTTCGCGAATGGCCGCGACCTGCCCGGTTTCGAACGTCAGCGACCCCAGCAACAGGACCGGGAAGGCCACCAGGGACAGCAGACCCTGCATCTTCATGGGCGAGACCGCCCGCGTCCGGCGCGCGATCACCGTGGTCAGGGCCCAGGCCATGCTGGCGCCGATGCCGATGATGATGGCGGGCAGGTCCATGAAAGCATGGGCGTCCAGCACCATCCACGCGATGCCGAAGAAGGCGATCAGCATGCCCAGCACGGCCGGCACGCTGATGCGCTCGCCCAGCAGCAGGAAGGCGAACAGGGCCGTCATGGGAATCCACAGCTGCAGGCTGACCGACAGCGGCGTGATGTCATGGGCCATGGAGAAGCCCAGGTAGATCAGGGCGAAATGGATCGGCCCGCCCAGCACGACCAGCAGCGCCAGGCTCTTCCCGTTGGGAAAGGGGGGCCGCACGAACCAGGCCAGACAGGCGGCGGCGAGGCCGAACCGCAGGGCCCCGGTCAGCAGGGGCGGCAGGCTCTCCGTCGCCACCTTGGCGGCGGCGTTGTTCACGCCCCAGATCACCACGATGGCGACAATGGCCGCAATCTCGACGGGAGCAAGGGCGGAGCGGGGCTGGGTCACGGCCTGCTCTTGCCATGCGGCGGCCGGCGGCGCGCCTCACAAATTATTTTCTTCCGCTACCGCGTCCGGCCCGGGCCGGCGCCGCCCCGGAGCCGGCCCTGCCGGCCCCGGAAGGATCGACCCGCCCTAGAACGGGATGTCGTCGTTCAGGTCGTAGCTTTCCTTGGGACCGGACGGCTTGTTGGCCCCGCCGCTGGAGAAGCCCGAGGAGTAGCCGTCGTCGTCACGCGGGCCGGATCCGCCGCCCTCGCTGCGGCCGCCCAGCATGGTCAGCTCGCCGCGGAACTTCTGCAGCACCACCTCGGTGGAATACTTCTCGACGCCCTGCTGGTCGGTCCACTTCCGCGTCTGCAGCGAGCCTTCCACATAGACCGTCGAGCCCTTCTTCAGATAGTTCTCGACCACCCGGACGATGTTCTCGTTGAAGATCACCACCCGGTGCCACTCGGTCTTTTCCTTGCGCTCGCCGCTGGCCTTGTCCCGCCAGGTTTCCGAGGTGGCCAGCGACAGGTTCGCCACCTTCTCTCCCGAGTTCAGGGTGCGGATTTCGGGATCACGTCCCAGGTTGCCCACCAGAATGACCTTGTTGACGCTGCCCGCCATTGCATTTTCCTTGTTCTTCAAACGCTCCCGCACAGGCCGGAAGGCCGCCGGAGAGACATGTTCACATATTGTTCACGCCCTGGGGCGCGACGTCAATCCGCCGGTCCGCGCTGGATCGCGCCGGGGATGGCCAGCCGGCCGTCGCCCGTTCGCGCCAGGGCGAAGAAGCGCCCGCCCTCGAGGGTCTGGCCGAAATAGACGCCCTCCCGCTCGATGAAGATGAACTGGCCCTGATAGGCGCCGGCGATCTCGGTCACCGACCCGCCCAGCCTCAGGAAATTCAGCCGCATCTCCTCCAGCCGCGCCGCGCAGAACTCGATGGACTCCACGTCCTCGGCCAGCACGTTGAAGCGAACCTCCTCGCCCTCGCGCACCAGATGGTAGCAGACGCCCCGCTCGTCAGGCGCCCGCGTGCTGCCGGAGCAGGCGGCGACGCCCGCCACGGCCGCGCAGGCGGCGAGGATCAGGGCCCTCATCAGCGCAGCCCCGGGAACTGGCAGTTGCGGTCCTGTTCAGCCAGGGTGCGGAAGCGGCTGTTGTCCTGGGACTGCTCGACCCGCCGCGGCACAAGGCGAAGGGTGAGATCGCCCCAGCGGCCGTACTGGGCGTCGCCCGGCCGCACGCAGGTGCCGGCGAACAGGGCCTGCACGCACGCCGCCTGGCTCATGCCCCCGGACAGCTGCCGCCATTCGCCGCCCACGTGGCGCAGACAGGGCGCTCCGGCCTGCTGGACCGGCTGGGGCGCGGGCGTCGGGTCCGCCGGGCTGGCCTCCGGCGGGTTGACGCCGGCCAGTTCGGTCAGGTCCAGCGGCGGCTCCTCGGGCGGCGGCGCAAACACGGCGGTCGGCGCGGCGGCCAGGGCGCCGGTCTCGTCCAGACCCACATCCAGCGCCTCGGTCGCCACGCCGTTCTGACGGGCGCAGTCCGCCAGGGTCGCCATGCCGACGAACTGGCCGTTCACAAAGCAGCGCAGCTCGCGCGTGGGCTCCAGATCGGGCGCCTCGGTCACGTCCAGCTGCAGCCCCGCCCGCTCCTCCGGCGTGGCGGGCGCCTCGTCGTCGCCCCCGCCCATGAAGATCAGGGCGATGACCACGGCGGCCACGACGGCCAGCACGGCGCCCAGCGCCAGAATGATGCGATTGTCGTTGGGAAACGCCATGAGCCTCTCGCGCGGGTGATCACGGCAATAACCCCCGGCGCAGGCATGACGTCAACCGCCAAGCGAGGCGAGACCCGGGTTTTCCCCTATCCGCCCATCAGGCGGTTCAGGGCGGCCTGATAATTGGCGATCTGCGACGACATATAGGCCGACGGGGGCCCCACCGGCCTGGCCGCCGCGTTTTCGGGCGCCAGGTCCCGATAGGCGTCGCGCACCACCTTCATGGCCGCCAGAATGGCCTCGCCGGCGCGCTTCGCCGCATCGGCGTTCGCCAGACTCAGATTGCCGGGCAGCTCGATGCCGAAGGTCTTCTTGACGTCGTCGCCCGCGGTCTTGCCGATGAAGCCGGGACTCAGTCCGAGCCCGGCCAGGGCGTCCCGCCCCGATTCCCCGGCGCGGAGCACGGCCCCCTCGCGACCGTCCCGGGCCTGGATCGACAGGCGCTGGAAGCCGCCCATGGTCAGGGTCGTCTCGCCATCCTTGCCGGTCACCTCGCCGCCCTCGGACGCCACCGTCACCTTCAGTTGCATGTTGGAGGCCTGCTCGATCTTGCGCGCCAGGGTCTGGAGCGTATCGCGGGCCTCGATGGTCACGGCGCGAGACCGTCCCCGGTCGTCGGCCACATAGAAGCGGTCCCCGACCCTCAACGAGGTGGCCGCGGTCAATTGCTTGGAGTCGCCTTGCGAAATGACCCCCGTCGGCAGGCCCAGACGGTCCAGAACGCTGGCGCCGCCCGAGGCCACGGCGATCGTGCCGGTCACGGCCTGGTCCCCCGGCCCCTTCCAGGTCCGGGTCCATTCCACGGCGCCGCTGTCGGGATCGATGCGCGACAGATAGGCCATCGTCGGATCCTCGGGCAGGCCGCCCAGGGGCCGGTCCGCCACGCCGGTGATCCACACCTTGCCGTCGTGAACCTTCACGTCCGCAACCGTGTCCTCGCCGGCGCCGCCGTGGAAGGACAGTCGGTCTGCGCCCGTGCTCAGGTCGCCGTTCATGGACAGGACGAACGCGTCCGTGCTGCCCGAATGCGCCGAATTGACCGTCGCGCCGGCCGCGAGGTTTTCGTTCCGGGTCGTGCCGGCCACGATCACACGCCCGCCCGACACCGCAATCCCCGCGATCTCCCCCGACATGGCGCCCAGATCGCGGGCGCCGAGCAGGGTCGGCTGGGCCGCGCCGTTCAGTTCATAGTGGCGCACCACCGCCCGGCCGTTCTCCACCCCGGCGGCATACAGATTGTTCCCGTCCACCGCGATCGAGGCCACGGCGTCGTCGCCCGCCGTCCCGAACTGCGTGGTGAACTGCAGCCCCCCGGTGATCGGGGCCGTGGGATAGGGCTGATGCTGGCTGAAGGCCTGGAGATAGCCGTCCCATCCGCCCTTGGCTGACGCGCCGATCATGGCCGACTGCGCGCGTCCGGCCACATAGACCGTCCCGTCCTGGCCGAAGGTGACCGCCGTGGCCTCATCCGCTGCGGTCGCGCCGCGGCGCTGGGTCCACTGCTCCTCGCCTTTCAGGTTGAACACCGTGACGAAGCTGTCTGACACGCCCCGATTGGCGCCGGCCGCGCCGTTGTCCAGCGCCCCGGTCACCGATCCCGCCACCGCCACGCGGCCGTCGTCGGAAATGGCCAGGGCGTAGCCCGACGCCTGGTCCGCCGCCCCCAGCGCGCGGCTGAACACCATGCGCCCGGCCGAGTCGAACTTCATCAGGGCGACGTCGCTGGTCCCCTTGATGGGCTGGTTGTCCAGCCCCTCCGACAGGTCCGCCACCATCCAGACGGCGCCGTCCGCGTCGGTGGCCGAGGCGCGGATCGCGCTGACGCCCTCGGGAAGCCCGTCCTGCGCCAGGCGTCCGTCCACCCACTGGGTCTCGCCGATGCCGGCGCCGGACGGAACCGCGCCGTCGGTGAACTTCAGCAACTGGTTCCCGCTGCCCGTGATCTGGGTCACATAGACCGCATCCGCGGTGTCGGGCGCCGAGAATTCCACCGTCTCGACCGAGGAGCCGCGCACCATCAGCGCCCATCGATCGGGCCCGTCCGGCAGCGCCACGGTCTTGTCGCCCACCTTGATGGAGCGTTCCTCGGCCGGAATCATTTCGCGGCCGACGCGGGTCTGGACGCCCGCCGCTTCCAGCTTGCCGTTGATGAAGCTGATGACGTTGGTCAGGCTGCGGACGTCGCCGCCCATTTCATTGAGATCGATGTCCACATGGACCGGGTCCTTGGGATTCAGGATCGCCAGCGCCGGTGTCTGGTCGACGGTCACGCGAAACTGCACATCGCCCTGGAACGCCGCCACCGGGTCGGTCGCCGCGCCCTCATGGATCACCCCGGTCAGGGACTTGGACGTGTCCCGCACCACCGCCGCCGTGCTCTTGGACAGCGAGGACGATGTGCCCTGGACCAGATTGAAGGCGTCGAAGCCCGTCTCGGACACCCAGCCCGAAACCTCGGCCAGGCCCGCGTCGAATCGCTTGTTCAGCAGCGACAGTTCGGTGGACGGGACAGACTTGCTTCCCGCGCGGTCCGCCATGGCGGCCAGCGAGGACAGGCCCTGATAGAGGGAGAAGAGCTTGCCATAGTCCGCCGATGCGCCGGGCACATCCAGCTTGGGTGTCTGGGAGCCGATCAGGCTCCGCCCGGCCAGGGCGGATCTGAGCAGGTCGCTCGGGGGCGTCTGGGCGGCCGCCTCCCAGGGCGGCGTCGGTTGCGCCCTGACCCTGGGCGTCACGACGCCCGTTCCCGGTCCACCGGCAAAGGTCGACTGGCCGAACAGACCCAGAATATAGCTGTTGTCGATCATGGGACGCTCCGTCCCCACTCCTGCACCATCAGGAGTAAGAAATTCCTAAGCCCCGCTGACGATCGTGCTTAACCGCCGCGGAACAGCGACAGGATGACCTGCGGCGCCTGGTTGGCGATGGACAGGGCCTGGACGCCCAGCTGCTGCTGCACCTGCAGGGCCGTGAGTCGGGCGCTTTCCTTGGCCAGGTCGGCGTCGACCAGGTTGCCGATGCCGGACTCCAGCGTGTCCATGAGGCGCGACACGAAGCCGTTGTGCGCCTCGATCTGCTTGGCCTGCGAGCCGAGCGCGCCGAGCGCCGAGTTCACCTGGGCGATGGACGTGTTCAGATCGGCCAGGGCGTCGGCCGCCCCGGTCATGGTCAGCAGGCTCGACGTAAGGGTCAGGTCGACGATCCCCCCGCCGAGGCTGAGGTCGCGGGTGCTCAGCGTCACGAAGGCGTCGGCCTCGGCGTTGGCCAGGAACCGGACCCCGTTGGTCAGGGACCCGTCCAGAAGATTGGCGCCGTCGAACTCGGCGTTCTGCACCGCCTGGCTGATGGAGCGCAGCAGGGCCTGGAAGTCGTCGTTCAGCAGCTCGCGGGACTGGGTCTTGAGCGATTCGTCGTTGGCGGCGACGACCTTCTCCTTCAGCTGGTTCAGCAGATCGGAAATCGTCTCGCCGGCCGACAGGGCCACGTCCGCGACCGAGGTCGCCCGGTCCAGGCTCATCTGCACGGCGCTCAGCGCGCCCATATCGGCTCTCTGCCCCTGGGCGATGGCCCAGATGGAGGCGTTGTCCTTGGCGCCCTGAACCTTCAGCCCGGTGTTCACCCGGCCCTGAACGGCTTCGAGCCGCTGATCGGTCCGGTTGAGGTTCTGGAGCGCGATCAGCGCCGATGTGTTGGTGTGAACGCTGCTGGTCATGGGTCTTCGTCCCCCGAGGTTTTCTAGGGGGACGCTATGAGCCGAGTCGTGAGCGTATGGTTAACGCCCGCTAACCACGTTCGCCGCCGCGACCTCGGGTCGGGCGGTGTTCAGTCCGGCGGGGCCTCGGGCCGTCAGGCTTCTGTGTCGATCACCGCGCCTGCGGCGTAGCCAGGGCGGGCCGCCAGTTTCGTCAACTCCTCGCGCGGCAACTGGCGAATGACTTCTCCGGTTTCGCGGTCCAGGATCTTGTAGATAAAGGCGCCCTTGGCGGCGCCCTGCTCGATCACCAGACGATAACGCGCGATGCGCTCGGCTTCTTGGGTCGCTCTGGAATCCGCGAGATCGCCGCCGCTTGCAGACGAAGGGGCGGTGATGGCGGGCAGAGCGACGCGGCCTATCTTTGCATTTGCATCCATCCCTCATTTCGCCGGTCTTCAGGCCGGCGCCTCCCGATTGGCGGGAAGATGGAGGGAGCGCCCCAGGGCGCTCCCTCCCCGTTCCAGGATTAACGGAACAGTCCCAGCAGCATGGAGGTCGAGGAGTTGGCGATCGACAGCGCCTGCACACCCAGCTGTTGCTTGGTTTGCAGAGCGGTGAGTCGCGCGCTCTCCTTGGCCAGGTCAGCGTCAACCAGGTTGCCGATACCGGCTTCCAGGCTGTCCTGCAGCTTGCCCACGAAGGTCAGGTGGGTGCCCAGCGCCTTGGAGCTGGTGCCCATCCGGGCCAGCGAGGCCGAGACGTTGGCGATGGAAGCGTCCACCAGAGCGAGCGATGCCGTCGCGTCGGTCGTGGTGGTGATGCTGTCCGCGGCGCCCAGGGTGACGATCGAACCGCTGAGGCTCATGTCCTCACCGGCCACGTCGATGGTCGAGGTGCCGTCGGCCGAGGCCAGGGCCTTGTAGCCACCGGTCAGCGAGCCGTCCAGCAGGTTGGCGCCGTTGAACTCGGCGTTCTCGATCACGGAGGTGATCTGGTCGCGGATCGAATCAAAATCCTCGGCCAGGGCGCTCCGCGACGCCGTCGTCAGGGTTTCGTCGGTGGCGGCGAGCGCCTTCTCCTTCAGCTGCAGCAGCAGGTCGGAGATGGATTCGCCGGCGGCCATGGCCACATCGACGGTCGACTGACCGCGTTGCAGGCTTTCCTTGACGGTGTTCAGGGCGCCCATTTCGGCGCGCTGGTTCTGGGCGATGGCCCAGATGGCTCCGTTATCCTTGGCCGAATTGACCTTTTTACCGGTGTTGATCCGGTTTTGGACCGTGTTCAGCTCGGAATTGGTTTGCGAGAGGTTCTGCAGGGCGACCATAGCGCCCACGTTGGTGTTCACGCTGTTCAGCATGACGCGTCCTTTTCTTTCAAGGTGTCCGACGTCATTTTGACTGCCGGGAGCATTTTGCTCGGGCTCATTGAAGCAAGGGCCGGGCCAGTCCGGACGAGCTGCCCGGCCGCTCAAGGCGCTGAAATCACAGCGTTATAGGTTGGTTTACCACGCTCCGGACCCGGCACATTCTGCCGCCTCCCCCGCCACACCCTGCAGATTCTGCCCGCCGCCCGGCACAATCTGCCGCTCAGGGGCCGGAGCTCGCCCCCAAGGCCTCAAGCGTCTCCACCGCCAGCCGCCGGGCCAGGTCGCATTCCACCAGCTGGCGCCCCCGGACGATGTAGGCGGCCTCCAGGTCCGCCAGGCCCGGCGCCTCACCCAGGGTCGCGATCCGGCAGGGCCGGGCCGCCGCCGCCGGAATCGTCAGGGACGGCGGCCGCCTCGGCGCAGGCGCCGGGCGCCAGCTCGCACAGGCGGCGGTCATGCTCGCGCAGGCGATCAGCGCGAGCGGGATCAAGCGGTGTGGACGCATCAGGCGCGCTCCGGGCTTCATGGATGACAGGATCGGTCAGGTCTCGCAGGCGAGTCACCTGCTGTTGCATGGCTTCGGCGCGCCGCGTCTGCGCGGTCAGCGCCTCGATGTGCGCGGCCTGGGCGGCGACCTCTGCGACCAGCCGGTCTCGCTGGGCCGTCACCCGTTCAAGCTGCCGTTCGTCCGACCACGGCAGCCACGACCACAGCCGGTCCCACCGGTCCGCCGCAAGGGCGAGCGCCGCCATGAGCGCGAGCAGGACCGCCGCGATCCGGACCCAGCCGGGAAGCCGCGCCCGGGCGGAGAACAACGGGATCATGGGGTCACCTCCAGCCGGCGCAGCCCGCTCGCGCTGATCCGCTCCCGAATGCGCCTCGGCAGGACGATGCAGCCGGACGAGGCGTCCCCCGCCGCATTGTCCCCGTGGATCTGGAAGGCGCTGCGTCCATGGGCGTCGTGGCCCAGAGGCGTCAGGTCCATCACGTGCGGCCCCGTTCTGGCGCTGCTGCGGGGCGGGCCGATGCGCCAGGGGCCGCAGGGAATCGGGCCGACCCGCGGCTCGGCCTCCATGGCCGGGTTGTTTCGCCCCTCCCCGCGCCCGGAATAGCCCCGCGCCAGCAGGCGGCCATCCAGATAGAGCGCGCCCCCGGACTGGTCCCAGGACCAGCCGTCGGGCCGCGCGGGGCCGGGGCCGGGCGTGGGACGACAGCGGCGATAGCCCTGGACCAGCGCCTCGAAGGCCGCCCGGGACAACGGG
>JBALUZ010000040.1:0-19671 GCA_036963825.1 Brevundimonas sp.
CCCGAGAAGCGCGACACCGCGTCCTCGGTCTTGTCCATGCGGCCGCGCAGCTCGACGAAGCCGGTCCGCTGGCGCTCTTCCAGGTCATAGAAACGCCCGGCCAGCGCGCCGACGGCGCTCTCGACCTTCTTGAACGCCTCGGCGGTCTGGGGCCCGGTGTCGTTCTCGAAGCGGCGCAGGCGGCGATGGCCCTCGCGCAGCTCTTCCGCGATGTCATCGACCCGGCGGCCGTGCGCCCTGAATTGTTCGTCGACGCTGTCCAGGCGGTGCACCAGCCCGTTGACGGCCTGGTCGACCCCGGCGATGGCGGTGGTCGAGCGCCGCTCCGACGCCTCCAGCCGCTCGGCGATCATTTCCACCGACGCGGCGACCCGGTCCAGCATCTCGTCCCGGCCGTAGGCGTCGTCCAGCCGCCGCAGACGCGCGCGGCGGTCATCGCGCGGCATGCCCTGATGCCGGCGCGGAAGGGGCGTCACCCCGTCGTCTTCGTCATCCAGGATCATCTGGTTGAGCCACTCGCCCAGGGTCATCCCTGAGCGGCGCGCCAGATCCTTGGCGATCTCGCGCGCCTTGGGATCGATCCCTTTGACGCTCCAAGGCGCCGCTGCGCTCACTGATTCGTCTCCCGGCCCGTTTCCATGACGCTAACCGCCCAAATCAGGGGTGTAAACGCATGGTTAACCCCAACATCTAGCGGCGCCGACAACTTCCTGTGGACGGAAGGCCGCCGCCGTCCCCTGCATCCGTGCTCTGATGCGGTTAACGGGGGGTAAAGGGTTAACGGCCGTCGTAATCTTTCGGCAGCACTTGCCGCGGCGCGCCTGCCGCGCCATCTGCCCGGCTCAGACACCCGCAGCCCCGGCCGATCATGAGTTTTCCCGTCACGCTCGCGGTGTTCGCCGCCTTCCTCGGCCTGGCTGTGTTCAGCGGCTGGCGCGGCGCCCGGCCGCCGGACCTGGCGCGCGGTCCGCGCATGGTGCCCTGGCGGGCGCTGATGCTGCTCAGCGTCGTGGCCTGCATCTTCCTGATCACCCACCTGGTCAATCTGGCGGGATTCGACACCAGCGCCGCCGCGCGCCGCTTCTGATCGGAACATCGGCCGCCGCCGCCGGTTATCGGGGCTCCAATCAAAGGAGGAGCCGAGCATGACCGAGCATCTGGACCGCAAGGACGTCGAGGAGCGCCTGTTCAAGGCGATCGAGGACACCCGCGTGGGGATGCTGGGCGTCTCGGGCGGCGAGCCTCGCCACATGCAGCCCATGACCGCCTATGTGGAGCGCGAGGCGGGCGAGCTGTGGTTCTACACCTACCGCGACACCGACCTGGTGCGTGACGTCAACGCCTCGGGCGGCCACCACGCCATGTTCTGCCTGATCTCGAAGGACCGCGAGATCTACGCCTGCATGGGCGGCCGGCTTGAGGAGCATTTCGACCGGGAGCGCATGGAGCGCTACTGGAATCCGGTCGTCGCCGCCTGGTATCCCGAGGGCAAGGATGACCCGCGGCTCACCCTTGTCCGCATGACGCTGGACGACGCGCAGGTCTGGGTCAGCGAGGCCGGGCCCGTCCGCTTCGCCTTCGAGATCGCCAAGGCCAACATGACCCATGAACAGCCCGATCTGGGCGACCGCGCCGACATCAGGTTCTAGAGCAGGGGGCGGTCCCGATCAGGCCGGGACCAGATCCAGCAGATCCAGGTTGGATTCGTCCTGGGGCCAGGGAATCACCAGCCGCCAGCGCCGGGCCTCGATGCGCTCCAGCACCGCCACCATGTCCCGCTCCGGTCGACGGCCATACGAGTTGGCCGGCGGCTCGCTGGCCAGGGCCATGGAGCCCAGGAACACCATGCGCCTGTCGCTTTCGGGAAAGAGCAGGCCGGCGGGGCGCTGGGATCCCGTCAGCTTGATGAATTTCAGGCCGTTCGGCGTTTCCTCGATGCGGCAGGCGAACCAGCCGTAGACCACATAGCCCAGACCCTGCTCGCCGCCCTGGGAGCCCAGCTTGACCGTGCGGCAGCGATAGTCGCCCGCGGGGGGCGCCACGCCGCCGAGCGCCGCGTTCGGGTCGATCAGCCGGCCGGTGGAGGCGAGATCGCCGGAGCCCTCCTGCCGCCGCGCCTGCTCCAGCGCCAGACGCCAGGCCGCGTCCATGCGGTTCAGCCGGTCCCGGTCCTGGCTTGTGATCGAGGCGCGCCAGTCCGGCAGGACGCGTCCGCCTCCTCCGGCCCCGTTCGGCAACGGCGGGGGCGGCGGCGGGGCGGGCGTACAGGCGGCCAGGGCGATGACCGAGGCCATGATGGCTGGGGCGAGGCGCATGGGCGGTTTCCGCAGCTGTGAAGCGTCGCCGTCCTTATGCCCCGCCCGGGCCGGGTGGCGTCAACCCTCGCCCTCGCAGCGCCGTGGCCGGGTCAGGCCTGCTCGTCCGCAGGCGCGTCGGCCTTGCGGCGGGGCGCGCGGCGGCGGGGCGCCGGCTTCTCGTCGCCCGCCTCTTCAGACCTTTCGCCCGGGCCGGCCGGAGTCGCCCGTGTCAGGAAGCCGGGCAGGCCCGTTTCGGCCAGCGAGTCGGCCTCCGCCGGCGCCTTTTCTGCGCGCGTCCGGCTGCGGCTGCGCGGGCTGGCGGGCGCATCAGCCGCCTCGTCCGCCGCGGCCGGAGCCCGGGCGGGCTCCTCTCCGGACTGCGCCGCGCCGCCTTCGGAGTCTTCGCGCTCATAGGGGCCGCGGCGCGAGTCCCGCCGCCGCTCCCAGCGCTCGCGCCGGCTCTCGCGGCGCGCGTTGTCGCTGTCGCTGTCGTCGCCGGCGCGGTCGTTCTGGCCGGACGCCGAGCCGCCGCCCTGGGCCGGGCGGTCATTCTGGCCGGAGCCCTGGTTGTTGTTCTGGCCGCCGCCAGGGTTGCCGCCCTGGCCGCCCTGGTTCTGTTGCGCCTGACGATCGGCGGCCTGCTGGGCGGCCGCGAACGCGGCGGCCTGGGCGCCCGATTCATCCTCGAAATCGATGTCGAAGCCCTGGCCGATCTGCTCGCGCTGGGCGATTTCGTGGAAGGACCGCTGTGGCTGCAGCGCCCGCAGCACGCGGAAATAGTGCTCGGCGTGCTGCAGGTAGTTCTCGGCCAGAACGCGATCGCCCGCCGAGGTCGCGTCCCGCGCCAGCTGCTGATAGCGCTCATAGACGGTCTGGGCGTTGCCCCGCACCTTGATGTTCTCGGGCCCTTGCGAGTCCCAGGAACGGTTCGGGTTGGCGCTGTTGTTGTTCTGATTGCCGCCGGGCTTCCTGTTGCGCCCGCGCTGGCGCTTCATGCCCTTGAAATCTCTCATAGACGTTACCGTGCTTGGGGCGTGTCGCCCGCCTGAGCGGTGGGACGTTCGCCGGAAATGGGTCTGATCCTGCCGGCCGGGGCCGATCCCCGGCGTCCGCTGCTCGGAAAACCGTTCATCACCCTTCGCACCACGACGCGCGGGAAACCCCGTGAGCCGTCACGAACTCCAGTCGTCTATCGTCGGGCGGACCCGAAGCGATGCGGATTGGTGGGAGACGAAACGAGACTTAGCGCGCGCCGCCTCTCTTTCCAAGAGGCTTTCGCTCAAAAGCCGTCAGTTCAGCGCCGTGCCCTCGTGCGGGTCCGGGCCGTTGGTGATGACCCGGTCGCGCCCGGCCAGATCCTTGACCACCTTGACGTCCTCGAAACCGGCCGCCTCGAACAGCGCCTTGACCGCCTGCGCCTGGTCCCAGCCGATCTCCACGGCGAAGACGCCGTCGGCCTTGAGAATGCGGCGGATTTCAGGAGCCAGAAAGCGATAGGCGTCCAGCCCGTCCTCGCCGCCGTCCAGCGCCAGGCGCGGGTCATGGTCCCGCACCTCCGGGTCCAGCGTCTCGATGTCCCTGCTGGGAATATAGGGCGGGTTGGACACCACCAGATCAAAGGCGTCGTCCGAAAGCCCCGCCGTCCAGTCCGTGCGCAGGAACACGGCGCGGGTGTTCAGGTCCAGATTGGCGGCGTTCTCGCGGGCCACGGCCAGCGCCTCCTCGGACACCTCGGTGCCCAGGCCGCGCGCCGCCGGGCGCTCCGCCAGCACGGCCAGCAGGATGGCGCCGGACCCCACGCCCAGGTCCGCCATCTCGAAGGCGCGGCCTTCCGGGAACGCCTTCAGGCACACGTCCAGCACCGCCTCGGTGTCGGGACGCGGGGACAGCACGTCGGGCGTGACCGACAGCATGATCTTCCAGAACCCCTTGCGGCCCAGGATGCGGGACACCGGCTCGCGCTTCAGGCGCCGGGTCACGTAGTCCTCCAGCCGCGCCAGGGCGTCCGGCTCCAGGTGACGATAGGGGTCGGTCAGGATGTCGGTGCGCGACACCCCGGCCGCGGCCTCCAGAAGCAGGCGGGCGTCGATGGACGGGCTGTCGATGCGCGCGGCCTTCAGGCGGCCTTGCGCATCCTTCCAGGCGGTCAGCAGGGTGGGGGTCTCGGTCATGGGCGCTAGATGGCCTCGCGCGCCGGGCGGGGCAAGCGGGAACGGTGATCAGGCTTGGCCGTTCCCCGCCTATGGCGCGCGTCCCCCGTCCGACTTTCCGTCTTCCGCCCGCCCGGTTCGGGTCCCGGAATCATGGCGGCCTGTGGCGCTGGATCGCCGCCGGGGCGGGCGGACTGGCGGCCGGCGCCGCGGGCGCGCATCTGCTGCACACGCGGGGCAACAAGCTGGTGCGGACCCTCGGCCTGGAGCCCGGAACGCGGCCCTATGCGCCGGACGAGCCGGATCCCGCGCCCGCCGACTATGACGCGAGAGAACCCGGCCGTGGCCGCGTCGCCGGCCGTCCCGGCGAGATTCCCCGCAAGGGCTGGACCGACATCGTCTGGCGCGCGGGCGGGGCCTACCTGGGCGACCGGGTCGGGTTCGTCGCGGGGGGCGTGACCTTCTTCATGATCCTGTCGCTGTTTCCGATGCTGGCCGCCTTTGTCACCGTCTACGGCCTGTTCGCCGACCCCAGCGACGCCTGGGGCCGGCTTCAGTTCCTGTATTCGGTTCTGCCGGACAATGTGGCCGAGTTCATCGGGGCCCAGATGCAGCGCCTGGCCGAGAACTCCACCGGGCAGCTGACCTTCACCCTGATCTGGACCCTGGCCCTGTCGCTGTGGACCGCCAACAACGGCGTGAAGCATCTCTTCTACGGGCTGAACGTGGCCTACAGCGAGGTCGAGAAGCGCAACTTCCTCAAGTACAATCTCGTCTGCATGGCCTTCACGGTGACGGCCCTCGTGGCCGTGCTGATGTCCGCCGCCCTGGTGATCGGCGTGCCGGTGGCGCTGGGCGTGCTGGGGCTGCAGGACGAGTGGGCGCACCTGGCCCCCCTGCGCTGGCCCCTGTTGCTGGCCGGCTACGTCTTCGCCCTCATGCTGATCTACCGCTTCGGCCCCTGCCGCGCCCGGGCGCGCTGGCGCTGGCTCTCCGTGGGCGCTGTCGCTGCGGCGTTGCTGAGCGTCCTGGTCTCGGCCCTGTTCAGCTTCTTCCTGAACAATTTCGTCCGCACGGACACCTATGGCCCGCTGGCGGCGATGATGGGCTTCCTCCTCTGGACCTGGCTGACGGTCCAGATCATCCTCATGGGCGCCGAGCTGAACGCCGAGATCGAGCACCAGACGGCCCTGGACACGACCACCGGGCCGCCGCAACGCCTGGGCGAACGCGGCGCCATCATGGCGGACACCGTCGGCGCGCGGCGGGGAAACCCGGCGGCCCTCGCCTTCACCCTGAAGCACGCCGAGGCGCTCTCGGACCGGCTGATGCGCAGGCGCGCGCGCGCCGACGACTAGAAAAAAAGGCCCCGGCTTTCACCGGGGCCCCTTCAGATCAGGCGAACAGCTTTTGCCAGCGGCGCTTCTCGCGGGTCTTCCAGGCGCCGCGGTGATAGGCGTCCGAGCCGATCAGCGGCACCACGGTCGTGGCCTCCGCGAAGACCATCTGCTCGTGGGTGGTCTGGACCTTGCCCCACGAGGCGGCCTCCTTGAGCGTGGAGGAGGAACAGGCCCCGTCCCGCACGTCGGCCACGGTGATCTGCACGGCGTATTTGTGCATCTCGGCCTCGACGCCGAGGATCTCGGCGCAGACCACGGTGTCCTGGGCGAAGTTCTTGGGAACCCCGCCGCCCACCATGAACAGGCCGGTGACGCCCGCCGCGATCTTGATGTCGGTCAGTTCGCGGAAGTCGGCGATGGCGTCCAGCATCATGTAGGGCTGGCCGGCGGCGGCGCGCTCCTTCTGGTGCTTGACCAGGCCGAAGCCGGCCGAGGAGTCCACGAACGCCGGGCAGAAGATCGGCACGCCTTCTTCATAGGCGGTCTGGATCAGGCTGCCGGGCTTCTTGGCGTTCCCTTCGGACAGCCACTTGCCCATCTCCCAGATGAACTCACGGCTGGAATAGCCGCGCGGCTCCAGACGGTTGGCGATCTCCAGGATGGTGTGGTCGCAGGCCTGGAGCTCTTCCTCGTCGATATAGGTGTCGTAGATGCGGTCGATGTAGTTCTCGCGCAGGACGTTGTCGTCCACCTCGCCGGCGGCCTGGTAGTGCTTGAAGCCCAGGGCCTCGAAGAAGTCCATGTCGACGATGGAGGCGCCGGTGGCGACCACGGCGTCCACCATGCCGAACTTCACCATGTCGCGGTACACGTGCATGCAGCCGCCCGCCGAGGTGGAGCCGGCGAGGATCAGCCACGGCGAGCAGGCCTTGTCCTCGAGGGCCATGTTGAAGATGTCGGCGGCCCGGGCCGTGTCGCGGCTCGAGAACGACATCTTGCGCATGGAGTCGATGATCGGCCGGGCGTCGAAGGACGTGATGTCCACGTGCTCGACGGTGTTCTGAAGCAGCTGGGCTTTCTGGTTCGACTGAACAGGAGCGTTCATTGCAAGGGTTTCCCTTTGGTTTGAGCGCCCGTCGTCAAAAGTAGCAGCGGCCCGGACGGAGCGACGGGCCGCTGCTGATTAGAATGCAAAAGTGACGGTTTAGCGCCGCGACTTCTTGCGTTGACCCGCCTTGCCCTTGGGCCGGCTGAAGCGGACCACCTTGCGGGCGGTCTCTTCCGCCGTGGTGCGCACGGTGGGGATGGAGCGCGGGGCCAGGCCGTACAGCGACGCCATGGGGGCGTCCTCGACCGCGGCGATGTCATGCACGCCGTAGCCGTTGAAGCCGGTGGACATGGCCACGCCGTAGGCGCCCAGCATGCCGATCTCGATGTAGTCGCCCTCGCGCACGTCGGCCGGCAGATAGAACGGCCCCGGCATGTGGTCGATGGAGTCGCAGGTGGGCCCATAGAAGCGGAAGGGCTTCAGTTCGCCCGCGCTCTCGCCGTCGCGCACCAGCTTGACCGGGAACGGCCAGCGCGAGTGCGTCGCGTCGAACAGCGAGCCGTAGGAGCCGTCGTTCAGATAGAGGGCGTCGCCCTTTCTCAGCTCGACCTGGCACAGGATCGAGGACGACTCCGCCACCAGCGCCCGGCCCGGCTCGCACCACAGCTCGGTGGTTTCCGAAACCGGCATCTCGTTGAAGCCGCGATGGATGGCGTCGGCGTATTCCTGCATGTCCGGCGGCACCATGCCCGGATAGACGGACGGGAAGCCGCCGCCCACGTCGACGATGTCCACGAACACGCCCGCGCGGCTGATGGCGCGGCCGACCTGGGCCATGGCCGCCTCGTAGGCCGAGGGGCGCATGCACTGGCTGCCCACGTGGAACGAGACGCCCATCAGGCCGTCGACCGTCGCCTGGCGCACGGCCAGCAGCAGCGACGGCGCATCGTGCGTCGCCACCCCGAACTTGCCCGACAGGGTGTAGGCCGCGCCGTCGGCCGAGACCGCCATGCGCACCATCAGGTTCAGATCCTTCGCGCCGCCGGTGGCGTCGAGGATCTTCTGCAGCTCGTCATGGCTGTCCAGCGAGAAGGTGCGGACGCCGTGGTCGAAATAGGCTTTGGTGATGGCCGACCGGCCCTTGACCGGGTGCATGAAGGCCAGGCGCGCGTCGGCGCTGACCGAACGCACCAGTTCGATCTCGGAAAGGGACGCCACGTCGAAGGCGGTCACGCCCGCCTCGATGAGAGCCTCGATGACCCACGCGGAAGGGTTCGCCTTCACCGCATAGAAGACATCGGCCTTCAGATTGTCCTGGAACCAGCGCGCCGCTACGGAAACAGAGCGCGGCCGCACGAGGGCGACGGGACGCTCAGGGGACCGCTCACGGACCAGGTCCAGGGGAAATTGGTACGTGCGCAATTCACGTAACCCCCTGATGATTGTTAACCCAGACCGGCGTTAGCGGCGCAAGCATCGGGACCTACGGGGTCCGCCGGAGAGCGCGACATAGGGTCCATGGGCTGTCATGTAAAGTGACAATTTACGGGCGGGTTCCCCGGTTTCGGGGGAGCCGCTCCCCGGTCGACCGCGTTACAGGGCCACGGGAGGGCCTTTCATGGACCGATGGTTGTTCGCCTGGCGCCGGCTCAAGCGCCGCATGTGGTTCCGCGCCTCGCTGTACGCCCTGGTGGGGGTGGCGGCCGCCCTGCTGGCCGCGGCGGGCGCGCCCTGGGTGCCCGATCCGGTGGCCGATCGGCTCGGCGGGGAGTCCGTCGAGCAGATCCTGACCATCCTGGCGTCGAGCCTGCTGGCCGTGGCCACCTTCTCGCTGGGCGCCATGGTCACGGCCTATACGGCGGTGTCCACGGCGGCGACCCCGCGCGCCTCCGCCCTGGTGACGGGCGACGAGGGGGCGCAGAAGGCGCTGGCCACCTTCGTGGGCGCCTTCCTCTACGCCATCGTCGGGGTGACGGCGATCAATGCGAACTATTACGGGCCCGAAGGCCGGGCGATCATCTTCGTGGTCAGCCTGTGCGTCGTGGCCCTGGTGGCGTTCCGCCTGCTGGCCTGGATCGGCCGGCTCTCGGACCTGGCCCGCGTGGGGCACATGATCGGCATGGTGGAGAAGCGCGCCGCTGACGCGCTCGCGGACCGGGTGCGCCGGCCGCGGCTGGGCGGGGTGGCGGGCGCCGTCGGCGACGGGTTCGAGATCACCGCGCCGGGCACGGGCTATGTGCAGAACGTGGACCCCGAACGGCTCCAGACGGCGGCCGCGGCCCTGGACTGCCGTGTCCAGCTGCTGGCCATGCCCGGCGCCTTCGTGCGGCGGGGCGACGTGATCGCACGGCTGGACCGCCCCGATTGCGCCGACAAGCCCCTGCGCCGGTTCGTGTCCGCGTTCACCATCGGGCACAGCCGCTCCTTCGACCAGGACCCCCGCTACGGGCTGATCGTGCTGGGCGAGATCGCCACCCGCGCGCTGTCGCCCGGCGTCAATGATCCGGGCACCGCCATCCAGGTCGTCGGCGCCGGGGTGCGCCTGCTCGACGACTGGGCGCGGCCGCGCGAGTCCGGCGGCGAAGGGCAGGGACCATGCGCCCGGGTCCTGGCGCCGGTGCTCGACCCCGAAGACCTGATGACCGACATCTTCGAGCCCATCGCCTTCTATGGCGCGGGCGACCCGGCGCTGCTGGTCCGCCTGCGCAAGGCGCTGACCACCCTGTCCGCCGCGTCACCCGCCCTGGCCGTTGCGGCGGCGCGGATCGACGCCCGCCTCGTGGCCCGGGCGAAGGCGGTCCTGCCGTGCCCGCAAGACTTTGAGGGGGTGGCGACGGCTGTGGATTGAGCGCGAGTCGCGGCGCACTGGACGCGGCGCGGCCCGTCGTGTCATTAACGGGTCATCCGCGCCCGCCAGAAAGGGTGCTTGCCCTTCGAACTCACCCGTTCCAGCAGCCCCCTGACGCGTTCATGAGCTCCCAGATCGCCGCCGTCGCAGATGTGCGTGACGTGTCCAAGACCTATGGTGCGCGCAAGGCGCTCAACGGGGTGACGGTTTCCGTCGCGCCGGGCGAAATGGTGGCCCTGATCGGCCCCTCCGGCTCAGGCAAGTCGACCCTGCTGCGGTCCATCACCGGCCTGATTCCGATCGACGGCGGCAAGGGGAAGATCAGCGTCTTCGGCGAAACCGTTCAGCAGAACGGCCGCCAGTCGTCCTCCGTGCGCCGCATCCGCGGCAAGCTGGGCTTCATCTTCCAGCAGTTCAACCTGGTCGGCCGTCTGACCCTGTTCTCCAACGTGATGCTGGGCGCGCTGGGTCGCCTGCCCGCATGGCGCGGGATCTTCGGCCTGTGGCCGCCCGAGGACAAGGCCCGGGCCATGGCCGCCCTGCACCGGGTGGGCGTCGCCGACTACGCCGCCCAGCGCGCCAACACCCTGTCCGGCGGCCAGCAGCAGCGCGGCGCCATCGCCCGCGCCATCGTCCAGGGCGCCCAGGCCATCCTGGCCGACGAGCCTGTCGCCTCGCTCGACCCGGTCTCGGCCCGAAAGGTCATGGAGCTTCTGGTTGAGCTGAACCGCCGCGACGGGCTTGGCGTCATCGTCACCCTGCACCAGGTGGACTACGCCATCCGCTACTGTGAGCGTGTGATCGCCCTGAAGGCCGGACAGGTGGTCTACGACGGCCCCTCGGCCGGTCTGGACCGCGCCACCCTCATCGACATCTACGGTCCCGAATTCGAGGACGCGTTCTGGGAAACCCAAGGATGATCACCCGTCGTCTGGCCATCGCCGCCTCCGTCATCGCCGTCGCCGCCGCCGCCGCCTCGTGCGGCCAGGGGAGCGACAGCGCCGACGGCGCCCGCACCGAGATCACCTTCTCCATCCTGTCGGCCGAGAGCCAGACCGCCTCGGGCCCCCTTTGGGAGCCGTTGCTGAACGACATGGAGGAAGAGATCGGGGTGGAGGTCCGCCCCTTCTTCGCCAGCAACTACAACGCCCTGATCGAGGCCATGCGGTTTAACCAGGTGCAGGTGGGCTGGTTCTCGGCCCTGCCGGCGCTTCAGGCCATCGACCGTTCGCAGGGCGAGGTCATCGCCCGCACCGTGGATGTGGAGGGCAAGGACAGCTACACCTCGACCCTGATCGTGCGGCGCGGATCCGGCATCACCCTCGACCGGGTGCTGGCCTGCGACCAGAGCCTGACCTTCGGCCTGGGCGACGCCCAGTCCACCTCGGGCACCCTGGCGCCCATGACGTTCCTGTTCAGCCCCCGCGGCATCGAGCCCAGCGACTGCTTCCGCACCGTGCGCTCGGCCAACCACCAGGCCAACTCCTTCTCGGTGGCCACCGGCGTGCTGGATGTCGCCACCTCGAACTCGGTCAACACGGTCTTCCTGACCCGGAACAATCCGCAGATCGTGGAGCAGCTGGAGACCATCTGGGAGTCGCCGCCGATTCCGGAATCCGGCATCGTCCTGCGCTCGGATCTGGACCCCGCCCTGAAGGAGCGGATTCGCAGCTTCTTCCTGACCTACGGACAGGGTGAAGGCCCCGAGGCCGAGCGCCAGCGCGAGGTTCTGGCTGCGCTGAACTACTCGCAGTTCCGCGCGGCGGACGGCAGCTATCTGGACCCCATTCGCGAGATGCGCGCCGACCAGGCCCTGCGCGAGGCCCGCGCTGCGGGCGATGAGGCCGCCGTGGCCGCCGCCCAGGCGACGCTGGCCGAGCTGCGCGCGCGGCGCGAGGTGACGCCGTGACCACGACGCCGCTCCAACCCGGCGCGATCCCTGAACCGCCCGCGCGATCGGCGGGGGCGTGGGCCCTGGACATCCTGCTCTGGGGCGGGCTGCTGCTGCTGCTGCTGATCAGCTTCGGCCCGGTGGACATGAGCCGCCTGCCGCTGTTGTTCACCAACACCGAGAACATCCGCCTGTACGGCCGTGAGCTGCTCAATCCCCCCATGCCCTGGGACAATCCCGAGCTGTGGGCGCGCCTGGTGGGGCAGATGTGGCTGACCATCCAGATCGCCCTGTGGGGCACCTTCATCGCGGTCTTCCTGGCCATTCCGCTCGGCCTGGCGGCGGCCCGCAACATCGCCCCCAACTGGATGGTCTGGCCCATCCGCCGGGTCATGGACATCCTGCGCTCCATCCCGGATCTGGTCATGGGCACCCTGTTCATCGTGGCCGTGGGCCTGGGGCCGCTGGCGGGGGTGCTCGCCATCGCCCTGAACACCGCCGGCGTGCTGGCCAAGCTGTTCTCGGAAGCCGTGGAGTCCATCGACCACGGACCGGTCGAGGGGGTGCGCGCCACGGGCGCGGGGCGTCTGCACGAGATCGTCTGGGGCGTCATTCCCCAGGTGGCGCCCCTGTGGACGTCCTTTGCGCTGTACCGGTTCGAGTCCAACAGCCGCGCCGCGACCGTGCTGGGCCTGATCGGCGCCGGCGGCATCGGCCAGCTGCTGTTCGAGAACATCCAGGCCTTCAACTATGCGACGGTCTCGGCCATCGCCATCGTCATCGTCGTCGCCGTCACCCTGATCGACATGCTGTCCCAGGCCATGCGCAAGCGGCTTCTGTAACGGAACCGTCACGAACGCGCAGACGCCTTGTCACATGCTCCGGGTAAGGACGGTTTCGACCTTCCATGGGAGAATCCAGGACATGAGACCCTATCTGATCGCGGTGGCCGCGGCCGCCCTTCTCGCCGCGTGCGGTGACGGCTCCGGCGGCGCCGGCGCCCAGCGCGACACCGTCTGGGCGGCGGGGTCCTCGACCGTCTTCCCCTTCACCACCCGTGTGGCCGAGAACTACGCCCAGCGCAGCGGCGGCGTCGCGCCCCGCGTGGAGTCCCTCGGCACCGGCGGCGGCATCGCCGCCTTCTGCGCCGGCGTCGGCACCCAGACGCCCGACATCGCCAACGCCTCCCGCCGCATGAAGGCGTCGGAGTTCGACCAGTGCGTCGCCAACGGCGTGACGGACATCATCGAGATCCAGATCGGCTATGACGGCATCGTCATCGCCACCGCCCGCGACGGCGCCGACTTCGCCTTCGAGGGCGGGGACCTGTATCTGGCCCTGGCCGCCCAGGTGCCGGGCGAAGGCGGTGAATTCGTCGCCAACCCCCACGCCTCCTGGGATCAGGTGCGCGCCGGCCTGCCGGCCCAGCGCATCCAGGTTTACGGCCCCCCGCCCACCTCGGGCACCCGCGACTCGTGGCTCGAACTGGGCATGACGCCGTCCGCCGAAGCCGTGCCGCAGCTGGCCGCCCTGGCCGAGAGCGACGAGGACCGCTTCGAGGCCCTGGCCCACACCCTGCGCGAGGACGGCGCCTGGATCGACTCCGGCGAGAACGACAACGCCATCGTCCAGACCCTGACCCGCACCCCGGGCGCCCTGGGCGTGTTCGGCTTCTCGTTCCTTGAGCAGAACATGGACCAGGTGAAGGCCGCCACCGTCAACGGCGTGGCGCCCAGCGTCGACACCATCGCCTCGGGCGAGTACCCGATCAGCCGCTCCATGTTCATCTACGTCAAGAAGGCCCACATCGGCGTGGTGCCCGGCCTGGAGGAGTTCGTGGCCGAGTACGTCTCCGAGAACAGCATGGGACGCGGCGGCTATCTGCAGGACCGCGGGCTGATTCCGCTGGACGCCGAGCGGTTCGCCGCCCAGCGCCAGATCGTGACGAACCAGACCGTCATGAGCCGCCCGGAAGAGTGATCGCGCTCACCGGCTGAAACGACGAACGCCGCGAGCCCCAGGGTTCGCGGCGTTTTTCATGCCTGCTGACGCCTGGCTGACCCCGCCGCCTCAGGCGGCCTTGCCGCGCACCCGGGCCAGGCGGCGAAGACGCCGCCACAGCCGCGTCTTCTGCGGCTCGGGATAGGGCTGCAGGTTCTCCACGAACTGCTCGGCCGAGGCGCGCCAGCTGAATTTCTCCGCATAGGCGCGCACGGTCGCGGGATCCATCTTCAGCGCCTCGAGGCAGGCGGTCTTGAGGTCGTCGTCGATGGCCCCCGCGCCCGAGCCGGGAATGATGTCGATGGGGCCGTGGGCCGGGTAGGCGGCCACCGGCGTGCCGGCGGCCATGGCCTCCAGGATCACCAGGCCGAAGGTGTCGGTCCAGGACGGGAAAACGAACACGTCCGCATCGGCGAAGCAGCGGGCCAGCTCCTCGCCGAACCGCGCGCCGAGGAATTTCGCCTCCGGATACCGGGTCTCCAGATCGGCCTTGGCCGGGCCGTCGCCGACGATGATCTTGGTGCCGGGCAGGTCCAGCTCGAGGAAGGCCTCGATGTTCTTCTCCACCGCCACCCGGCCCACGTTCAGCCAGAACGGGCGCGGCCAGTCCTTGCCGCCCAGCTCGTCATAGATCGGCGCCCGGTCCGGCCGGAACAGCTCGGTGTCCACGCCCCGCGACCACGGAGAGACGTTTCTGAATCCGTGCTCGGTCAGCTCATCCCGCAGCGTCGGCGTCGCCACCATCAGGCGGCCGGACGGCTTGTGGAACCACTTCATGTAGGCGTAGCCCACCTGAACCGGGATCGGGAACCGGGCCGAGACGTACTCGGGGAATTTGGTGTGATAGCTGGTGGTGAACGGCAGCTTCCATTCCACGCAGATGCGCCGCGTGGCGATGCCGATGGGCCCTTCGGTCGAGATGTGCACCGCCTCCGGCTCGAAGGCGCGCAGGCGCTCGCGGATTTCTTCCTCCGCCCCCAGCGCCAGCCGGATCTCCGGATAGGTGGGGCAGGGGATGGTCTTGAATTGCCCCGGCTCGATGACCTCCACCTCGTGGCCCATGGCGCGGCATTCGGCGACCGTGCGGGTCAGGGTGCGGACGACGCCGTTCATCTGGGGTTCCCAGGCGTCGGTGGCCAGTACGATGCGCATTAAGAGCTTCAGCTCCCCGTTTCCGAAGGGCGACAGGATTAACGCCTAACCGCGACAAACGCGAGACATGATCAGCGTCCGGAAAAGCCGTCTCAAATGGGCAGTATGGGAATGCTCTTGATCTCCTCCATGACCGCATAGGTCCGGGTCTCGCGCACGCCCGGCATGTGCACCAGCACGTCGCCGAGAAAGGCGCGATAGGCGTCCATGTCCGCCAGCCGCGCCTTGATCAGATAGTCGAAGCCGCCGGCCACCATGTGGCACTCCATGATCTCCGGCGTCTTCCTGGCCTGGGCGGCGAAGGCGTCGAACAGGTCGCCGGTGGTGCGGTCCAGAACCACCTCGATGAAGATCAGCAGGCCCCGGTTCACGGCCGCCGGATCGATCAGGGTGGAATAGCCCAGGATCACCTTGCGCTGCCGCAGCCGCTTCACCCGCTCCAGACAGGCCGCGGGCGACAGGTTGCAGCGTTTGGCCAGCTCGGCGTTGGTGATCCGTCCATCCAGTTGAAGAGTCTTGAGGATTCGGAGGTCGGTCGCATCCAAATCATGCATTCGGCGTTCTCGCTTCCAAACCAAATTATGTTCGGTTCCGGTGGGTAAGATACAGAGGATATTTCCTTCTGCCCAGCGTATGGGGAGCCGAACACCGGCCGGAGTCGATACGCGTGACGAACTGGGACGCCCTGGATCAAATGAAGTTCCGTGACGAGCGCGAGGCCGTGGCCGACCTGCTCGCGCGCATGCCGCTGGACCCGGTCGAACGGGGGGCGGTGGTGGCCGAGGCCATCGCCCTGGTCGAGCGCGCCCGCGCCGCCGCCAACCGCCAGGGCGTCGTCGAGGGATTCCTGCAGGAATACAGCCTCGGCACCCGCGAGGGCCTGGCCCTGATGTGCCTGGCCGAGGCGGTGCTGCGGACGCCGGACGACGACACCCGCGACCGCCTGATCGCCGAGAAGATCAGCTCCGCCGACTGGGCCAGCCACCTGGGCCAGTCCGACAGCCTGTTCGTCAACGCCTCCACCTGGGGGCTGATGCTGACCGGCAAGCTGGTGGATGTGGACGACGACGCCCGGCGCGACCTGCCCGGCTTCCTGGCCCGCGTGGCGGGGCGCATCGGCGAGCCGGTGATCCGCCAGGCGGTGGTCACCGCCGTGAAGATCATGGGCGAGCAATTCGTCCTTGGCCGCAACATCGGCGCGGCCCTGAAACGGGCGGACCGCCACGACTGGCTGTGCAGCTTCGACATGCTCGGCGAAGGCGCCCGCACGACCGCCGATGCGGAGCACTACGAGCGCATCTACGCCGGCGCCATCGAGGCCGTCGGCAAGGGCCGCAAGAAGGGTCTGGGGCCGGAGGACGGCCACGGCGTCTCGGTCAAGCTGTCGGCCCTGTCGCCTCGCTATGAGGCGATCCAGGAGGACCGGGTGTGGGACGAGCTCTACCCCCGGCTGCTGCGCCTGGCGAAGCTGGGGGCAAAGTACAATCTGAACTTCACCATCGACGCCGAGGAAGCCGACCGGCTGGTCCTGTCGCTCAAGCTGCTGGACCGGCTGGCCCACGAACCCGAGCTGGGCGACTGGACCGGTCTGGGCCTGGCGGTGCAGGCCTATCAGAAACGCGCGCCCCAGGTCATCGCCCTGATCGCCGACCTGGCCCGGCGTTCGGGCCGGCGTCTGATGGTGCGTCTGGTCAAGGGCGCCTACTGGGACACCGAGATCAAGCGCGCCCAGATCGCCGGACGCCCGGACTATCCGGTCTTCACCACCAAGCAGGCCACGGACCTGAACTATCTGGTCTGCGCCCAGGCCATGGTGGAGGCCGCGCCGCACATCTATTCGCAGTTCGCCACCCACAACGCCCACACCCTGGCCGCCGTCAACCGCATGGCGCGGGAGCGGGAGGTGCGCATCGAGTTCCAGCGTCTGCACGGCATGGGCGAGGCCCTGTACGACGCCGCGCGCCACACCTGGAACGAGGGCGCCGAGCCGGTGGTGCGCGCCTATGCGCCCGTGGGCGGCCATGAGGAGCTGCTGCCCTATCTGGTGCGCCGCCTGCTCGAGAACGGCGCCAACTCCTCCTTCGTCCACGCCCTGCTGGACGAGCGCGTCCCGGCGGGCGACGTCGCCGCCGACCCCATCTCCGCCGTCGAGGCCCAGCCCGACCGTCACCCCAAACTCCCGGTGCCCAGAGACATGTACGGAAATCGTCTGAACTCCCTCGGTCGCGACTATTCTCAGGCCGAAGACCGCGAAATCCACGCCCAGGCCCTGGAGGCGCTGGACCGCGAGAAGCTGACCGCGGGACCGTTCATCGGCGGCGGCCTCAGGGCGGGCGAAAACCCGCGCGACGTGACCAGTCCGTGTGATCGTTCCCGCGTGCTGGGCCATGTCTCCGAAGCGACGGCCGACGACGTGGACGAGGCCGTGCAGCGCGCCGGGAAGGCCCAGATCGAGTGGGACCGCGCCGGCGGGGCCGCCCGGGCGGTGATCCTGCGGGCCATGGGCGACGCCCTGGAGGCGGACATGGACCGCCTGATCGCCCTGCTGTGCCGCGAGGCGGGCAAGACCCTGGACGACGGCGTCGCCGAGGTGCGCGAGGCCGCCGACTTCTGCCGCTACTACGCCATGCTGGCCGAGCAGCAGTTCGGCGGTCCCGAGGACCTGATCGGCCCCGCCGGCGAGACCAACCGTCTGGTCCTGCATGGTCGCGGCGTGTTCGCCTGCATCAGCCCGTGGAACTTCCCCCTGGCCATCTTCACCGGCCAGGTGGCGGCGGCCCTGGCCGCCGGCAACGCCGTGCTGGCCAAGCCTGCGGAGCAGACGCCGCTGGTGGCCTGCGAGGCCGTCCGCCAGTTCCACAAGGCCGGCCTGGACCCCGACCTTCTGGCGCTGGTCCCCGGCCGCGGCGAGACCGTGGGCGCGGCCCTGGTCAACCATCCCGGCATCGACGGGGTCGCCTTCACCGGCGGCACCGAGACCGCCTTCGCCATCAACCGCTCCATCGCCGCCCGCGAAGGGGCGATCATCCCCTTCATCGCCGAGACGGGCGGGCTGAACGGCATGTTCGTGGACACCACGGCGCTGCGCGAACAGGTCATCGACGATGTCATCACCTCGGCCTTCGGCTCGGCTGGCCAGCGCTGCTCGGCCCTGCGCATCCTGTTCATCCCCAGGGCCAACGCCGACGACTTCATCCAGCGTCTGGCCGGGGCGCTGAAGACCCGCGTGGTCGGCGACCCGGCCGATCCGTCCACGGACATCGGCCCGGTGATCGACGCGGACGCCCGCGAGATCCTGGAGGCGCACGTCCGGCGGCTGGAGAAGGAGGCGAAGGTCGTCGCCCGCGCGGACCTGCCCGAGGGCGCCGGGCGGGGCGACCTGTTCGCGCCGGTCATCGCCGAGATCCCCACGCCGGACTTCCTCGAAAAGGAGGTTTTCGGCCCCATCCTGCACATCCACCGCTACGACCCGGACAATCTGGAGGAGGTCGCGCGCAAGCTGGCCGCCCGCGGCTACGGCCTGACCCTGGGGGTGCACAGCCGCATCGACGCCTTCGCCGCCGACGTCATGGCGCTGGTGCCGGCCGGAAACGTCTATGTGAACCGCTCCATCACCGGGGCGGTGGTGGGCGTCCAGCCCTTCGGCGGCGAGGGCCTGTCCGGAACCGGACCGAAGGCGGGGGGGCCCAACAGCCTGATCCGCTATGCGGCGGAGAAGGCCATCAGCGTCAATATTGCGGCCCAGGGCGGCGATCCCGCCCTGCTCAACCTGTGACCGGTCGTTGACTCCACGTTAGGGCGTCTGGGGCAGGATACGCGCGAACCGCCGCCGCAAGGCGCGCAGACGGGCGCATCCATGGGTCACGACTCCGCCATTCATGACGAGGCTTTCGCCGACGCCGTACGGCGGCGTCGGCGGAATCTGCCGATCCGCATGGGCGTGGCTGTGGTCGGCGTGCTGGTGTTCTCGCCGGTGGTGGGCGCCCGGGTCTCCCTCGCCTGGATCGCGACCTATTTCCTGGTCCAGCTCGTCGACGCCCTGGCGTCCTCCCCCATCTCCACGGGACAGAGCGAAGTTCTGCCGTGGTGGCGCAAGCTGATCGCAGCGGCGGCCATCGCCGCCAGCACGGCGGTCTACGGTCTGTTCTCCGTGCCGCTCTGGCAGGTCGGAGGCCTGGCGGGCGGCATCTGTGCGGTGCTGATCCTGACCGGCGGGGTGATGAACGCCCTCATGGTGTCCGGCCGCTCGCCCCTCATGCTGGGCCTGAACATCGGCCCGCTGTTCCTCTACCTGGCGGTCACCCCGCTGTTGATGCTGATGCAGGGCGCCGGACGCGCCGAGGCCTCGGCGGCCACGGTGATCTGCTTCACCATCCTCGCGTTCGCCATCGCCGCCTATTCGGCCAACGCCCGCCTCGCTGAATCCGAGCGCCAGGCGCAGCGCGACTCCGATCGTCGGCGGCGCGAGGCTGAAGCCGCCGTCGAGGGCAAGTCCGCGCTGGTCGCCACCATCAGCCATGACCTCCGCACGCCTCTTTCGGCCATCCTCACGGGGGCCCACGATCTGGAGGCCCGGGCGCGGGACGCCGGATCCCGCGAGAACGCCGCCCTCATCGGCGAGGCCGGCAGGATGATGAAGACCCTGCTGGATCACCTGCTGGATCACGCCAAGCTGGAGGCGGGCCGCCTCGAGGTGGAGGCCGAGGTCTTCAACCTGCGGCAGGTCATGGCCCGCACGATCCGCCTGTGGCAGCGCGAGGCGGTCGACCAGGGCCTGCGTCTGCGGCTCGAGGGGGCCGCCCGCACGCCGGACTGGGTGGTGGGCGACCCGACCCGCATCCGGCAGGTGCTCAACAACCTGCTCTCGAACGCCCTCAAATTCACCCGCGAAGGGGCCGTGACGGTCCGCATCCGCGCCTGGGACCAGGATCCGGACGCCACCGC
>JBALUZ010000041.1:0-19047 GCA_036963825.1 Brevundimonas sp.
CGGCGGGATAGCCGGCCCGCAGGATGTTGGTCAGCTCGCCCGCCGCATTCTGGACCGTGGCGGGATAGACCGCCTCCAGCCCCGGCTGGCCGGCGAAGGCGCGGGCGAAGGCGTCCGCCACGTCCGGGCTGGCCAGCAGGTAGCGCTGGGAGTCCGGCCCGGGCAGGGGCGCCATGGGGCGGCCGAATTCATGCCAGTCGCGCGCGGCCAGATTGGCGCCCACATGGACCCACAGACGGGTGCGGTCCGGCGGCGGGGCGTGGTGATGGAGATAGGCCTCGCCCCCCAGGTTTTCGTATTCGTGGCCGCTGATGGCCACCAGATCCACGTCGAGGTCGTCCCGCCGCCCGGCGAGCCACAGGGCGGCCTCGAGCCAGACCACGACGCCCGATCCGCGTTCCGCGGCGCAGCCGAACCAGCCGGAGCGCGGCGTGGACAGGACGAGGCTGCGCCCGGCGCCGCGATCCAGGCGCGCGGTCAGGTTGAAGGCGGGACGCTCTCCGCCCCGCCCGGCGATGACGAGACGGCCCGTCCGCCCGTCGGCCGCGGCGTCGAGAAAGGGCCGCGCGTCCGCCGGCGCCAGCACCGCCGTGGGCACGGCGTCCGGTTCGCGGCGGGCAGGGGCGTTGAGGGCGATGGCGTCGCCGCTGGGCCCGGTGGTGACGAGGACGGCCGCCGCCGCCCCGCGCGCCCGGACGTCCGCCAGTTCGGACTGGATCAGCCCGTCCAGGGCGCTGGACCAGCGGCGCGAGGGCAGGACCACCAGGGCGATGGCCCCGTCCAGCCGTGCGTCGCCGTGGGCGGACTTCAGGGGGGCGCTGAGTCCCTGCGGTCCCGTGGGGGTGACGATGGCCTGGGGAATGACCGGAGCCGTGCGTCCCTCCACCGACAGGACCGCCTCGGCGACGTCGAAGAAGGGGGCGGCGAAGGTCTGGCGGCTGCACCGGTAGCCCGCCCCGGTGAGCGCGTCCTCCAGCCAGGCGCCGACGGCGGTGTCGCCGGGGCCGCCGGAGGCCTTGTCGCCGAAGCCGAAATAGCGTTCCAGCATCGACTGGCGCCAGGCGTCGTCGAACGGCGTGGCGGCGAGGGCCGGCAGGGCCCCGAGCCCGCCTGCGCCGGCCCCGAGCACGAGCCCGCGGCGGGACGGGGTCACGTCCCGCCTCCCGCGCGCGCCCTGATGGAGTCGCCCGGTCCCGGACCGGACGCCGAACCTGCCCGCTCGCCAGCCGCCGCCATCGCGCCCTCCACGGCGCCGGTCGACCGCCGACGCTCGCGGTGGAGGGGGACACGCCCGTTTCCGGATGTCAACGTTCACTGTCTGGTGCGTGAAGGGGGCTGCAGGGACGCCCTGAGGGCGCACAGGACCGGCCGCCGGGGGGCGCGGGCAGGCCGGCGGCGGGAACCCGCGCGCGGGCGAGGGATTGAAACAGGATCGCGGACCAGGCGGGGGCCATGACGACTCTGAGTTTCCAACCCTATTGCGGCGCGGCCCCGGACCCGGGGGCCGTGTGGGCGGCGTGGAATCCGGATCCGGTTCTGATCGGCGCCCTGGTCGCCGTGGCCGTGGCCTACGGGATGACCTGGGGGCGCGGCGCCTCGATGCGGGAGCGGCTGGTGTTCGGGGCCGGGTGGAGCCTGTTCTTCATCGCCTTCGTATCGCCCCTGTGCGCCCTGACCTCGGCCCTGTTCGCGGCGCGGGTGGGGCACCACGTGGCGGTGCTGACGCTGGGGGCAGGGCTGCTGGCGCTGGCGGCGCCGCGCGGAAAGCTCGAACGGCTGTTCGGCGGGCGGATGCTGCTGTGGAGCGCCACGGCGGCCCAGGCGATCCTGCTGTGGTTCTGGCACGCGCCGGGCGCCTATGGCTGGTCGCTGACCGGGGACATCCAGTACTGGATCATGCAGGCGGGCCTGATCGGGGCGGCGCTGCTGTTCTGGCGCGGGGTCCGGCTGGCGCCCGTGCAGCACGCCCTGCTGGCCCTGATCGCCACCATGGTCCAGATGGGCGCGCTGGGCGCCCTGATCACCTTTGCGGGCGAGCCCCTGTACGCGCCGCACTTCGCCACCACCCTGGCCTGGGGTCTGACGCCGCTGGAGGACCAGCAGGCGGGCGGGCTGATCATGTGGGCCCCGGCGGCGGGCGCCTATCTGGCGGCGGCGCTGATCCTGCTGATGCGGCGGGTGGGCTTCGGCGAGGACGGCGCGACGGAGCGGACGGCGTGATCGGACGCCTGCGGGAGTGGGCGGACAGCCACACGTCGGAGGGCCGCTGGACGCCGGTGGCCATCACCTTCCACTGGACCATGGCGGCCCTGGTGCTGTTCCAGCTGGTGTGGGGCTGGTGGACGTCGGGCATTCCGGTGGGCGGCGACAAGGTGGCGGCCTACCAGATCCACGCCAACACCGGCCTGCTGATCCTGCTGCTGGCGGTGCTGCGGGCCATCTGGCGGCTGATGATCCCCGGGCCCATTAACGACGCGGACGATCCGGGCTGGGAAAGCACGGTGTCGCGCATCACCCACTTCCTGTTCTACATCTTCATCGTGGGCCTGCCCCTGTCCGGCTGGCTGATGCTGTCGGCCACGGCGCCGGAGATGCAGCTGATGCTGGGCGGGGTGATCCCGGCCCCGCGCCTGCCGGTGGGGACCCTGTCGCAGGAGGGGCTGTGGCAGGTGCAGTGGGCGGCCGAGCGCATCCACTTCTTCATGGTGTGGGGCATCACCTTCCTGATCATGGGCCACGTGGCCGCGGTGGTGAAGCACTACGTCTTCGACAAGGACAATGTGCTGCCCGGCATGCTGCCGCTGGCGCATGAGCTGGAGGGCGAGCCCATCGAGATCATTCCGGAGTCGGATGAGGAAGCGATGCCGCGTACGCCGAAACCGCGGCGATCTGCGCATCGGAAAGGGGCCGGCTGACGGCGCCCATGACGTCGCGGGGATCGTTGTGGCGCTTCGCCGACCGCCAGAGGCGGAGCTGGGCCGCCAGATAGGCCGGAGACTGGCCGGTCAGGGCCGGGTTGCCGCCGCCCAGGCCCTGGCCGTCGGGGCCGTGGCAGGCGGCGCAGGCGGCCACGCCCTGATCGGGCAGGCCCTGATGATAGAGGGCGCGGCCGGCGGCGATCCGGGCCGGATCCGGCGAGACCACGGGGGCCGCGGCGCGGGGCGCCATGCGGGCGTAGTAGCGGGCCACCCGGGCGCGGTCGGCGTCGGACAGGCGCCGGGCGATGGACGACATGGGGTCGTGGGGCCGCAGGTCCGAGCCGTAGTTGTTGAGCTGCTTGAGCATGTAGCCCTCGTCCAGACCGGCGATGCGGGGCGTCCGGGCGCCGTCGCCCTGGCCGTTCATGCCGTGGCAGGTGAAACAGGCCGCCTCGGCGCCGGCGTCGCCGCCCGACAGGGCGATGATCTCGCCGGTGGCCACGAAGGGATCCTCGTACTCGTCCACGCCCGGGGCGCAGGCGGCCAGGGTCGTCGCGGCGAGCAGGGCGGAGAGGCGGGGGTACGGCATCGCTTGGCCAACGCCGGGTGGGGGCGGGGGTTCCGGTGGAATGGCGCCGCGGACAGACCGCCTCGCTCCCCGGATCACGTGCGGGGCTGAAGGCCGGTCTCCCTTCCCGACGGGAGAGGCGGCGGAACCGTTGCGGCCACGCTGGGTTAGGTCTGGATGAACGGAGCGGGGGTTATGGGCATGGCCGTGATGACGCTGGCGCTGGCGGCGTGTTCGGGCGCGGACGACGGGCGCACCCGGGCCCTGCCGTCGGGCGACCCGGCGCGCGGTCTGCGGATCATGGACGAGGTCGGCTGCGGCGCCTGTCACGACATTCCCGGGCTGGACTGGCCGCGGGGGCAGGTGGGCCCGCCGCTGTCGGGGCTGGGCGACCGCGCCCTGATCGGGTCGGGCCTGCCGAACCGCCCCGAAACCCTGGTCCCCTATCTGATCAACGCCCCCGCCGTGGACCCCGGCTCGCCCATGCCGCCCATGCCCGTCACCGAGGAGGAGGCCCGTGACATCGCCGCCTATCTCTATGAGCACTGAAGCCTTCGCGGGATGGCCGCCGCCCGCCCTGACCTCGGCGGGGCCGTTCGCCGAACCGCTGGTGACCCTGTCGTGGGGCGTGTTCGCCATGGCGGGCGCCGTGCTGCTGATCGTCATCGCGGCGCTGGTGATGGCCCTGTTCGGGCGCGAGGGCCTGAAGGCGAAGATCGGTAATCAACGATTGATCTGGTACGCGGGTCTGGCGTTCCCGGTGGTGGTGCTGAGCGCCCTGCTGATCTGGGGCCTGTCGTTGACCTCCTCCCTGAGCGGCGAGCCGGAGCCGGGCGAGATGCGGGTGCGGGTCACCGGCGAGATGTGGTGGTGGCGGGTGGCCTATCTGAACCCCGAAGGCGGGGAGGCCGGCGCGGTGCAGTCGGCCAATGAGGTGCGCATCCCGGTGGGCGAGCCGGTGACCTTCGAGCTGGAGTCCGCCGACGTGATCCACAGCTTCTGGGTGCCGCAGCTGGGCCCCAAGCTGGACATGATCCCGGGACGGAGAAATATCCTGAGACTTCAAGCGGATGAGGCCGGAACCTACGGTGGACAATGCGCTGAATACTGCGGCGGTCCGCACGCCCTGATGGGGCTGGTGGTGGTGGCCATGCCGCGGGACGAATTCGACGCCTGGATGGCGGGGCAGGCCGAGGCGGCGGCGCCGCCGACGGATGCGCTGCGGGCCCGGGGGCTGGAGGTGTTCCAGGACAACGGCTGCGGCGCCTGCCACGTGGTGCGCGGGGCGCCGGGCGCCTCGGGGCTGGCGGGGCCGGACCTGACCCACGTGGGGAGCCGGCGCACCATCGGCGCCGGCATCCTGCCCAACAATCGCGGCACGCTGGCGGGCTGGATCGCCGACAGCCAGGGCATCAAGCCCGGCAACCGCATGCCGGCCTACACCACCCTGTCGGGCGATGAGCTGCAGGCGGTGGCGGCGTATCTGGACGGTCTGGAATGAAGTCCGAGACCGGGTTCGACCACAACCTCTATGACCGCTTCCCGACGGAAGGGCCGCGTCCGGACGGGGAGCTGGAGGCGCTGGAGAAGGTCTGGTGCGGCCCCAAGGGCTGGGGCTGGTTCACGGCGATCAACAACAACTATGTGGGCATCCTGTTCATCGGGGCGGCCTTCCTGTTCTTCGTGCTGGCGGGAATCCTGGCGCTGGTGATGCGCACCCAGCTGGCCGCGCCCGACAGCGGCTTCGTGGGCGTGGACACCTACAACCAGCTGTTCACCATGCACGGGACCATCATGATGTTCCTGTTCGCGGTGCCCATGGTGGAGGCGATCGCGGTGCTGCTGCTGCCGCAGATCCTGGGCGCCCGGGATCTGCCGTTCCCGAGGCTGGGAGCCTACGCCCTGTGGGCCTACCTGGTGGGCGGGTTGATCTTCTTCTGCTCGATCTTCTTCAGCCTGGCGCCGGACGGGGGGTGGTTCATGTATCCGCCCCTGACCAGCAAGACCTATTCGCCGGGGATCAACGCCGACTTCTGGCTGCTGGGCATCGGCTTCATCGAGATCTCGGCCATCGCCGGCGCCATCGAGATCATCATCGGCGTCCTGCGCACGCGGGCGCCGGGCATGACCCTGGCGAAGATGCCGATCTTCGCCTGGGCCATGCTGATCTTTGCGGTGATGATCATCATCGCCTTCCCGTCGGTGATCCTGGCCACCACCCTGATGGAGCTGGAGCGGCTGTTCGACTGGCCGTTCTTCGACGCGGCGCGGGGCGGCGATCCGCTGCTGTGGCAGCACCTGTTCTGGTTCTTCGGCCACCCGGAGGTCTACATCATCTTCCTGCCCGCGGCGGGGGCCATGTCCACCATGATCCCGGTGATCGCGCGGCACCGGCTGGTGGGACATCCGCTGGTGGTGATGGCCATGCTGGCCACCGGCTTCATCAGCTTCGGGGTGTGGTCGCACCACATGTTCACCACCGGCATGCCGACCATGTCGGTGGGCTTCTTCTCGGCGGCGTCCATGGCGGTGAGCCTGCCGGCGGGGGTGCAGGTGTTCGCCTGGATCGCCACCATGGCGGCGGGGAAGATGCGCTTCAACGTGCCCGGCCTGTTCATCCTGGGGGGGCTGCTGATCTTCGTGATGGGCGGCCTGACCGGGGTGATGGTGGCCATGGTCCCCTTCGACTGGGTGGTGCACGACACCTATTTCATCGTGGCCCACCTGCACTACGTGCTGATCGGCGGCATGGTGTTCCCGGTGTTCGCGGCCATCTACTACTGGACGCCCTTCGCGGGACGGCGGCGGCTGTCGGAGCGGACCGGCAAGATCGCCTTCTGGCTGATGTTCACCGGCATGCACGTGACCTTCCTGCCCATGCACCTGACCGGGCTGATGGGGATGCCCCGGCGGGTGTTCACCTATCTGCCGGACCGGGGGCTGGATCTGGTCAATCTGATCTCGACCGTGGGGGCGTTCCTGTTCGCCCTGGGGGTGCTGGCGGTGATCATCGATCTGGTGCGGAATTTCCGCCCGGCGACCGAGGGCAACGCCGGCAATGTGTTCGATTCCCCCGGCCTGGAATGGCTGCCCAGCGGGCTGTACTCGACGCGCTCGATCCCGGTGGTGAAGAGCCTGTATCCCCTGTGGGACCGGCCCGAGCTGTCGAAGGAGGTGGAGGAGGGGCGCTATTTCCTGCCCAACACCGCCACCGGCGAGCGCGAGACCCTGATCACCAGCCCCCTGAACGCCGAGCCGCAATATGTGGCGCGCATGCCCACGCCGTCGCCGTGGCATTTCTGGGCGGCGATCTTCACGGCGGTGTTCTTCATGCTGCTGGTGCCCAGCGCCTACGGCCCGGCGGCCGTGGCCGGGGCGATCGCGGTGTTCTGCCTGATGGGCTGGGCCTGGAAGCTGGACGCGCCCATGGCCATGGAGACGGTGGACGTGGGGGCGGGCATCCGCCTGCCCACCTATGGCGTCGGCACGACCAGCCACGGCTGGTGGGCCATGACCATCCTGCTGTTCGTGGCCGGGGTGGTCGCGGCCATGAGCATGTTCTCCTACGTCTTCCTGTGGAGCCGCCGACCGGACATGTGGATCGATCCGCCGGCGCTGTGGAGCCTGATCGTGGTGGCGGGGGGCTACGCCCTGGCCATCGCCCTGATGCTGGGGGCGCGCAAGGTGGTGCGACTGGACCGGCCCCGCACGGCCATGATCGCCACGGGCATGGTGGTGCTGGCCTGGGGGCTGATCGTGGGGGCGTGGGCCGTGGACTGGGCCACCTGGAGCGGCGCCGGGCTGGATCCCACCCGCAGCGGCCAGGGGGCGACGGTGTTCAGCTTCCTGGGCTGGCAGGGGTTCTATGTGGTCGTCTGCGCCCTGATGACCCTGTACCTGGTCCTGCGCTGGCTGCGCGGGCGGGTGCATCCGGCGCGGCCCACCAGCTATGACGTGATCACCCTGTTCTTCGTGTTCGTGGCCGGACAGGCGGGGCTGGCGGCGCTGCTGACGCGGCTGTTCCCGGGGGTCGTGCTGTGAGGCGCTGGGCCTTCATGCTGGGCGGGCTGATCGTGTGGAGCGTCCACTTTCTGGGCGTCTATGTGATCGCCAGCATCGCGGATGTGGCCGCCGACGAGGGCCATCCGCTGTCGCGCGCGGCGGTGGGGGCGTTCACCGCGCTCTGTTTCCTCGCGGCGGCCGCGTTGGCGGTGACGGCGGCCCGGCGCTGGCGGCGGGACGGCGCCGGCGAGACGGGCTTTGAGCAGGCCATCGCGGCCACGGGCGGGGCGATCGCGGCGATCTCGATCCTGTGGCAGGGGATGCCGGCGGTGGTGGGGTAAATCAATCATCCGCTCACCCCAGCGAAGGCTGGGGTCCAGATGCCGAATGCGGAGCTTGAAAATGGAGACGACTGGTCGTGCAAGCCATTAAATACCCAGCCCTGTGATCTGGACCCCAGCCTTCGCTGGGGTGAGCGGGTTTTATGAGCGGAGCTCGACGGATCCAGGTTTATGAGCGGAGCTCGTCGGCGATGTCGCGCCAGGTGGGGTTGGCTTCCTCGATCAGGCGCAGTTTCCAGGCGCGCTTCCACGCCTTCAGGGCGCGCTCGCGTTTGAAGGCGCTGTGCCGAGTCTCGTGCCATTCGGCCCAGACCAGCGTCTTGCAGCCGTATCGGAAGGCGAAGTCGGACATGACCCCGTTGCGGTGCTGATCCAGTCTGCGGTGCAGGTTGTCGGTATGGCCGATGTAGAGCGTCCCGTTTCGGGCGCTGGCCAGAATATAGACCCAGAAGCCCTGTGGCCCGCCGAGGTTCGTGACGCCGCGCGACATGCTCCAGCATAACACACCGCTCACCCCAGCGAAGGCTGGGGTCCAGATGCCGGTCTCGGTCGAAGGGGGCGGGGCAAGGCGGCGGGTGCGACCCTTTCGAGACCCGACCTCTGATCTGGACCCCAGCCTTCGCTGGGGTGAGCGGAGTTCATGGGCGGGGCGGTCGCGACGATCTCGATCTTGTGGCCGGGGCTGCCGTCGGTGGTGGGGTAGACCGGATCAGGACGGACAGGTGAACGTCGTCCAATCCACGGGGACCTTGTAGGCGATCACACCCGTCTCATTGTTGACAAACAGCCCGCCGGGCACGTCTGCGCGGCAGAGTTGGTAAGCCTGTACTGATGCGCCAAGGGCATCGGGCTCCCAGCCGAGGTGGGCAATCATCTGGCGAGCAATGGCGAGATCCTCCGCAGGAGCACGCCTGAAACGCGCGGTCGTCGCCGGAACTTCCGAGGTCGGCGCCGAGAAGATCAAGGTTTGTGCGTTGGTGTCGAGGTCGTGGACGTCATGAATGTCCGTTGCGCTCGTCGGCACGAAATCCGGTAGCCAACCCCTCTCGATCATTCCGGCAGCGCGAGCCTCCGCGTAGGTGGCGTAGCTCTCGTTGGTCACGTCACCACATGCGGTCAGCAGCAGGGCGGCGGCGACGACGGGCCAACATTTCATGGGCGATCTCCGCGATCTCGATCCTGTGGCAGGGGCTGCAAGCTTAGCAGGGTCACTATCCATCCGCTCACCCCAGCGAAGGCTGGGGTCCAGATGCCGAACACAGAGCTTGGAAATGGAGACGAGTGGTCGTGCAAGTCGTTAAATACCCAGCCCTGTGATCTGGACCCCAGCCTTCGCTGGGGTGAGCGGAGTTTATGGGAGGGGCGGTCGCGGCGATCTCGATCCTGTGGCAGGGGCTGCCGTCGGTGGTGGGGTAGTTACAGCAAGTCCTCATCTGTCGCAGAGGGCTCCGGCTCCAGATACCAGACGAACCAGAGAACAGCTTGAAGATCGCCGCCCGCTGCCTCGAAGTCCTGCAAGTGGCGAAACGATGAGCGACCTTCAGACGTGAAATCATAAGCTTCGGCGAGGTGCTCGAACGAATTCAATGCGACTTCGGCGGACAGGTTTACCCGGTCGGACCAGCTCAGGCTTTGCGAGACGACGGAGCTCGTATCGACATCAACCCAGTAGCACTCGCAGGTTCCGTCGGGCGTCCTGAACTGGAGTTGCCCTCCGAGGCTGGCGAGGCCTGCTTTCCGACCGGCCTCGATCACACGAGGGATGTCCGAAGGTCGCCAAGCGTACTCTCCCCCTCTCTGGGATGCCGCCGAAACCACGTCATCGGGAAGGAGGTGTTCGATGCGGTCCATGCTGTCGACGATAGAGAGGAGATAGGCGCCTCACAATCTGTCGGAACCACCCGCCGCCCCAACCGATTGTCCCGTGACCCAATCAGAAGGAGCCGGACATGGACCGCACGGAGCAATTCGAGCGCGAGGGCGACGAGGCCGCGGCGCAGGGGCGCGACATCCAGGCGCCCATCGACGCCAAGGAGGCGAAGGACTTCGGCGGCGGCAAGGAGCCCAAGGCCATGCAGGCGGGCGCGCGCGAATATCCCGTCCCGCCGTTCCCCAAACAGCACCAGAAGAAGCCGGGCGAGGAATACCGGCTGGACCCGGCGCCCATGTATGATGCGCCGTTCTGGAAGGGCTCGGGCAAGCTGGAGGGCTTCGCGGCCCTGATCACCGGCGCCGACAGCGGCATCGGCCGGGCGGTGGCGGTGCTGTTCGCGCGCGAGGGCGCCGACATCGTCATCTGTCATCTGGACGAGGACCGGGACGCCGAGGAGACGAAGGCGGCCGTGGAGGCCGAAGGGCGGCGGGCGATCATCCTGGCCGGCGATGTGGCCGATCCGGCGTTCGCGAAGATGGCGGTGGACGAGACGATCAAGGCGTTCGGGCGGCTGGACGTGCTGGTCAACAATGCGGCGTTCCAGCAGCACGTGCAGGACTTCGCCGACATCACGGTCGAGCAGTTCGACCGCACCCTGAAGACCAATCTGTACGGCTATTTCCACATGGCCCAGGCCGCGGTTCCGCACATGAAACCGGGCGGGGCCATCGTCATGACCGGCTCGGTCACCGGCATCATGGGCAACGACAAGCTGCTGGACTATTCGCTGACCAAGGGCGGCATCCACGCCTTCGCGCGCTCGCTGGGCACCCACCTGACGCCCAAGGGCATCCGGGTCAACGTGGTGGCGCCGGGGCCGGTCTGGACGCCGCTGAACCCGGCCGATCGGGACCCCGAGGGCGTCAGCCAGTTCGGCTCCGGCGCCGTCATGGGCCGCCCGGCCCAGCCGGAGGAGATCGCCCCCGCCTATGTGTTCCTGGCCTCGCCCCAGTGCTCCAGCTTCATCACCGGCGAGGTGCTGCCGGTCATCGGCGGGTACAGCGGGGGGTAGGCGGCTCAGCGCTCTCCCTCCCCGGGCGGGGGGAGAGCGCGGGCGCTTCCTCGGAACCAGCCTTGCCGGAACGTGTTGGCTTCCCTGAAGACTGAAGGGGCTTTGACATGTTTGGACGGGAAAGACTGGGCGTCGGCGACTGGGCGGTGATGGCGCTGGGGGTGCTGTTCGCCCTGATCGGCGTGGTTCTGACCATCGGCGGCGGCTGGCTGATCGTGGTGGGCGGCAGCTGGTACTATCTGCTGGCGGGCCTGGGCCTGATCGCCACCGGCGCCCTGTTGTTCGTGCGGCGGATGGAGGCCTTCTGGCTGTATCTGCTGATCTTCGTCCTGACGGTGGTCTGGGCCCTGTTCGAGGTGGGGCTGAACGGCTGGGCCCTGGTTCCCCGGGTGTTCGCGCCCTTCGTCCTGCTGTTGCTGACCATCGCCGCGATCCCCGTGCTGGCGCCGGCGCGCAACCGCTGGGTCACGCCGTGGAGCGACCGGTTCAGCGGCAAGCCGCTGATGCTGGCCGGGTTCGCGGGCGCGGCGGTGTTCGCCATCGTGGCCGGCGTGGCCGTGGCGGCGGCCAACCGGTTCGAGGTCGAGCGCGACCTGCCGGCGGGCGGGTTCAGCGCGCCCGAGCGGATCTCGGAATTCCAGACCGGGGCCGACTGGCCCGCCTACGGCGGCACCCGGGGCGCCCAGCGCTACACCACCCTGACCCAGATCACGCGCGACAATGTGGGCGAGCTGGAGCGGGTGTGGGCGTTCAACACCGGCGACATCCCCGAGAAGTTCGGCGCGGAAACCACGCCCCTGAAGGTGGGCGACACCCTCTATCTGTGCTCGGCCATGAACGTGCTGATCGCCCTGGACGCCTCCAGCGGGCTGGAGAAGTGGCGCTACGACCCGGAGATCTCGGACGACGCCATTCCCTATACGGCCGCCTGCCGCGGGGTGGTCTATCACGCGGCGGCCGAGGGCGCGGCGGCGGACGCCTCCATCAACACCCCGGTCGAGGCGGCGGCCCTGTCGCAGCAGGACCGGCTGGCGCCCTGCACCACGCGCATCGTGGAGGGCACCCTGGACGGGCGGCTGATCGCTGTGGACGCGCGCACCGGCGTGCCTTGCGCCGACTTCGGCCAGAACGGCGCCGTGGACATCAAGGCGGGCATGGGCGACGTGATCCCGGGCATGGTGTCCATCACCTCGCCCCCCGTGATCGTCAACGGGGTGATCATCACCGGCCACCAGGTGCTGGACGGCCAGTACAATGAAGCGCCCTCGGGCGTGATCCAGGGCTTTGACGTGGTCACCGGCGAGCTGCGCTGGGCCTGGGACATGATGCGGCCCGACATCACCGGCATGCCGCCGGAGGGCGAGACCTACACCCGCGGCACCCCCAACATGTGGACCATGGCCACGGGCGACGAGGAGCTGGGTCTGGTCTATCTGCCCATGGGCAACTCGGCCGCCGACTATTACTCCAGCGACCGGGCGCCGGCGGAGAACGAATACGCCACCTCGCTGGTGGCGCTGGACGCCGCCACGGGTCGTCCCGTCTGGCATTTCCAGACCGTGCGCATCGATGTGTGGGATTACGACCTGGGCAGCCAGGCGACCCTGATCGACTTTCCGGTGAACGGAACCACCGTGCCGGCCCTGATCCTGCCGTCCAAGCAGGGCGACCTGTACATCCTGGACCGCCGCACCGGCCGGCCGCTGACGCCGGTGGAGGACCGTCCCGCGCCCCAGGGCGGCGTGGAGCCGGAGCAGCGCGCCGAGACCCAGCCGTTCAGCCTGTTCCACACCCTGGCGCGGCCGGATCGGCTGACCGAGCGGGACATGTGGGGCATGTCGCCCATCGACCAGATGATCTGCCGCATCGATTTCCGCCGCGCCGCCTATGACGGCATCTATACGCCGCCCACCTCGGACCGGCGCTGGATCCAGTATCCGGGCTACAACGGCGGCTCGGACTGGGGCGGGGTGGCGTTCGATCCGGACCGGGGCGTGATCATCGCCAACTACAACGACATGCCCAACTACAACCGCCTGGTCCCGCGCGAGGAAGCCAATGAGCGGGGCTGGTACCCGCGCGGCGACGTCCGCGCCGACACCACAGGGGCCGAGGGCGCGGGCGACCCGCAGGTGGGCGTGCCCTACGCCATCGACGTGAACGCCGGCTGGCGCATGCCCTTCACCGGGCTGCTGTGCAAGGAGCCGCCCTACGGCGGCATCCGCGCCATCGACATCCGCAACGGCCAGACCATCTGGGACCGGCCCCTGGGCACGGCGCGCAAGAACGGGCCGTTCGGCATTCCGTCGATGCTGCCGCTGAACATCGGCACGCCGAACAACGGCGGGTCGGTGGTGACGGCCTCGGGACTGATCTTCATCGCCGCGGCCACCGACGACCTGATCCGCGCCATCGACATGGAGACGGGCGAGACCGTGTGGCAGGACGTGCTGCCCGCCGGCGGCCAGGCCACCCCCATGATCTATGAGCAGGAAGGCCGCCAGTTCCTGGTCATCATGGCGGGCGGGCACCACTTCATGGAGACGCCTCCGGGCGACGCCCTGATCGCCTACGCCCTGCCGCAGGGGAATGGCTGAAGGCCTGCCCTTCACGGGCGACGGGTTACTGACCCGTCGCCCTGAACGAAGGTCGACCAAGGGTGGAAGGCGCGGACGCTCGCCTCAGGGGTTAGCGTTCGCCCTTCGCTTGCGGAGATAGTCCCGGACTCATTTCAGGACATCCGGGCCGTCAGTTCGGAGCGTAGGGCAGTGATGAATGGTGCGAGACGATCCGCACGACACCCTCGCGATCCCGAACGTAACCCCAGGTCTTGTCGACCATGGTGACCGTACCGTCGCGGTCAGTGAACATGACGTTGCCGGTCGAGATGGCGGTCGAGCCATTGATCACGATGGCGGCGTTGTCGATTTCGTACGAGCGCCAGCCCTTGAGCGCGAACCCCGTGTCGCCCGGGAAACGTGCGTCGCCGCCGACGAAATAGGCCAGGGCGCCCGCGCGGGTCGTGCGGAAGGTGGTGTCGCCCGACGCCAGGGTGGGCTTGAAAGCGACAGGACCCAGGCCATAGGCGTAGGCGCCGTCGATCACCTGGCCGGCCAGCCGGCTGGCCGCGGCCTGGCCGTTCCGCTCAAACTCGGCGGAGATGGCCACCAGGGCGTCGCCCCAGGCGCGCTGGGCGGCCTCGACCTCCGCGACGGTGATCGGGGCGGCGGCGGTGGAGCCGGTGAGATCAGCCACGGCGTAGATGTCGCTTGTCTGGGCGAGTGCGCCTGACGGGTGGGCAACCGCGGCGCCAGCGACCAGCAGGCCGGCCATGGCGGTGAGAGCGAAGGTCTTGCGCATCATTTCTTCCTTTGGTGAGCGGCGACGGCGAAGGTTCTGCAGGCAACCCGTTGGCGTCGCCTCCGGCGCCTCACCTCCAGGGGAGTGATCAGCCCAGGGACTCCTCGCATTCCAATGAGTTGTGCTCATGCGGCCCATAATCACGCCGATGGAACCTGTTCGCAGGCCGCTGCGCGCACCCTCCTGCAACGGGAGAAAAGCGGCTTGGACGAGTCCGAAAACCGCGAGACAGGATCACCGCGCGGGCGCATCCTGCGCGGCATGGAACTGGATCAGGACGCCTGTTATCGCGCCGTCGTCGCCCGGGACGCCCGCTTCGACGGGAAAATCTTCGGCGGGGTGAGGACGACCGGGATCTATTGCCGCCCGATCTGCCCGGCGCGCACGCCGAAGCGGGAGAACATCCGCTTCTACCGCTCGGCGGCCGAGGCGGAGGGCGCGGGGTTCCGGCCCTGCCTGCGATGCCGGCCCGAGACCGCCCCGGACATGGGGGCGTGGCGCGGCACCTCCAACACCGTCAGCCGGGGTCTGGCCCTGATCGAGGCGGGGGCGCTGGATGGAGGGGACGTGGAGGCCCTGGCCGGGCGGCTGGGCGTGGGCGAGCGCCAGCTGCGCCGCCTGTTCCGCCAGCACCTTGGCGCCGCGCCGGTCAGCGTGGCCCAGACCCGGCGGGTGCTGCTGGCCAAGCAGCTGATCCAGGAGACGCGCATGCCCATGGCCGAGGTGGCCCTGGCGGCGGGCTTCGGCAGCGTGCGGCGCTTCAACGAGACCTTCCAGCGGCTGTACCATCGTCCGCCTTCGGCCCTGAGGCGCGGCAAGGCCCCCGAGGCGGCGCCGGGGGAGGGGGTGCGGCTGATGCTGGCGTACCGCCCGCCCTATGACTGGGACGGCATGCTCGCGGCCCTGGCGGCGCGGGCGGCGCCGCTGGAGCAGGTCGAGAACGGGCGCTGGATGCGCTCCCTCGAGGGTGGCGGGGCGGTGCTGGTGGAGCCCTGCGGCCGCGACGCGCTGGCGGTGCATGTGTCAATTGCGGACATCATGGGGCTGCCCGGGGTGCTGGCGCGGGTGCGGCGGGTGTTTGATCTGGCCGCCGACCCGGCCGTGGTCGGGGCGCACCTGTCCGCGGATCCGGCGCTGGCGCCGCTGGTGACGAAGCGGCCCGGGCTGAGACTGCCGGGTGACTGGAATGTGGAGGATCCCGGCGCGCTGACGAGCGATCGGCTGGAGGGCGAGACGGAACGGGCCGCCGCCCGCGCCGAGGGCTGGCGGCCCTGGCGGGCGTACGGCGCGGCGCACCTCGGGGCCGAGGGGCTGAGCGTGACGGCCCTGATCGAACAGGAGACGAGACATGACGAAGCGGCCTGAGGTTTTTCAACTGGACCGGATCGCCACGCCGCTGGGCGAGGTGCTGCTGGTGTTCGACCGCGAGGGCGTGGTGCGCGCCTTCGATTTCGAGGATTACGAGGACCGCATGCGTCGACTGCTGCGCCTTCACTATGGGGCGGCGATCCTGGAGGCGGGCGTCGCGCCGGTGGATGTGCGGCTGGCGGTGACGGACTATTTCAGCGGCCAGGTGCAGGCGCTGAAGCGCATCCGCTGGACCACCGGCGGCACGGCGTTCCAGCGCCGGGTGTGGCGGGCGCTGACGGAGATTCCGGCCGGCCGCACCGAGACCTATGGCCAGCTGGCCGCCCGCATCGGCGCGCCCACGGCGGTGCGGGCGGTGGGACTGGCCAACGGAGCCAATCCCGTTGCGGTCATCGTGCCGTGCCACCGGGTGGTGGGGTCATCGGGCAAGCTGACCGGCTATGCGGGCGGGCTGGGGCGCAAGAAATGGCTTCTTGAGCATGAGGGCGCGCTGAAGCCCGACGGGGCGCCGCTGCTGCTCTAGCCTAGTCCGGTTCGCCCTGGGTGCGGGACACGGCGGCGCCCGCGGCGCCGCCGACGGCCGCGCCCACAGGACCGGCCACAATCGCGCCGGTGATGGCGCCGGTGGCGGCGCGCTGCTCCATGGTCGCTCCGCAGGCGGCCAGACCGGCGAGGCCGGCGGACAGGATCAGAACTCGAGTGAGACGACGCATGGCTATTCTCCAGCTTAACCGTTGAGTAACGCTGCGGCCGGGCTTGCGGTTCCCGGCGGGCTCGCCGTTCAAGATGATCCGGGGCAGATTCAGGGTGCGATGACTATTTCCGGCGCGCATGATGGCTTTCCTGCATTTGCAGGGGCCACCTTGAGGTCGCAATGAGATGATGCAATACGATAGTTGCAAGAACAATCACGATATTCATGCCGAAACGCAGCATGATCATCTTGCCGGTGTTGCCGGGGTGCGACGAATTGCTGCGCAGCCGGCGTCGATTGCGAATCGTCCACATTGACGCCATATTCTGATGGCTTAAGCGCCGCCTCGCCGGTCACAGGAAGTTGACCGGCAAACCCGCCCCTGCGTAACCGGTGCCGATCTTGCGCTGAAGGGGCGCACTGCCTGGGGGCGCAATCCTGCCCCTGCTGCTCAGGACTGCATCCTTGTCGAATTCCTCGCGGAAGCCCACGACCACGTCTCATTTCAGGATGTCGGCGCACGCCCCGAAGCTCAGCCCCGCCACGGCGGCGGCGGCCTTTGGCGGGCTGGTGGGTCTGGCCATCGGCTGCGCCTATCTGGGCGGCACGGTGGCCAAGGCGACCACCACGCGGGTCCAGGCCGAGCGGATCGCCGGCGCGACCGCAGTGGGCTTCACCGAAGAGGCGCTGTCGGCGGCGGCCGGCGGCCTCAATGCGAGCGCGCTGTCCATTGCGCGCCGCCATGACCCCTACACCGTGGCCGGCTCGGCCCAGCGGGATCGTCAGGCGGAGCTGCTGACGGCGCGGCTGGAGAGCCTGCGCGCCGACGCCGGCGCCGAGACCGGCCTGCGCCGCATCAGCCATACGGGCGGCGCGGCCCAGCCCTTCCGCCTGGCCGGCGCCCTGGACGCCTCGCGCGATCTGGAGTGCCTGACCCAGGCCGTCTACTACGAAGCCCGCGGCGAAGGCCGTGCGGGCATGCAGGCCGTGGCCCAGGTGGTTCTGAACCGGGCCCGCCACGGCGCCTTCCCCAACAGCGTCTGCGGCGTGGTCTACCAGGGGGCGGCGCGCTCGACCGGCTGCCAGTTCAGCTTCACCTGCAACGGCGCCATGCGGCGCGGCGTGAATCGTGCGGCCTGGCGCCGGGCCCATGACGTGGCGTCCGCCGCGCTGTCGGGCCAGGTCTACGCGCCGGTGGGCAACGCCACCCATTTCCACACCACGGCGGTGTCGCCGCGCTGGCGCCACTCGCTGGTGCCGGTGGGCCAGGTGGGCAGCCACCTGTTCTATCGCTTCGGCGGCCGCAACGGCGCGTCGGGCGCCTTCACCTATGCGGCGCGCCCGTCCACGGCGTCGGACACCCAGGTGATCCAGGCCAGCCTCGACCCGTCCGAGACGGTGCGTCAGGCCGGCAACGCCGTCGCCTACACGATGCTGTGGGCCCAGGAAAACATGGCCGAGCGCGACGCGCGTCCGGCCGCCGAGGATTCGGCCCCCGAAGCCGCCGCCGCGCCGCGGGCCCAGACCCGGCCGCAGGCCGCGGCGCCGGCCGCCCCGGCCAAGGAAGACGCCGCCGCCTAGTCCGGCGGCGTCAGCGTGGCGCCGAGAGACGCGGGCGGGGTGTTGAGGCGGACGCCGCCGAAATCGTCGCGACCGTCGTCCGGCCAGCGGGGCCGGGACATGCTGACGCGTTCGTCCGCGCCGGTGAAGACCCTGTCCTCCGCGGGTGCGGCGTCGACGGGGTGGATGGCGGGGCGCCCGGGGCGCTGTTTACGCTTGAACATGATGCGGCAACCGGCGGCGGGGCCGTCCGGTTCCCGTGCGGCTCACCCGGCGTCGAGGCCCACATCCAGCGACGGGGCCGAATGGGTCAGGGCGCCGACCGAGATCACGTCCACGCCGGTTTCGGCGATGGCGCGCACGGTCTGAAGGCTCACCCCGCCCGACGCCTCCAGCACCGCCTGGCCCTTCGCCCGCGCCACGGCGGTGCGCAGGTCCGCGAGGCTGAAATTGTCCAGCATGATCACGTCCGGCCGTTCGGCCAGGGCCTCGTCCAGCTGGTGCAGGCCGTCCACCTCCACCTCGATCTTCATCAGGTGCCCCGCATGGGCGCGGGCGCGACGGATCGCCTCGCCGACGCCGCCGCAGACGGCGATGTGATTGTCCTTGATGAGGATGGCGTCATCCAGGCCGAAGCGGTGGTTCAGCCCCCCGCCCATGGCCACGGCGTGCTTCTCCAGCGCCCGCAGGCCGGGCGTGGTCTTGCGGGTGTCGGCGATGCGCGCGCCGGTCCCGGCCACGGCGTCCACATGGGCGCGGGTCAGGGTGGCGACGCCGGACAGCCGGCCCAGCAGATTCAGGGCCGTGCGTTCCGCCGACAGGATGGCGCGGGCGTCGGCCTCGACCTCGGCGAGGACGGCGCCGGCTGCGACCGCAGCACCGTCCTGGACGCGGGCGGTGAAGCGGGCCCCGGGGTCCAGAGCGGTCATGGCCAGACGGGCGCAGTCCAGGCCGGCGATGGTCCCGGCCTGCCGGGCGGCGAAGACGGCGGTCCAGCGGGCTCCGGCGGGGATGCAGGCGGCGGCGGTGACGTCGCCGGCGCGGCCCAGATCCTCGGCCAGGGCGGCGCGGATCACCGGTTCGATCAGGATGGAGGGAAGGCTCATTCGGCAGCCATGGGGACGGACGAGGAGGGCAGGATGAGGCGCGTGTGGCGGGCCTCGGCGGCGGCGTCGGGATGGTCGGCGCGGAAGTGTCCGCCGCGGCTTTCACAGCGGTCCAGCGCGGCCTGGGCGATCAGGCGGGCGGTGACGAGGGCGGGGGCGGGGCCATGGGCCGCGGCAAGGCCGTC
>JBALUZ010000042.1:0-18994 GCA_036963825.1 Brevundimonas sp.
CCAGGGTCGGGTGCAGCAACTGGTCCAGGGCGGCGGGCTCGACCCGCTGGATCGCCTCTTCCTCGCTGATGACGCCCTCGGCGGCCAGGTCCACGGCGATCTTCAGCGCCGCCTTGGCCGTGCGCTTTCCGTTGCGCGTCTGCAGCATGTAGAGCCGGCCCTGTTCGACCGTGAACTCGATGTCCTGCATGTCGCGGTAGTGGCTTTCCAGCTTGCCCACCACGTCCACAAACTGGCCGAACACCTCCGGCATGGCCTCTTCCATGGACGGGGCGCTCTCGCCCATTTCCTCCCGGCCCGCCTTCGTCAGGGACTGGGGCGTGCGGATGCCCGCCACCACGTCCTCGCCCTGGGCGTTGATCAGGAACTCGCCGTACAGCCGCGCCTCGCCCGTGGACGGATTGCGGGTGAAGGCGACGCCGGTGGCCGAGGTCTGGCCCATGTTGCCAAACACCATGGACTGGATGTTCACCGCCGTGCCCCAGCTCTCGGGAATGTCGTGCATGCGCCGGTAGAATTTGGCCCGGTCGTTCATCCAGCTGTCGAACACGGCGCCCACGGCGCCCCACAGCTGGGCGGCGGGATCCTGCGGGAAGGGCTCGCCCTGCTCGCGCTCCACCACGTCCTTGTAGTCGGCGATGACCTTTTCCCAGTCGCCGGCGGTCAGCTCCGTGTCGACGGAGACGCCGAGGCGGTCCTTGTGATCGTCCAGGACCTCCTCGAACAGGTCATGGCCGATGCCCAGCACCACGTTGGAGTACATGGTGATGAAGCGGCGATAGCTGTCCAGGGCGAAGCGCCGGTCGCCGGACAGGGCCGCCAGCCCCTCCACCGTCTGATCGTTCAGGCCCAGGTTCAGCACCGTGTCCATCATGCCGGGCATGGAGGCGCGGGCGCCCGAGCGCACCGAGACCAGCAGGGGATTGGCCGCATCGCCGAAGCGCTTGCCGGTCAGGCTCTCGACTGTCTCCAGCGCCGTCTTGACCTGGCCGTCCAGATCGCCGGGATAGCTCTGACCCTGTGAGAAATAGTGGACGCAGGCCTCGGTGGTGATGGTGAAGCCGGGCGGCACCGGAAGGCCGAGGGAGGACATCTCCGCCAGATTGGCGCCCTTGCCGCCGAGGAGGTTCTTCATCGAAGCGTCGCCGTCGGCGGAGCCGCCGCCGAAGCCGTACACCCACTGGGTCATGTCTGCGTCGTTCCTGAGTTCAGTCTGCAATAAAAGGACGGGGTTGATCCCCGCTCCGAGCCGGCGCGAAGCTAGCGCGGCGGTGCAGCAAAGGCCATGCCGCGCTGTAACAAATCGTGAGACCCCCGTCCGGTTGCAGGGTGCGGCCACGGGCCGCCGCGCGGCCGGCGGCTCAGTCCAGGCCGAAACGCTGCTCGAAGCGGCCCAGCGCGGCGGCCGGAAGCTTGACGACCAGGTGGACGCGCCCCTCGGCGTCGGTGTCGCGGAAGGTGACGCGACCATGCTCGTACAGCCAGGCCAGGGCCTCGCCCTGCCCGGGGTCCAGGGTCAGGCGGGTTTCCGGCTCGTCGTCCACCAGCCGGGCGATGGCCTCGCGCAGGGCCTCGATCCCCTCGCCCGTCCAGGCGGAGACGGCGACGGCCTTGCCTTCCTGGAGCTGGCGGGCGGCCTGCCCCAGCACGGCCTCGCGGTCCTCGTCGGACAGCAGGTCGATCTTGTTCCAGACCTCCAGCACCCGCCGGGTGCGGCCCTCGGGCACGGGAATCTGCTCCAGCACCTGCTCCACGTCGCGGCGCTGGGCCTCGGTGTCGGTGCTGGCGATGTCGCGCACGTGCAGGATCAGGTCGGCCTCGCCCACCTCCTCCAGCGTCGCGCGGAAGGCGGCCACCAGCTCGTGGGGCAGGTCGGAGATGAAGCCCACCGTGTCGGCGATGATGGCCGGGCGGCCCTGCGGCAGGCGGATGGTGCGCTGGGTGGTGTCCAGGGTGGCGAACAGCAGGTCCTTGGCCAGCACCTCGGAGCCCGTCAGCCGGTTGAACAGGGTCGACTTGCCCGCATTGGTGTAGCCCACCAGGGCCACAGACGGGAACGGCACGCGCTTCCTGGCCTTGCGGTGCAGGGCGCGGGTGCGGCGCACCTCCTCCAGCTCGGCCTTCAGCTTGTCGATGCGGTCGGCGATCATGCGCCGGTCCAGCTCGATCTGGGTTTCGCCGGGGCCGCCGGTGGAGCCGGTGCCGCCGCGCTGGCGCTCCAGGTGGGTCCAGGTGCGGACCAGTCGCGAGCGCTCGTAGTCCAGACGGGCCAGCTCCACCTGCAGCCGCCCCTCGGCGGTGCGGGCGCGGCGCCCGAAGATCTCGAGGATCAGGCCGGACCGGTCGATGACCTTGACCTCCCAGGCCTTCTCCAGATTGCGCTGCTGCACCGGCGTCAGGGCGTCGTCGATGACCACCACATCGGCCTCGGCGGCGCGGACCAGGGCGGCGATCTCGTCCACCTTGCCCTTGCCGAACAGGGTGGCGGGCACGGTGCGGCGCAGGCGGGCCACCTCGGCGGCGCGCACGTCCAGATCCAGGGCGGCGGACAGGCCCACGGCCTCCTCCAGCCGTTCCTCGGCCAGGCGTGCGGAGGTCCCGCGGCCGTCAGGGTGAATGACGATCGCGCGCTGGACCTCGGGGGCGTGGTCTATGAGTTTGGAGGTCAATCAGTCCTCATCCGCCTCGGGCTCGTACAGCTGCACGGGCGCGGAAGGCATGATGGTCGAGATGGCGTGCTTGTAGACCAGCTGTGACTGGCCATCGCGACGCAGCAGCACACAGAAGTTGTCGAACCAGGTGACGATGCCCTGCAGCTTCACGCCGTTCACCAGAAAGATCGTCAGCGGGGTCTTGGTCTTGCGGACGCTGTTCAGAAAGGCGTCCTGAAGGTTCTGTCTTTTGTCTTGCGACATGGCCAGGTTGGTCCTGTTCTTCATTGTTGATCGCCCGGCCCCGGGGAGGACGCCGGACACGGCGGATGCGCCGTGCACTGACCCTAGCCCGCGCGCGGGCGCGACGGCAACGTCCTAGATCGCCTCGTCGCGGGTCCTGTCCAGATAGAGATCGCGCAGCCGTTTCGCCAGTGGGCCGGGCTTGCCGTCGCCGATCTTCGTCCCGTCGATGCCCACCACCGGCAGAACGAAGGCCGAGGCCGACGTCACGAAAGCCTCGCGCGCCTGTTTGGCGTCCTCGACGCTGAAGGGGCGCTCGTCGATGGTGAGGCCCTCCTCCCGGACGATCTCCATCAGGGTCTGGCGGGTGACGCCGCGCAGGATGTTGGCCTGGATGTCGCGGGTCCTGAGGGCCCCGTCCTTGTCCACGATCCAGGCGTTGTTGGACGTGCCCTCCGTGACCAGGCCCATCTCGTCCACCAGCCAGGCGTCGCCGGCGCCGGCGTCCAGCGCCGCCTGTTTCGCCAGCACGTTGGGCAGCAGGCCCACCGTCTTGATGTCGCAGCGGCCCCAGCGGTTGTCCGGCTGGGTCAGGACGGTGATGCCCCTGGCGGCCTTCGCCTCCAGCGCCTCGAAGTTCAGGGACTTGGCCGTGACCACCACGCTGGGCGGGGTGCCCGGCGGCGGGAACGGATGGTCGCGCCGGGCCGTGCCGCGGGTGACCTGCAGATAGACGATGCCGTCGCGCACCCGGTTGCGGCGCACGGTCTCGCGCAGCACCCGGGTCAGGGCCTCGCGGCTCATGGGCGGGTCGATGCGCAGCTCGCCCAGGCTGCGGAACAGCCGGGTCATGTGGCCCTCGAAGTCGGCCAGCCGGCCGTCGGCCACGGACCAGACCTCATAGACCCCGTCGGCGAACTGGAAGCCCCGGTCCTCCACATGGACCACCGCCTGGCCGTGCGGCCGGTAGACACCGTTGACGTAAGCGACCCTGGACATCAGTCCCCGTTTCCTTCCTCGTCTTCGCCGCCGCCGCGCAGGGGCGCGACCCCGAGCGACTTGAGCTTCCTGTGCAGCGCCGACCGCTCCATGCCGATAAAGGCGGCCGTGCGCGAGATGTTGCCGCCGAAGCGCATGATCTGGGCGGTCAGGTATTCGCGCTCGAACACCTCGCGCGCCTCGCGCAGCGGCAGGCCGATGACCCGCTCCGCGCCCAGGGACGCGGCCGCCCCGGTGCTGGCCACCTCCTGGGGCAGCATGTCGGCGGTGATGGGCTCGGACGGGTCGCCGGTGGCCAGGATCAGCAGGCGCTCCACATTGTTGCGCAGCTGGCGGACATTGCCGGGCCAGTCGTGCACCTGCAGCACCGCCAGGGCGTCCTCGCTGAGGGTGCGGCGGGACAGGCCCTGGGACTCGCACAGGGTGTCGATGAAATAGCTGACCAGTTCGCCGATGTCCTCGCGGCGCTCGGACAGGGGCGGCACGCGGATGGGCACCACGTTCAGGCGGTGGAACAGGTCCTCCCGGAACCGCCCGTCGGCGATCTCGTGGCGCAGGTCGCGCGAGGTGGAGGTGATGACGCGCACGTCCACCTGCACGTCGGTGTCGCCGCCCACCCGGCGGAAGCGCTGCTCCACCAGCACCCGCAGGATGCGGCTCTGGCTCTCCCGGGGCATGTCGCCCACCTCGTCCAGGTACAGGGTGCCGTTGTGGGCGCGCTCGAACACCCCGATCTTGGAGGGACGGCCGCCCGCCCCCTCCTCGCCGAACAGCTCCACGTCCAGCCGCTCGGGCGTCATGCCGGCGGCCGAGATGGCCACGAATTCGGACCGGGCGCGCGGGCTGCCGTCGTGGATCTGCCGCGCCACCAGCTCCTTGCCCGATCCCGGCGGACCGGCGACCAGCACCCGGCTGTTGGCCGGCGCCACCTTGGAGATGGTGGCGCGCAGCTGCTGGGCCGCGTTGGAGGTGCCGATCAGGCCGGTGGGCACGAACGCCTTGGCCCGCAGGCGGCGATTCTCGCGCTTGAGGGTCGAGGCCTCCAGCGCCCGCTCCACCACCAGCAGCAGCCGGTCGGACTTGAAGGGCTTCTCGAGGAAGTCGTAGGCGCCGCGTTTCAGGGCGCTGACGGCGGTCTCGATGTTGCCGTGGCCCGAGATCATGATCACCGGCAGGTCGGCGTCCAGCTCCATGACCAGGTCCAGCAGCTCCAGCCCGTCCATGCCGCCGCCCTGCATCCAGATGTCCAGCACCAGCAGGGACGGCTTCCTGGCCTTGATCGCGGCCAGGGCCTCTTCGGAGTTGGACGCGGTGCGCACCGCGTGGCCCTCGTCCTCCAGAAGGCCGGAAACCAGATCGCGGATGTCGGCCTCGTCATCGACGACCAGAACGTCGGCGCCGCCAGGGGTGACTCGCATATCGCCTCTCTAATGCTCTGACGCCGGTCGCCCGACGCCCGATGAACTCGAAATCTGCAGGGGAAGGACCATGCAGAACCGGGCGCCGCCCAGGTCCTGGGCGTCGGCCAGCTTCAGGTCGCCGCCGTGGTCCTCACAGATGCGCTTGACGATGGCCAGACCAAGGCCCGTCCCCTTTTCCCGCGTGGTGACATAGGGCTCGGTCAGGCGGTCGCGGTCCTTCTCGGGCAGACCCACGCCGTCGTCCTCGATGATGAAGGTGACCCGATCCCCGTCCACCTCCAGCATGGCGGCCACGCCCCCGGCCGCCGGGCCGCCCTGTGCGCGCGCGCCGGTCACCGCCTCGCCCGCGTTCTTGAGCAGGTTGGCCAGGGCCTGGCCGATCATGCGGCCGTCGCAGCTGAGGACGGCCTCGGGCAGCGGTTCGGCCATGTGAACCGCCACCTCGGGGTCCGCGACACGCTGGGCGAACACGGCCTGCCGCAGCAGTTCAGCGGCGTTCTCCGGCGCGAAGCGCGGCGCCGGCATGCGGGCGAAGGACGAGAACTCGTCCACCATGCGGCCGATGTCGCCCACCTGCCGGATGATGGTTTCGGTGCAGCGGTCGAAGGTCTCCACGTCGTCGGCCACCTGCGACCGGTACTTGCGGCGCAGCCGCTCGGCCGAGAGCTGGATGGGGGTCAGCGGGTTCTTGATCTCGTGGGCGATGCGGCGGGCCACGTCCTTCCACGCCGCGTTGCGCTGGGCCGTCACCAGCCGGGTGATGTCGTCGAAGGTCAGCACCATCTCGCCGCCCAGCCCGCCTTCCACCCGCACCCGCAGGCGCAGGGTCTCGCCCTCGCGGGTGACGTCGATCTCCTCGTCCACCCGGGCCTCGCCGCGGGCCACCAGATCGCCCAGTTCGGGCGCCACCTTCGCCAGGGCCTTGCCCAGCACCTTTGGCTCCTGGATCGACAGCAGCTGGGTGGCGCTCTCGTTGATGGCCGAGATGCGGCCCTTGCGGTCCAGCCCGATGACGCCGGCGCTGACGCCCGACAGGACGGTCTCGATGAACAGGCTGCGGGCCTGGGCGTCCTCGCTCGCGGCGCGCAGGGCCTCCTGCTGCATCTGCAGATCGCTGGTCATGCGGTTGAAGGCGCGCGACAGGACGGCGATCTCCTCGGGGTCGGCGCTGGAGTCCACGCGGGCGGACAGGTCGCCCTCGGCCACCCGGTCGGCCGCCTGCACCAGCCGCGCCACGGGGCGCGAGATGGCGTTGGCCGCCGCCAGACCCAGCCACACGGCCCCCACCAGCACCAGCAGCGCCGTCTCCACATAGCTGAGGGCGAAGGCGGCCTGGATGCGGGCGCGGCTCTCCTCGGCCTCGCGGTAGGCCTCGATGGAGTCGATGGAGGTGTTCATCTGGCCGATCAGGCCGGGGGCCAGGGGCCGCACCACGTAAAGATAGGCGTCGCCGTACTCCGGCAGCGGATAGAGAATCCGGATGGCGTCAGGGTTCTGGGTCGCCTCGACCGCGGCCTCCTCGCCGGCGGCGGCCACCTCCAGCGCCGATGTGGGCGGGGCCAGATACGGCGGCGCATCCGGAGTCTCGCCGCGCGCCAGGACCTCGCCCTCGCCGTTCAGCACATAGATGGCCGGATAGCCGAAGAACCCGGCCATCTGGGTCAGGGCGTTGGAGAACTGGATGCGGTTGGGGAAGACCTCGCGCACCGGCCCGCCCAGCTCGTTCGCCATGGTCGCCAGGTCGCGCTCCATGTCCGTCTGGACGTCCAGCACATAGGCGCGGCCGATGGAGGCGCCGTTCTCGACGGCGGACTGCACATTGTCGCTGAACCACTGGTCCACGCCGCGATTGACCAGCACCCCGAACACCAGGGCGATCAGGATGGCGGGCGCCACCGCCACCAGCGAGAACAGGGTGACGAAGCGCAGGTGAAGGCGGGCGCCCGCATCCCGCTCGCGATCGCGCGCCAGGTTGAGCACCCGCAGGCCCACCACGGCGGCGAGAAAGGCGATCAGCACAAGATTGGCCAGCAGGATCACCAGCACCGCCTGGCTGGCCGCCGCCTGGGCGCCGCCCTGGCCGGAGTCCACGCCCGGCGCGGCCGCCACCAGCCACACGCCGGCGCCGGTCACCAGGGCGGCGACGGCGTAGGCGATCCAGAACAGGGTGCGTCCGCGGTTCTGGAGCGTCCAGCCCCACAGCGCCTGCAGCCTGCTCCCGGCAGGCTCCTCGCCCAGCTCAATGGCGCTGTCGGTTGGCGCGCGGTCCGTCATGGCGGGAGCCTAGGCCGCGCTGTGGCCAGAACTCAACACAAATGTTGCCGAATTACGCCACCAGCCGGGCCGGCGCCGCCGACCACAGGTCGCACAAGGCCGCCTCCACCGCCTCAGGGCTTTCCAGACGGCACAGCCGGGCCTTGGCCTGACGCCGTTCCAGCGGACAGGCGGGCCAGGGCGCCTGTTCCACATACCAGCCCAGATGCTTGCGGAACATCTTCAGGCCCAGCCCCTCGCCGTAGAAGGCCAGGGTCTGGCGGAAGTGGTCCAGCACGATGGCCAGCCGCTGCGCCGCGCCCGGCTCGGCCGCAGCCGGATCGCCGTTCAGGGCCGCGTCCAGATGGGCCGCCAGCCAGGGCCGGCCATAGACCCCGCGCCCCAGCATCAGGGCGTCGGCGCCGGAGGCCGCCAGCGCGGCGCGGGCGTCGTCCGGGGTCAGGATGTCGCCGTTGACGATGACGGGGATGGAGACCGCCGCCTTGACCTCGCCCACGGCGGTCCAGTCGGCCTGGCCGGTATAGAACTGCTTGCGGGTGCGGCCGTGGACGGTGACGGCCTGGACCCCCAGCGCCTCGGCCCGGCGCGCCAGCTCGGGCGCATTGCGGCTGGCGTCGTCCCAGCCCAGGCGCATCTTGACCGTCACGGGGCGCGACGTGGCCTTCACCACCGCCTGGATGATGGCGCAGGCCAGATCCAGATCGCGCATCAGGGCCGAGCCGGAGGCGACGCCCGTGACCTCCTTGGCCGGGCAGCCGTAGTTCAGGTCGATGATGTCGGCGCCCGCCCGCTCGGCCATGGCGGCGCCCTCGGCCATGCGGCCCGGGTCGCGGCCCACCAGCTGGATGACCGTCAGGGGCAGGCCCTCTCCCACTGCGGCGCGGCGCACCACGTCGGGCCGGGCGCGGGCCAGCTCGGCGGCCGCGACCATCTCGGTGGCCACATAAGGGGCTTTCAGCGCCGAGGCCACGCGCCGGAACGGCAGGTCCGTGATGCCGGTCATGGGCGCGGTCAGCACCCGCCCGGGCACGGTGACGTCGCCGATCTGGAGGGTGCCGGTCATGGCGGGCATTTAAAGGTCCAGACCCGCGCGGTCCATCAGGGCGCGGAAATCGGCGGGCGGCGGCGCCTCGATCGTGAGGGTCTCACCTTCGGGATGGGGGAAGGTCAGCCGGGCGGCGTGCAGCATCAGGCGCGGCGCCGCGCCGCCGGAGAAGGTCAGGGCCCCGCCATAGCGAGCATCGCCCACCAGCGGCCGTCCGATGTGCGCCATGTGCACCCGCAGCTGATGCATGCGCCCGGTCAGGGGCTCCAGCGCCATCAGGGCGCCCTGATCATTGGCCGACAGGGTGCGGTAGCGGGTGCGCGACGGCTGGGCGCCCGGCGTGCCCTCCTCGACGACGCGCATGTGGCTTTCGCGGCCCACTTCCTGACGCAGCAGATGGGCGTCGATCTCGCCACTGCGCGGCTCGGGCGCGGATTCGATCAGGGCCAGGTAGGTCTTGCGGAAGCGCTTGGCCTGCAGCGCCTTGCCGAGGAAGGCCGTGGCCGGCTTGGTCTTGCCCGCCAGGATGACGCCCGAGGTGTCGCGGTCCAGCCGGTGCACCAGATCCGGGCGCTTGCCGTTGGACCGGGCGAAGGCCCACAGCAGGTCGTCCAGGGTGTGCGCCTGAATACGCCCGCCCTGGCTGGACAGGCCCGAGGGCTTGTCGAAGGCGATGACGTGCGCGTCCTCGTGGATGACCCACGAGCGGACGGCGGCGATGTCGTCGGGCGACAGGGTGACGGGCGGCTGGAAACTCACGCGCGGGGTTTAGGCCATTCCCGGCCGCCCGTCAGCCCTCAGCGCAGAACGCCCTTCTTGCCCATGGTCCAGGCGTACCAGACCAGGAAGGCGGCGATCACCACGATGACCCATGGCATCCAGCTCATCATCGCCATGTCGGCGGGCAACGCCGGCGGCGGATCGATGAATTGGCCGTAGATCAGGCTGCCGATCGCGCCCAGCAGCGACAGGGCGAAGGCCGGAACCGCCAGCCGGTTGCGCAGCAGCAGCAGGATCGAGCCGATCACCGCGCCCCAGACGCCCAGGATCCACGGTCCCCACATCCAGGTCGGCATGGCCATGTAGTAGTCGATCATGGCCTGCGAGAAGCCCATCTCGCGCATGTAGGCCTCGCCGCGCGTGGTGGTCATCACAAAGTCGAACGCGCCGAAGCCGTTCCAGAGCAGCGACACGACCCCCACCACCCAGAGGTGCCACGGGGTCTTGCCGGCGGGCGAAGCGCCCAGGGTGTCATCGGTCATCATTCCCTCCCACAAGAATTTCCGATGGGCGGACGCTACGCCGATTTCAGAGAACGGCAACGGTTATGATGCGTCGCTTTCGGGCTGCTTGCGCGCATGCTCGATCTCGCGGCGCAGGAAGTGGTTCAGGGCGGTGCGCAGGGCGGCGATGGCCGCCAGCTGGCCGATCTCGGTCCAGGTGGGCGCCACGGCGGTCTTGAGGATGTCGGCGGCCAGCAGGAACTCCAGCCCCAGCACCAGCCAGCGGCCCAGCCGCAGCCGGATCTCCTCCTTCTTGCTCAGGGCCGGATAGGTGCGGCCCTGCGGGTGCAGTTCGGCGTTGAAGGCGCCCACCACCCGGATCACCGCCTCCACCACGGCCGCGGCGATGATGACCACCGCCAGCAGTTCGACACCGGTCGCCAGCCACAGGACGACGCTCTTGAGGCTTTCAGGCTCCATCCGGGCCTAACGTGGCCGTGGCGATAGGGTTCAGCCGTCCGGCTGCGCCATCCCCGCCCGCATGGCCGCCCAGCGCTCCAGCCGCTCCCGGACCTTGGCCTCGTGCCCCTCGCCTTTCGGCTTGTAGAAGACGCGGCGCTCCATCCCGTCGGGGAAGTAGTTGGCGCCGGAGAAGCCCTCCGGCGTGTCGGGGTCGTAGCGGTAGCCCTTGCCGTAGCCCAGGTCCTTCATCAGCTTCGTGGGCGCGTTGCGGATGTGGGCCGGGGGCATGAGGCTGCCGGTCTCGCGGGCGGCCTTCGACGCGGCCTTGTACGCTTCATAGACGCCGACGGACTTGGGCGCGGTGGCCAGATGGACCACCGCCTGGGCCAGGGCCAGCTCGCCCTCGGGGCTGCCGAGAAAATCGTAGGTGTCCTTGGCCGCGTTGGCCACCAGGATGGACAGGGGGTCCGCCTCGCCGATGTCCTCCACCGCCATGCGCACGATGCGCCGGGCCAGATACAGCGGATCCTCGCCGCCGTTCAGCATGCGCGCCAGCCAGTAGAGAGCGGCGTCCGGGTCTGACCCCCGAACGGATTTATGCAATGCGGATATGAGGTTGTAGTGTTCTTCTCGACTCTTGTCGTAGGCGGGCGCGCGCTTCTGCAATGTGCCGGCCAGCGCCTGGACGTCCAGCGGTTCGCCGCCGGCCAGGCCGAACAGCACCTCGGACATGGTCAGCAGATAGCGGCCGTCGCCGTCGGCCAGGGCCAGCAGGGCGTGGCGCGCCTCCGGGGTCAGGGGGAGGTCTTTCTCCTCCTGCGCCTCGGCCCTTATCAACAGTTGATCCAGCGCCTCGTCGTCCAGCCGCTTCAGCACGAAAACCTGCGAGCGCGACAGCAGGGCGCCGTTCAGCTCGAAGGACGGGTTCTCGGTGGTGGCGCCCACGAGAGTGACGATCCCCTCCTCCACGAAGGGCAGGAAGCCGTCCTGCTGGGCCCGGTTGAAGCGGTGGATCTCGTCCACGAACAGCAGGGTGGACTGGCCCGCGGCCCGGCGCCCCCGGGCGGTCTCGAAGGCCTTCTTCAGGTCCGCGACGCCGGAGAACACGGCCGAGATCTGCTGGAATTGATAGCCCGCCGCCTGGGCCAGCAGCCGGGCGATGGTGGTCTTGCCCGTGCCCGGCGGGCCCCACAGGATCATGGAGCCCAGACGCCCCGCCTCGATCATGCGGCGGATCGGTCCGCCCTCGCCCAGCAGGTGGTCCTGGCCCACCACCTCGTCCAGCGAGCGCGGGCGCAGGCGGTCGGCCAGGGGCGCGTCGGGAGGATGGACGCCGGAGACTTCGAACAGATCGGTCATCCCGGACAGATAGGCGCTGGGCGCCCGTCCGTCATCCGCCGATCAGCCGAAGCGGCCGGTGATGCGCTGGCCGCGCCGCTCGATGGTGACCTCCCAGCGCCCGGCGGCGGCCAGGGCCTGCTGCAGCTCCTCCACCGAACCGACCTGGCGGCCGTTGATCTCGCGCACGATGTCGCCGGGACGGAAGCCCGCGCGGGCGGCGTAGCCGCGGCCGGACAGGCGGGTGACGATCACCCCCTCGCCGGCGGCGAAGGCGTCGCCGCCGATGCGGTCGGCCAGGGCGGGCGAATAGGCGGCCACCGTCGCCCCGGCCATCAGGCCCCGCTCGATCAGCACCTGATCCGGGTCGCGGTCGCCCGGCAGCGGCTGCACCGTGGCGTTCAGGGTCCGGGCCCGGCCGTCGCGCAGGATGGTGATCCGGGCGCGCTCGCCGGGACGGCGCGACCCCACCCGGTAGTTGAGGCCGGAGGCGTCGTTGATCTCCACGTCGTCCACGGCGGTGATCACATCGCCCTCGCGGATGCCCGCCCGGTCGCCGGGCCCGCCGGGGTACAGGGAGGTGACCAGCACCCCCTGCGGCCGGCTCAGGCCGAGGCTGCGGGCGATCTCGGCGGTGACGGACTCGCTGCGCACGCCCAGCCAGGGCCGGATCACCGCCTCGGCGCCGCCCAGGGCGCTCTCCAGCACCTGACGCACGGTCTGGGCTGGCACGGCGAAGCCAACGCCGGCCGAGGTGCCCGAGCGCGAGAAGATGGCGGTGTTGATGCCGATCAGGTCGCCGTCCATGTCCACCAGCGCCCCGCCGGAGTTGCCCGGATTGATGGCGGCGTCGGTCTGGATGAAGGAGGCGGCGTCCGAAATGCCGGTGTTGGTGCGGTTCAGGGCCGAGATGATGCCGTTGGTGACCGTCTGGCCCACCCCGAACGGGTTGCCGATGGCCAGCACCAGATCACCCACCAGATGCTGCTCCTGATCGTCGATGGGCAGCACCGGCAGGCCGCCCTCCACGTCCTGGAGCTGCAGCACGGCGATGTCCGACTGCGGATCGGCCAGCAGCACCTCGGCCCGGTACTCGCGGCGGTCGGCCAGGGTGACGGTGATCTGCTGGGCGCCCTGGATGACGTGGTTGTTGGTCACCACAACCCCGTCGGAGCGCACGATGACCCCCGAACCGATGGAGGAGGCCTGCTGCTGCGAGCGGCCGGTGAACATCTCGAAGAAGGGATCGGCGCGCCGGCTGGACACTGCGGCGATGTTGACCACCGCCGGGCTGGCGGCCGAGGCCACCGGGGCGAAGGAGGTCCGCATGGCGCTGGCGTCGCCGGGGACCACACGCTCGGTGCTCCCGAAGGTGTTGGGTTCAGGGAAGCCGCCGTCCTGGGCGACGGTCTCGTCGGCGTTTCCGCAGGCGGCGAGGACAAGCACGGCGGCGAGGGCGGCGGAGGACAGCTTCATGGTCTGGATCAGGGGATTGTTCATGCGGAATGTCACGGGGCCAAGCTGACCCCTGATTTGGGACAGGATCAAGGCGGGGCAAGAGGACCACAGCGCCCTCGCCCGGAACCCCGCCGCCGCGCCCCGTCCTCCGCCTGTCCTCCGCCCCGTCGTCAGGGACGGATCAGCGCCGGGGCCGTGTCTTCCGGCGAACCGTCGCCCCGGGGGGCCGCAATGCCCAGCAGGCGCGCCAGCAAGGGCTGCACGTCCACCGCGTCCATATCCTCCAGAACGACGCCCGACCGGACGCCGGGACCGTTGGTGATGAACAGGGCCGCCATCTCGGGGGCCATGTTGTCATAGCCGTGGGCGCCGCCGGGGCCGCGCACGGGGCGATCGCGCGTGGCCACCAGCCAGCCGGTGTCGGGCAGGCACAGGACGGCGGGCACGCGCGGGTGGCGGCCATAGGCCAGGCGCGCCGGCAGGTCCGCCTTGTTGTAGCATTCCATGTTCGCGTGGCGGCGGACCAGGGCGGTCTGCACCTCGGCCTCGCGGCCCGGCGCGGGATTGAGCCCGGCGAAGGCGCCCGCATGGACCACCTCGACCGCCGCCGGATCGATCAGGTCGTCCAGATAGATGGCGCGCTCCGGCGAGGTCGGCGCCATGCCGTGGTCGGCGACGATGACCAGGGTCGTCCGGTCGGCCAGGCCGCGCGCCTCCAGCCTGGCGATCAGCCGGGCGATCGAGGCGTCCACCGAGGCGATCGCCTCGGTCGTCTCGGCGGCGGCCGGCCCGTGATGGTGCCCGGCCGTGTCCACGATGTCGAAATACAGGGTGGCGAAGTCGGGCCGCTCGTCGCCGGGCAGGTCCAGCCATTCCAGCACCCGATCCACGCGGGCGTCGCCCGGCAGGGCCTGGTCGAAGACGGTCCAGTGCGTCGGCCGCACGCCGCCGATCTCAGCCTCGGATCCCGGCCAGAACATGGTGCCGGTCGTGAGGCCGGCGCGCTCCGCCGTGACCCAGATGGGCTCGCCGTCATCCCACCAGCGCCCGTCCGTCACCGCCGCCGGATTGCCCAGGTAGAACCGGCCCAGGTCCGCGTCCAGCATGGTGTTGTTGACGATGCCGTGCCGGTCGGGGTGCAGGCCCGTCACCAGGGTGTAGTGATTGGGGAAGGTCACGCTGGGAAAGGACGGCCGCATGGCCGCGAAGGCGCCCCCGGCGCGCAGGCCGCTGAGCGTCGGCGTCACGCCGCGGTCCAGATAGTCGGCCCGGAAGCCGTCGATGCCCACCAGGATCACCAGCGGCCGGTCTTGCGTCGCCGCGCCCCCGGGCGGGGTGGTGGCGCAGGCGGACAGGGCCAGGGCGAACAGGATCAGCAGAAGGCGGGACATCGGAACTCCGGATACAGCGACGGACTCATTGCCTAATCTTAATCCGTGACAGACGTCTTACGGCTTGCGGCCGCAGGGCGCGCGCCGCAAGCTCGACCTTATGAGCGAACCGGTCATCGAGACACGCGGCCTGTCCAAGGCCTACGGGGCGGTGAAGGCCCTGGACGATTTCAGCCTGACGATCCCGCGCGGCGGGGTCTATGGCGTTCTGGGGCCGAACGGGGCGGGCAAGTCCACCCTGTTCCGCATCCTGCTGGGCCTGATCCGGCCCACGGCGGGCGAGGCCCGGGTGATGGGCGGCCCGGTGGGAGACGTGAACGCCATGCGGCGCATGGGCTCCATGATCGAGACGCCGCGCTTTCCGCCCTACATGACCGCACGGCAGGTGCTGGCGTGGCTGTCGCTGGGCCACGGCCAGGCCGTCGACCGCGCCGCCATCGCCGCCTGGCTGGAGCGGGTCGGCCTGACCGCCGCCGCCGACCGCCGGGTGCGGGGCTTTTCCGTCGGCATGGCCCAGAGGCTGGGCGTGGCCGCGGCCCTGATGACCCGGCCTGAACTGATCATTCTGGACGAACCGACCAGCGGCATGGATCCGCCCGGCATCCAGGAGATGCGCGCCCTGATCCGGTCCCTGGCCGACAACGACGGGGTGACGGTGGTGATCGCCAGCCACCAGCTGGCCGAGGTGCAGAAGCTGTGCGACCGGGTGGCCATCCTCAACAAGGGCCGCCTGTCCGCCGAGGGCGCCGTGGCCGATCTGACAGCCGGCCGCGAACGCCTGCGCCTGACCCTGCGTCCCGCTGACACGGCGCTGGGCCTGCTGGGCATGAAGGGGACGCGGGACGGCGAGGCGGTTCTGGCCGCCATCGAGCGGTCCGAGGCCCCCGCCCTGATCCGCGCCCTCGCGGAAAAGGGCGCCGAGATCGAGGAGGCGCGCTGGGTCGGCGCCGACCTTGAAAGCGTCTTCAACCAATTGACCGTGGAGGAGACGCCCCATGCTGGCTGACGCCATTCGCGCCGAGGGTTATCGCCTCGCCCGCAACCGCACCGCCCTGTTCTGGAGCGTGCTGTTCGTCCCCATCGCGGCCCTGATCCTGGGGATCGTCGTCAGCGTCGCGGCCAAGGGCAACCAGGCGGAGCTGGCCGAGGTCAGCGCCGAGCTGGGCATGGTGTCCGAACCGCTGAACCTGGGCGTGGCGCTGCTCGACAACACAGCCTCCCTGGCCGGCGGCCCGCTGCTGCTGTTCGTCCTGATCGGCGCCGCCACCCTGTATGCGGGGGACTACCGGTGGGAGACCTGGCGGCTGATCCGGGCCCGCAACCGCCGTCCGAACCTGATCCTGGCGAAGCTGGCCGCCCTGACCCTCCTGGCCTTCGCCGCCATGATCGCCTTGCTGGTCTTCAGCATGATCGGCGAGCCCATCCGCGCCGCCATCTTCGAGCGCGACGTCACCTTCAGCCTGGACGGGGAGCAGATCGGCGCCGTCCTGGGTCTGTTCGGCCTGGGCTGGCTGAGGATCGTCCAGTTCACCATGGTCGCCCTGCTGGCGGCGGTGGCCACGCGGTCGCTGCTGGCGGCCCTGTTCGTCCCCATGGCCCTGGGCGCGGCGCAGGCGTTCGGCGCGCCCGTCCTCGGCGGCATGGGCGTCGCCGGCGACAGCTGGCTCTTCCAGCTGCTGTTGCCCGGACAGGCGTACGATGTGCTGAAAGGTCTTCTGCTGGGCGGCGAGGGCGCGCCGGGGGTTCCGGCCGTCCTGCAGGCGAAGGCGTGGATCAGCCTGATCGGCTGGACGATCCTGCCGCTGCTGGCGACGCTGGCCATCTTCGAGCGGCAGGACCTGTCCAAGGAGTGACGCCTCCCGGCGCGGCGCCCTTGACGCGCGGCGCCCCGGAGGAAACGCTGGGGACGGTCGCGCCCGGCGGCCTGATCCGGAAAGTTTGATGAAGCGTCTGATCCTGTCCGCCTGCGCCGCCGCCCTGCTGACCGCCCTGCCCGCCGCCGCCCAGGTGGGGCCGCCCGCCCTGCCCCGCGACCTGCCGCCGATCCCGGCGCCCGCGGACCAGCCGTACCCCGGCGTGATCCGGCACCACGTGGACGCCACGGACACCGAACGGAAGATCATCCGGGTGCGCCAGACCATTCCGGTGGCCCGGGCCGGCCCCATGGTGCTGCTGTATCCCGAATACCTGCCCGGCAACCACGCCCCCACCGGGCCGATCCAGCTGGTGGCCGGGGTGCAGGTCAGCGCCGGCGGGCAGCGCATTGAGTGGGTGCGGGACCCTCTGGATCCCTACGCCTTCCACATCGAGGTTCCGGCCGGCGTCGGCGAGATCGAGGTCGCGTTCGACTATCTGAGCCAGGTCAGCCCCGGCCAGTGGCGGGTGATGATGACGCCGGAAATGCTGAACCTGCAGTTCGAGAAACTGCTGCTGTATCCGGCCGGCTATGCCCATGACGGGATCATGGTGCAGACCAGCGTGCGCCTGCCGGAGGGCTGGAACTACGGCGTGGCGCTGGAGACCGAGTCCTTCGCCGGCGGCGAGGCGGTGTTCGCCCCCATCAGCGTCGAGATGCTGGCCGACAGCCCCATGTTCGCGGGCGCGCACTATCGGGCGTTCGATCTGGATCCGGGCGGCAGAAGCCCTGTGACCATGCATCTGGTGGCTGACGATCCGGACGAGCTGGAGGAGGCCGGGGATCATCTGGCGCCGTTCCGCAATCTGGTGGACCAGGCCGACCGGCTGTACGGCGTCCGGCCGTTCGACCGGTACGCGTTCCTGGTGGCGGCCACGGACACCCTGGGCGGCATCGGGCTGGAGCATCACCGCTCGTCGGAGAACACCCTGGAGCCGGACATGTTCTCCAACTGGGACGACGCGCCCTACGGCGATCTGGAGCTGCTGCCCCACGAGTACGTCCACACCTGGAACGGCAAGTTCCGGCGTCCGGCTGACCAGCTGACGCCCAACCTGAACGTCCCGGTGCAGAACAGCCTGCTGTGGGTCTATGAGGGCCAGACCCAGTACTGGGGCGCGGTGCTGGCGGCGCGGTCCGAGCTGGTCAGCCGCGAGATGGCCCTGGCCAACCTGGCCTGGACCGCCGCCTTCTATGACGCCCAGCGCGGCCGGGAATGGCGGGCGCTGCAGGACACGGTGAACCAGAACCTGCTGGGCTATCGCTCGTCCACGCCGTGGTCCACCTGGTCGCGCACGGGCGGCGACTACTACCGCGAGGCCCTGCTGATGTGGCTGGACGCGGACACCCTGATCCGGGAGCAGACGCGGGACCGGCGCTCGCTGGACGATTTCGCCCGGGCCTTCTTCGGCATCGAGGACGGGGTCTGGGAGCCACGCCCCTACACCTTCGAGGACGTGGTGGCGGCGCTGAACACGGCCCACGAGCATGACTGGGCGAGCTTCCTGCGCGACCGGCTGGACGCGGTGGGACCGGACGCCGAGGCGCCGCTGGATGGCATCACGCGCGGCGGCTACCGGCTGGCCTTCGTGGAGGAGCCGGACGCGGCCTACAAGCGGGTGCGCGCCGACTGGGGCCGGGACTTCCTGTTCTCGCTGGGCTTCAGCCTGTCGTCGTCCAACAGCCTCACCAACGTCCTGTGGGACAGCCCGGCCTTCGCGGCGGGCCTGACCCAGGGCTGGGAGATCGTGGCGGTGAACGACACCGCCGCCTCGGCCGAGCGGCTGCGCGAGGCGGTGACGGCGGCGAAGGACGGCGGGCCGATCCGGCTGATCGTCCGCAACGGCGACCGTTTCCGCACGGTGGAGATCCCCTACGCCGGCGGCCTGCGCTACCCGACCCTGGAGCGGATCGAGGGAACCCGCGACCGGCTGGGCGACATCCTGACGCCCCGGCGGCGATAGGGTCTCAGCCCGTCGGACAAAAGAAAAGGGCGGCGCCTTGCGGCGCCGCCCTGATCATTTGAGGTCTGGGACTGATCAGCCCTCGGTCTTCTCGCCTTCCAGCTCCAGCGCCAGATCGGCCGGCAGCGGCTCGACGGCGTCCTCGCGCTGTTGCGTGAGGACCGCGTCGCGCTCGTTGGCGATCTTCTGCAGCGACCGCAGATAGGCGCCCGTGCCCGCCGGGATCAGGCGGCCCACGATCACGTTCTCCTTCAGGCCTTCCAGGGTGTCGACCTTGCCGTTGACCGAGGCGTCGGTCAGCACGCGGGTCGTCTCCTGGAAGGAGGCGGCCGAGATGAAGCTCTTGGTCTGCAGCGAGGCCTTGGTGATGCCCAGCAGAACCGGCTGGGTGGTCGCCAGGCGGCCCTTGCGCTTCTCGGTCTTGGCCTGCTCGATGTCGAACTCGGGCTTGTCCATGTGATCGCCCTTGATCAGTCCGGTTTCGCCCGCGTCGAGGATCTCGACCTTCTGCAGCATCTGGCGAACGATCACCTCGATGTGCTTGTCGTTGATCGGCACGCCCTGCAGTCGGTAGACCTCCTGCACCTCGTTCACCAGATACTCGGCCAGC
>JBALUZ010000043.1:0-18903 GCA_036963825.1 Brevundimonas sp.
GCAGGTGCCCGGCTCCGACTCGTCGGCGTTGACCACCAGATAGTGCGGCCGGTCCTTCACCTCCTTGGGCATGAAGGACCACTTCAGCCCGGTCGGGAAACCGGCGCCGCCCCGGCCGCGCAGGCCCGAGTTCTTGACGTTGGTGATGATCCAGTCGCGGCCCAGCGCCAGCATGTCGGCCGTCGCGTTCCACGCGCCGCGCGTCTTCGCCCCCTCCAGCGTCCAGTCATGGAAGCCGTACAGGTTGGTGAAGATGCGGTCCTTGTCTTCGAGAATGCCGACCATGTCTTACAGTCCCCGCGCCATGCGGCGCTTGTGGTGGCGCGTCCGAAGGAACGTCGCAGTCAGAAACAGAACCCAGCCGACGGCCAGGGCGCCGTAGCCCCAGACCTGGGCGCTCTCGGTCAGACCCGCCCAGCCCCGCGTGGAGCCCCACAGCACGAAGGCGCCGATGACGATGAACACCAGCCCGGCCCAGCGGTACGGCCGCGCCACCCCGTTCAGCTCGTCCCGATAGGCCTTGCGGCCCTCGGCGCTGTCCAGATCGACGTTGTCCATCACGCCGGCTCCTTCGCCGGTTCGCTGTTCGGCAGCTTCTTGATCGGCTTCGCCGCCGAGCCGTCGTACAGCGTCGGGTCGGTCAGGGTCGTGGCCCCGCCCTCGGGCTCCGAGGACGTCCGGCCCACATAGGAGCCCGCCTTCGGCTGCTTGCCCGCGGCGAAGTCGTCGATGATCTGCGCCAGGGTTTCCGGTGTCAGATCCTCGAAATAGTAGTCGTTGATCTGGGCCATGGGCGCGTTGGCGCAGGCGCCCAGGCATTCCACTTCCTGCCAGGTGAAGCGGCCGTCGGCGGACAGATGATCCTTGGGCCCGATCTTCTCGCGGCACGTGGCCATCAGCTCATTGGCCCCGCGCAGCATGCACGGCGTGGTGCCGCAGACCTGGATGAGCGCAGCCTTTCCGACCGGCTCCAGCTGGAACATGGTGTAGAAGGTCGCCACCTCCAGCACGCGGATGAACGGCATCCCCAGCAGCTCGCCGATGGCGCGGATGGCGGGCTCGCTGACCCAGCCCTCCTGCTTCTGGACCAGCCACAGGATCGGAATCACCGCCGAAGCCTTCCGCTCCGCCGGATATTTGGAGATCCACCAGTCGGCCTTGGTCTTCGTGTCCCGGGAGAACGCGAACGAGGCCGGTTGATCCTTTGCCAGACGTCGGACGCTCATCGGTCCACCTCTCCGAACACGATATCGAGCGAGCCCAGGATGGCGGACACGTCGGCCAGCATGTGGCCCCGGTTCATCCAGTCCATGGCCTGCAGGTGCTTGAAGCCGGGCGCGCCGATCTTGCAGCGGTACGGCTTGTTGGTGCCGTCGGACACCAGATAGACGGCGAACTCGCCCTTGGGCGCCTCGACCGCCGCATAGACCTCGCCTTCCGGCGTGTGGAAGCCTTCGGTGTACAGCTTGAAGTGATGGATCAGGGCTTCCATCGAGCGCTTCATCTCGCCCCGGCGCGGCGGCGCGACCTTGTTGTTCTCGATCATCACCGGGCCGCGGAAATTGCGCAGCTTGTGGATGCACTGCTCCATGATCCGCACCGACTGCTTCATCTCCTCGACGCGGCAGAGGTACCGATCCCAGCAGTCGCCGTTCTTGCCCACGACGACGTCGAATTCCATCTCGTCATAGCATTCGTACGGCTGGGACTTGCGCAGGTCCCACGGGATGTCCGAGCCGCGCAGCATGACGCCCGAGAAGCCCCAGGCCAGGGCCTGCTCCTTGGACACCACGCCGATGTCCACGTTGCGCTGCTTGAAGATGCGGTTCTCGGTGACCAGGCTCTCGATGTCCTTCAGGGCGGCCGGGAAGGCCTCGCACCACTTCGAGATGTCGTTGATCAGGTCGTCGGGCAGGTCCTGGTGGACGCCGCCGGGCCGGAAATAGTTGGCGTGCAGGCGCGCGCCCGACGCGCGCTCGTAGAACACCATCAGCTGTTCGCGCTGCTCGAAGCCCCACAGCGGCGGGGTCAGGGCGCCCACGTCCATGGCCTGGGTCGTGATGTTCAGCAGGTGGCTCAGGATGCGGCCGATTTCCGAGTACAGCACCCGGATCAGCTGGGCGCGGTACGGAACCTCGATGCCGGTCAGCTTCTCGATGGCCAGGCAGAACGCATGCTCCTGGTTCATCGGCGCCACATAGTCCAGGCGGTCGAAGTACGGGATGTTCTGAAGGTAGGTCCGCGACTCCATCAGCTTTTCGGTGCCGCGGTGCAGCAGGCCGATGTGCGGGTCCACCCGCGTCACCACCTCCCCGTCCAGGTCCAGCACCAGACGCAGCACCCCGTGCGCCGCCGGGTGCTGGGGCCCGAAATTGATGGTGAACTTGCGGTCGTCCATGTCCTTCACGGGCGCGGCGAAAGCCACGGCGCCGGAGTCCAGCGCCGCCTCGTCCCTCGCGTCCAGGTCGGTCCTGCGGACCGTGTCGTGGCCGTCAGCCATCACGCCTTGCCTCCGCTGGGCTTCCCTGCCGCGCCGGCCGCCTTCTCGTCGCCCGGCAGGACCGGCGCGGCGTACTGGGCGCCCTCCCACGGCGACAGGAAGTCGAAATTCCGGAATTCCTGCTGCAGGCGCACGGGCTCATAGACAACCCGCTTCTGGGCCTCGTCGTAGCGGACCTCCACATAGCCGGTCATGGGGAAGTCCTTGCGCAGGGGATAGCCCTGGAAGCCGTAGTCGGTCAGCAGCCGGCGCAGGTCCGGGTGGCCCGAGAACAGCATGCCGTACATGTCGAACGCCTCGCGCTCGAACCAGTCCGCCGCCGGATAGACGCCGGTGACGCTGGGCACGGCCGCCCGCTCGTCCGTCGTCACGCGCACGCGCACCCGCAGGTTCCGGGTCAGGGACAGCAGGTGATAGACCACGTCGAAGCGCTCGGCGCGTTCCGGATAGTCCACGCCCGCCAGATCGGTCAGCTGCTGGAATTCGAACTGGTCCCGCAGGGTCGTCAGCACCTTGACGATGTCGTCGCGGCGCGCCTCCAGCGTCAGTTCGCCGAACGCCACGCTCCAGCCGGCCACGGCCTTGCCGCAGGCCTTCTGGACGGCGCGGCCCAGCGTGCCCAGCGCCTTGTCGGCCTTGGTCATCACATCGGTCATCGCTCGATCGTCCCGGTCCGGCGGATCTTCTTCTGCAGCTGCAGCAGCCCGTACAGCAGCGCCTCCGCCGTCGGCGGGCACCCGGGCACATAGACGTCCACAGGTACAACGCGGTCACAACCGCGAACAACACTGTAGCTATAGTGGTAATACCCGCCGCCGTTGGCGCACGATCCCATGGACAGCACGTAACGAGGGTCCGGCATCTGGTCATAAACCTTGCGCAGGGCCGGCGCCATCTTGTTGGTCAGGGTACCGGCCACGATCATCAGGTCCGACTGGCGCGGGCTGGCGCGCGGGGCCATGCCGAAGCGCTCCATGTCGTAGCGCGGCATGGACGCCTGCATCATCTCCACGGCGCAGCACGCCAGGCCGAAGGTCATCCACATCAGGCTGCCGGTGCGGGCCCAGTTGATGACATCGTCCAGCGGCGCGGTGATGAAGCCGCGCTGGTCCAGCTCGTCGCTGACCTGCTCGAAGAACTTGTCGTGCTTCGCGGGGTCGTAGCCCTCGACCGTCGACCGCGCGCCCTGCCCGTAGGCGGGCGGCACGACCAGGCCCGAGGCCGTCTTGGCGGTCACTGCCATTCCAGGGCGCCCTTCTTCCACTCGTACAGGAATCCGATCGTCAGAAAGCCCAGGAACACCATCATCGACCAGAAGGCGAAGATCATGTGTTCGCCCGGCATGCCCATCATCGCCACAGCCCAGGGGAACAGGAAGGCGATCTCCAGATCGAAGATGATGAACAGGATCGACACCAGATAGAACCGGACGTCGAACTTCATCCGCGCGTCGTCGAAGGCGTTGAAGCCGCACTCATAGGCGGAGAGCTTCTCGGTGTCCGGATTCTTCGGCGCCAGCACCCAGGCCGCGATCATGAACAGGAGTCCAAGCACCGTCGCGATTCCGAAGAAGACAACGATCGGCAGATATTCCAGCAAAAATTCGTTCATTGAGACCAAGCCTCGTTCGCCGGGGAGGGCGGCGGATTCGGCGTCTTCTAGACCCAACACGCGAGCGGTTCAAACCCATGACGCGCAAGGATTTAATTGAGAATGGTTCGCAGCTTTCCGGCGCTTTTTTGCTGACACCACGGGTTTCCGCCTGAATAGTAACCACGCGTGGGGCCAATCAAAGGGAGAGCGTCGATGGGGATCGGCAACTGGCTGCTGAACGGGGTCGAGAAGGCGGGCAACAAACTGCCGGATCCGGTGTTCATCTTCGTCTGGCTGATCGCCATCCTGATGGGCGTCAGCGTTTTCGCCGCCTATGCCGGCTGGGCATCGGTCAACCCGGTGACCGGCGACGCCATCACGGCCCAGAGCCTGGTGTCCTCCGAAAACCTCCGTCGGCTGTTCGAGGACATGCCGCGCACCCTGACCGGCTTCGCTCCCCTGGGCTACGTTCTGGTGGTGATGCTCGGCGCGGGCGTAGCGGAACGCACCGGCCTGTTCTCGGCCGCCATGCGGGCGGGCGTCAGCAATGCGCCCAGGTTTCTTCTGACGCCGCTGGTCATCTTCATCGGCATTGTCGGCAACCACGCCGCCGACGCCGCCTATGTGGTGCTGGTGCCGCTCGCCGGCGTGCTGTTCGCCGCCGCAGGACGCCACCCCATCGCCGGCATCGCCGCAGGCTTCGCTGGCGTGTCGGCGGGCTTTTCCGCCAACATCTTCCCGGGACAGCTGGACGCCCTCCTGCTGGGCATCACCGAGCCCGCCGCCCAGCTGCTCGACCCGTCCTGGACGGCGAACATCGCCGGGAACTGGTTCTTCATCACCGCCATGACCGCCCTGTTCGTGCCTCTGGGCTGGTGGGTCACGGACAGGATCGTCGAGCCCCGCCTCGGCGCCTGGACCCCCAGGGAGGACGCGCCGGTGCAGATCGGCGAAGGCGCCCTGGGCCGGGCCGAATCGCGGGGCCTCTGGTGGGCGGGGCTGATGGCGCTTCTGGTCATCGGCGGCTTCGCCGCCATGGTGCTCCTGCCCGACGCTCCGCTCGTGGACGCAGAGGCGGCCCCCGAGGCCCGTCTGCAACCCTTCTATCACTCGCTCGTGGCCGGGTTCTTCCTGCTCTTCATCCTCACCGGCGCGGCCTTCGGGATCGCGGCCGGGACCGTGAAGTCGCACCGCGACATCGTGCGCATGACCTCCCAGGCCATGGCCGACATGGGGCCGTATATCGTTCTGGCCTTCGTGGCCGCCCACTTCGTGGCCATGTTCAACTGGTCGAACCTGGGCGCGATCATGGCCATAGGCGGCGCCGAGTGGATCAGCCAGTCGGGTCTGAACACCTTCGGCCTGCTCTTCGCCATCGTCATCGTCGCGGCGGTCATCAACATCTTCGTGGGCTCGGCCTCGGCCAAATGGGCGTTCCTGGCCCCGATCCTGGTGCCGATGCTGATGCTGCTCGGGATCAGCCCCGAGATGACCACGGCCGCCTACCGCATGGGCGATTCGGTCACCAACATCGTCACGCCCCTGATGGTCTATTTCCCGCTGGTGCTGACCTTCTGCCAGCGCTGGGACCGGGAGTTCGGCATGGGCAGCCTGATGGCCGTCATGATCCCCTACTCCATCACCTTCATGATCTTCGGCTCGATCATGACCGGCGCCTGGGCCGCCGCAGCCCTGCCCCTCGGTCCCGGCGCGGGCGTGCGCTACGACGTTCCCGCGCCCGCCGAGGCGGCCCGGCCCGCCAATCCGGTGGGTCCGGCGGCCCCCGAACCGACGGGGCGATAATTTCGTGCGTCATGCCGCTTGACGGCGCGAGGGGCGCCGCCTAAACGACGCCCCTCGCCGCGACGCACTGCTTCGCGCCGAGGGAATACGCGGGTGTAGCTCAGTTGGTTAGAGTGCCGGCCTGTCACGCCGGAGGTCGCGGGTTCGAGCCCCGTCACTCGCGCCATTCCTTCTCTTGAGGGAATGGCGCTTTTCACTTCCCCCACAATCCGTCGCAGACCCGGCTCCTTCGGGCCGCCGCAAGGCGCCGTCAGGAAGGCTGACGGCTCGCGGTTTCGCCCGCGCCTTTCGGACGCTCAGTGAAGCGGGCGCGCGGACGCCGGCTGAACGAAGGCGGGCCGTCCGCTGACGTCGCCATAGACCGTGCACAGGTCCTCGAAGACCCGGCCCCACGCGAATCGCTCGACGGCCCGCCGCCGCGCAGCCAGGCCGACGGCGTCCACGTCCCGCGCGAACAGGGCCTCCACGGCCGCGGCGAATGCGTTGGGTTCGGCGGCCGTCGCCAGCTCACCGACCTCCTGGTCCACGGTTTCGGCGACGCCGCCGGCGTTCACCCCCACCACCGGACGTCCGCAGGCCATGGCCTCCAGCACGATCAGGCCGAAAGGCTCCCGGTCGTTGGCGTGCACGAAGGCGTCGCAGCTGGCCACGATCCGGGCCACGGCTTTCGGATCGGATTCATAGGGCAGCGACACCACCCGGTCCTCGCGCGGCAGGCCCATGCCCGCGCCCACCAGCACCAGATGATAGGGCGCGCCCAGCTTCTGCACCGCCCGGATCAGCACATCGATGTTCTTTTCGCGCGCCGGCCGCCCGGCGAAGACCAGCAGCCGCGCATCGGCCGCCAGCCCCAGTTGCTTCAGCAAGCCCGCCCTGTCGGCACGGTCGGGGCGGAAGGTGTCGATCTCCACGCCCAGCGGCTGGACGACGATGTTGGGCACCCTCGCCTCTTCCAGGCGCCGGGCGATGTAACGGCTTGGCGAAATCACCCGGTCGAACTGGCAGAACAGCCTGGACCATCGTTTCTCCACGGGCTTCTTGGCCCACTCGCCGAAATGCAGCGCGGCCAGGGCGGCGGGATCGGAGTGGCAGAAGCCGATCACCGGACAGCCCGCTCGCTGCCCCGCCTCCAGCGCCGCCTGGCCGGGGGTGTAGGGATCCCCCGCCTCGATCAGGTGAGGCTGCATGGCGGCCACCCAGGCGCTCCAGCGCTTGATCGAGGTGGGCCACCGGTACCCGTCGCCGAACGGCAGCTTCGGGGCCTGGAGCGTCAGAAGCCCCGGCCTGGCGCTGTAGCGGGCGCCCGGCACGACCAGGGTGTGGGCGATTTCCGGCCGGTTGGCCTCCAGCCAGGCCTTCTTCGTCAGCAGGTAGCGTTTCACGCCGCCGGAGCGGGGCGCATAGAGCATGGTGGTGTCGACCATCCGGGTCCGGGGATCAGCCGAGGCGCCCTTCACGGCGCTGAAGGTGGTCGCCACCTTCTCGTCCCGTCCGGGAATCAGCTGAACCTCATTCTCCTGAACGTCGATCATCCATGTACTCCGACTGTCTTTTCCGACGCCCCAACGCACGGGCGGAGGCGTTGGATGCGTGGGCGCGAAATGGATAACGGTCAAGGTTTCTCATCGCCGCAGCGCCGTCGGCTTTGCACCGGCTCGCGATCGCCGTTATGAGAGAGCGGCCTTGCAATCGCCTCACTTTCGGGAAAGTTGAGGCATATCGCCTGGCCTCGGCTACGTTGGGGTCATGCCGTTCCGAGCGCGCGTCACCTAGGGGTTCTTCATTCATGCGTAAACTGCTCGCGGCCGCCGTCGCGCTCGCTCCTCTCGCTCTCGCCGCCGGCGGCGTCCAGGCCCAGGTGGTCATCGACACCACGCGGACCACGCCGGTCCAGACCTCCACGGCGAGCAACGGCTCGCCTGCGGACGTCACGGTCGACGAAGACGGCGCCATCGAGCTGGACTCCGGCGTCGCGATCACCCTCGATTCTGACAACGACGTCACCGTGGAGACCGGCGGGTCCATCGAGTTCGAGGACATCAGCGGCGGCGCGACGGGCGTTCTGGCCGAAGGCGGAAACGCCGGGTCCATCACCATGGACGGCGCCATAGCCATCAGCGAGGAATACGAAGCCGAAGACGACGACGACGACGGCGATCTCGACGGGCCCTTCGCCGAGGGCGCTGACCGCTACGGCATCCGGATCACCGGCGTTGACCCGCTGGACGGCAGCCTGGCCGTGGGCCGCTCCGGGTCCATCTCGGTGCAGGGCAACGACTCCTACGGAATCCGGACGGAAGCCGGACTGACAGGCGACCTGATTTCTCGCGGATCGATCAATGTGAGAGGCGACAACGGCTACGGCATCCGGTCCGGAGGCGCTGTTGGCGGAGACGTCTGGATCGGCGGCACCGTCTCGGTCCAGGGCGAGGACTCCGTGGGGTTCTCGCTCGAAGGCGATGTGGCCGGCGGCCTGCGCATCGACGGGGCCATCACGGCGACCGGCTTCCGCTACACCAACCGCCCCACGAACGAGGAGGTGCTCGAGGACCTTGACGCCGACGACCTGCTCATCGGCGGCCCCGCCATCCACATCGGCGCGAACGTGGCGGGCGGCGTGCTCCTCGCCACCGTTGCGCCGCCGGTCGAGGAGGACGACGAGGACGAGGAAAACGACGACACCGACGGCGACGGCGTGCCCGACAACGAACAGACGTCGGCCACGATCCTGTCCATCGGCTCCGCTCCCGCCATCGAGGTCGGGTCGACCGCCAATGACGTGACCCTGGGCCTGGTGGGCGCGGACGGCGCGGCGTACGGCTTCATCAACCGCGGCGGCGTGACTGCGGCCGGCGTGTTTGACGGCGTGAACTCCACGTCCATCCGCTTCGGCGTCGCCGGCGGTCAGGCGGTCGTCGTCGAAGGCGGCATACGCAATGAAGGCGAAATCGTCGCAACGGCGGTTGAGGGGAACGCCACGGGCGTCCACATCGGCGCGGGCGCATCCACGCCCCTCTTCTACAACGACGGCAACGTCACCACCAACATCGCGACCGAGGGCGCGAACGTCTCCAGCGGCGTGCTGATCGAGGCGGGCGCCAGCCTCCCCGCCCTTTACAACGCCGGCAGCATCCGCAGCCAGGCCGCGGGTTCGGGCGCCTCGGTGGTGGCTCTGCGGGACCTGAGCGGCACGCTCACACAGATCGACAACATCGGCATCATCAGCGGCGCCGTGTCCCCCTCGACGGACGACGACGGCGAACCCCTTCCGACGACCGGCGACTGGATCGCCATCGACGTCAGCGCGAACACCACGGGCGTGGAGCTGACCCAGCTTGTCCTGGAGTATGACGAGGACAACCCGCCCGCGAACGGAGTCATCACGCCGGTCATCAACGGCGACGTCCGGCTGGGCTCCGGTGCGGACACCGTGGACATCCGCGACGGCATCGTGAACGGCGACATCGATTTCGGCGGCGGCGCCGACTCGCTGATCATCAGCGGTGACGCGGAGGTCCGGGGCGGCCTGTCCAGCGCCGACGGTCTGCTGTCCATCGACATCCAGGGCGGCGTTCTCGACGCCCAGCAGGACGAAGTCCTTGATATCGCCAACCTGACGGTCGGCGAGGACGGCGCGCTGATCGTCACCGTCGATCCTGCGAACGACGCCGTGGATCCGATCACCGGCGTCGCCGCGGCCGGCTTCAACGTGTCCGGTTCCGCCGCCTTCGCCGACGGGGCCGGCCTCGGCGTTCGCTTCACCTCGCTCGTGGACGACCCCACGAGCTACCTCATCGTGCAGGCGGACGAGCTGACGTTTGGCGACATCGACCAGGAATCCCTGACCGAGAACTCGCCGTTCCTGTTCGTGGTCGAGGCCCGCGGGGACGAGGCGGCCGGCCAGGTCTTCGTCGATGTGCGCCGCCGATCCGCCGACGAGGTCGGCATGATCGCCTCCGAAGCCGCCGCCTATGACGCGGTCTACAACGCCCTGGGCGGTGACGAGGAGCTCCGCGAGGCGTTCCTCGAGCAGAATGACCGCGACGGCCTGCTGGGCGTCTATGAGCAGATGCTCCCGGATCACTCGGGCGGGGCCCTGATCTCCCTGGCCTCCGGCGTGGACGCCGTGACCCGCGCCCTGTCCGGCCGCAACAACAGCGCCGCGCGCGGCGAGACCAGCGCCTGGCTCCAGGAGATCAATTTCCACGCGGACAAGGAAACGGGCGAGGCCTACGGCTTCAAGTCCGAAGGCTTCGGCTTCGCCGGCGGCGTGGAGCGCGGAACAAGGTACGGGGCCATCGGCGTCTCCACGGCCTTCACCTCGTCGGACCTGGAAGATCCGGCGGCTGCGGCCGAGGAGCGCCTGTCGGCCAGCCTGATCGAGCTGGGCCTCTACTGGCGTGCGCAGGGCGGCGCCTGGACCACCTGGGCCCGCGCAGCCGGCGGCTACGCCAGCTTCGAGTCCGTCCGTCAGTTCGTCGGGGAAGGCGTCCTGCGCCGTGCCGACGCGGACTGGAACGGCTACACCGTTACGGCCGCGGCGGGCGCTTCCTATGAACGCAGTTTCGGCCGCTACAGCCTTCGTCCGGAACTGGTCGTCGAGTATTTCGGCCTCAATGAGGACGGCTTCGAGGAGACCGGCGGCGGCGACGGCTTCAACCTCGCGGTTGAGGATCGCGAAGGCCACATCTTCTCGTCCACCGCAGCCCTCAACTTCGGCATGGGTTTCGGCGAGAACCAGTGGCTCCGGCCGGAAATCCGGGTGGGGTGGCGCCAGATCATCTCCCACGACGGGGGCGTCACCACGGCCCGCTTCCTCAGCGGCGGCTCGTCCTTCGACCTCGCCGCCGACAGCCTGGAAGGCGGCGGCCCCATCGTCGGCCTGCGTCTGAACGTCGGCAACGACCTGGGCATGCTGGCCGTTGAGGCCGACGCGGAGTTCCTCGACGACTACGTGCGCTACGCCCTGCTGCTGCGGGCGAGCTTCCGGTTCTGATGAGCCCGGGCGGGGGTCAGCCCCCGCCCACCAGCTGCACGATCTCGATCCTGTCGCCGTCGCCCAGCGGCGTTTCCGCGTGCAGGGAGCGCGGCACGATCTCCAGGTTGCGCTCCACGGCCACCTTCTGCGGGTTCAGCCCCAGCGTCTCGACTAGGTCCCGGATGGTGCCTGCCTCAACCTGACGGGGTTCGCCGTTGACTTCGATACGCATGACGGTAGGTCAACCTCTTCTGCGGTCGGACTTTGCGCTGCCCGCGCGTTCAGCTAAAAGGCCGCCGGAATCGCAAGCGGCGGAGCCCATGGCCCGATCTGACATAATCTATGTGCTGAACGGGCCAAACCTCAACCTGCTGGGGCAGCGCGAGCCGGAAATCTATGGACGGCAGACCCTGTCCGACGTGGAGGCCCTGTGCCGCGCCGCAGCGCCGGAAGCGGAAATCGTCTTCCACCAGTCCAACCATGAAGGCGAGCTGGTGGACTGGATTCACGAAGCGCGCGGCAAGGCCTCGGCCCTCGTCATCAACCCGGCGGCCTTCACCCACACCTCGGTGGCTCTGCTGGATGCGCTCAAGACCTTGGACATTCCCGTCATTGAGTGCCATCTGAGCAATCCGGCGGCGCGGGAGGAATTCCGGCGCCATTCCTTTGTTTCGCTGGCCGCGACCGGCGTCATCTCGGGCCTCGGCCCCCACGGCTACGAGCTGGCGGTCAGGGCCGCGCTGCGGCTGGCGCAGGAACGCGCCGCCGCTTCGGCTCGTTCATAAAGACTCACACGAAGGCTTATCGACCTCATGGCTGACAGCAAGACCGACAAGAAATTGCCGAACGATCCGGCGGGCGAAATCGACACCGCGCTGGTGCGCCAGCTGGCCGACATCCTCAACGACACCGAGCTCACCGAGATCGAGGTGGAGCGCGGCGATCTGAAGATCCGCGTGGCCCGCGAGCTCACCATGGCCGCCGCCCCCGTCCAGTACGCCGCCGCCCCGGCCCAGGCCGCGCCTGCGCCGGCCGCTGCGCCCGCCTCCATGCCGTCGGACCCGGCCACCATCGTCTCGCGCAAGGGCGAGGAGGTGAAATCGCCCATGGTCGGCACCGCCTATCTGAAGCCCTCCCCGGAAGCCGCGCCCTTCGTTCAGGCGGGCGACAAGGTCAAGAAGGGCCAGACCCTGCTGATCGTCGAGGCCATGAAGACCATGAACCCCATCGCCGCGCCCCGCGACGGCGTGGTGGCCGACATCATGGTGGGCGACGCCCAGCCGGTGGAATTCGGCGAAGCCCTCGTCCTGCTCGAGGACTAGGCCATGTTCACCAAGGTCCTGATCGCGAACCGGGGCGAGATCGCCCTGCGCATTCATCGCGCCTGCAAGGAGATGGGAATCTCCACCGTGGCGGTGCACTCCGAGGCTGACCGGGGCGCCATGTGGGTGCGCCTGGCCGACGAAAGCGTCTGCATCGGCCCGGCCCCCGCGGCCAAGTCCTATCTGAACATCCCCTCGATCATCGCCGCGGCCGAGATCACCGGGGCCCAGGCCATCCACCCCGGCTACGGCTTCCTGTCGGAGAACGCCCGCTTCGCCGAGATCGTCGAGGCCCACGGCATGACCTTCATCGGGCCGCGCCCCGATCACATCCGCATCATGGGCGACAAGATCACCGCCAAGCAGACGGTGCTGGAAGCCGGCATCCCCTGCGTGCCTGGCTCGGAGGGTGAAGTCGAAACCGTCGAGGCGGCCATCGAGGCGTCGAAGGCCATCGGCTTCCCCCTGATCGTCAAGGCGGCGGCGGGCGGCGGCGGCCGCGGCATGAAGGTGGCCCTGACCGCCGACGATCTGGTGGAGGCGGTCCAGACCGCCCAGTCCGAGGCCCTGGCCGCCTTCGGCAACGGCGCGGTCTACATGGAGCGCTATCTCCAGAAGCCCCGCCACATCGAGATCCAGGTCATCGCCGACAGCCACGGCAATGTGGTCCATCTGGGCGAGCGCGACTGCTCCCTTCAGCGCCGTCACCAGAAGGTTCTGGAAGAGGCCCCCTCCCCCGCCCTGACGGCGAAGGAGCGGGCCGCCATCGGCGAGACCGTGAACAAGGCGATCGGCAAGATCGGCTATCTGGGCGTCGGCACCATCGAATTCCTGTGGGAGGACGGCGAGTTCTTCTTCATCGAGATGAACACCCGCCTGCAGGTGGAGCACCCGGTCACGGAAATGATCACGGGTGTCGACCTGGTCCGCGAGCAGATCCGCATCGCCGCGGGCGAGCCGCTCAGCTTCACCCAGGACGACGTGACCTTCGACGGCCACGCCATCGAGGTGCGCATCAACGCCGAGAATTCCGAGACCTTCACCCCCTCGCCGGGCCTGGTGAACGATTTTCACGCCCCCGGCGGCCTGGGCGTGCGTCTGGATAGCGCCATCTACGCCGGCTATTCGATCCCGCCCTACTACGACAGCCTGATCGGCAAGCTGATCGTGCACGGCCGCGACCGCGCCGAGTGCGTCGCCCGCCTGAAGCGCAGCCTGAACGAGATGGTCGTGGGCGGCATCGACACCACCATTCCCCTGTTCCAGAAGCTGTTGAACGAGCCCGACATCCTGTCCGGCGACTACGACATCCACTGGCTCGAGAACTGGGCGAAACGCCAGAAGGGCGAGGGCTGACCGGGGCCATGCCCCCGTTCGGGCCGGACCAGCTTCTGGCCGCCTACGCCGCGGGCGTCTTCCCCATGGCGGACAGCCGCGACGATCCGGAGATCTATCTCGTCGAACCGCAGATGCGGGCGGTCCTGCCGCTGGACCGCTTCCGGGTGTCGTCGCGACTGGCGCGCACGGTGCGGCAGGACCGTTTCGCCGTCAGCGTCAGCACCGATTTCGAGGCGGTGCTCGACGCCTGCGCCGCGCCGGCCCCCGGCCGGGAGGACACCTGGATCAACGGTACGATCCGCGACCTCTACCTGGCGCTCCACGCCCGCGGCGCGGCGCACAGCATCGAGTGCCGCCGGGACGGCGCGCTCGTCGGCGGTCTCTACGGCGTCACCCTGGGCGGGGCCTTCTTCGGGGAGAGCATGTTCAGCCGCGCGACCGACGCCTCAAAGACGGCGCTGGTCCATCTGGTGGCGCGCATGCGCAGGGGCGGCTGGCGACTGCTGGACGCCCAGTTCATGACCGGCCACCTGTCGCAGTTCGGATTCCTGGAGACGCCGCAACCAGCGTATCTCCGCGCTCTCGGAGAGATTCTGCATCTCACGCCCGACCTCGCCGCCTTCATGGCCCCGATGACCGGGGCGCAGGCGGTCGCCTACGCCCGGCAGCCCACGACCCAGGCGTCGTAGTTCGGGTGCTCCAGCGGGTTCACCGCCGGGGCCGACGCAAACATCCAGCCCCGGAACACCTGTCGGGCCTGGGTCGGCTGGTTGGTGCCGCTGGGCTGGGAGCGGATCTCGAGATAGGCGGCCGCCTCTTCCTGCGGATCATCGCCCGCATTCACCTCGCACGCGCGCGCTGTGAAGATGAGGCTGTTGCGGAAACGGACCGGCGGCCCTCCCACGCGCACCTCGAAACGCATGGTCTCGGCGGTGGTCTTGTCCAGCGCCTGGACGATGGCCACGGGGCGCCGTTCCCGGGCCGGCGGCTCCTCCGGCTCTTCCAGCGTCTCCGGCGCCTCATCCGCGTCGGCCTCGGCGACATCCGTGTCTTTCGCGGCGTCCTGCTCGTCGGTGGCGGCGGTTTCCACCGGCTCGACCGGACGGGGCTGGGCCTGGATCAGGGCGCCCGGCGGCGCCCGGTTCAGCGCCTCGGTGGCGCGGCGGGCCGCGTCCTGCTCCTGCTGCTGCCGGATCAGGATGTCCGCGACCGGATCGGCGGGCGCCGGCTGCTGCGGTTGAGCCTGGGGCGGCGAAACCGGCTGGGCTTCCTGCGGATTCTGCTCGGTCTGGGCCACGCCGATTCCGGCGGCGGCCAGTCCCACGGTCAGCACGCCCGCCAGCAGTCTCCCGCGGCGGGTCATCCCTCGGGCGTCCAGGCCTGATAGTCGCCGGTGGCGGCGGGGCGGCGGCCCTCGGACACCAGCGACCCCTTCGGACGCCAGGCCATCGGGGTGCCGGTCAGATTGGGCAGGTGCGGCAGTTCCCAGGAACGGCGCGCCAGGCCGCCTTCCGGCGGCGGCTCATCGAAGGTGTACCGGAGCCAGCCGTGCCAGTCGGGCGACACCTTGGATGCGTCGGCATAGCCCTCATAGATGACCCAGCGGCGCTTGCGGCCGTCATAGCTGCTGTTGTCGCGGGACTGGTAATACCGGTTGCCGAACTCGTCCGCGCCGACCAGTTCGCCACGCTTGGCGATGGTGAACAGGGTGCCGATGGTGGCCCCGTTCCACCAGGTGAAAATCTTGGCCAGCAGGTTCAGCACGTGGGAAGCCTTCGTCATGGGAATCAGGGCGGCGAAGCCCCCTTGCACGGGCGCGAATATAGAAACCGCGCCGCCCCGCGTCCAGCGTTCCGATGGCGACGGCAATTCGCAATATCTTGTGGGTAAGCGGCAGGATGTCACCACATTTATTGTGGTTGACGCCGCCTGGGCCTAGTCTTGGGCGATGACCGCGGAGACACCGATGCGCTTTTCATCCCGGTTCACCGATTCCGCCGCCGCCGTGGCCCTGGAGCCGCGCGCGATCGAGCGGCCGGATCGCATCCAGACGGTGCTGGCCCCCGCCGGCTGGCCGTCCGCCCGGATCGAGGCGTGGCTGGACTGGGCTGCGGCGCTGCCCGCGGACCTGCCCAACCTCGCCGCCCCGGCCCTCACCGCGCCGCTGCACCCCGGTCTGCTGGACGGCGGCCCTGACCGGTGGGCCATTCGGCTGGCCGCCTGGGGCCACGCCCTCGGTCTGTTCGAGAGCGTCGGCGTCGCCCGCACCTTCGCCGAAGAGCTGATCGCCGCCGTCCTTCTCGGGCATGCAGCGCCGGGCCCGGTCCTCGGCGGAGGGCACCGCATCCATCCGATCGCCGACGACGCGCGCGGAGAAACGGCGGAGCGTGACGTCATCAGCCTGGCCGATCCCGCCGCGCCGGCCAGGCTGCGGCAGTACGCAGCGCAGGTTCAGTCTGAACGTCTGGGCCAGGACGCCCTGGCCGCCCTGCATGACAAGCTGGCCGCCGTCGCCGCCGCCGTGGATCGCTGCGAGGGCCCCGGCGCCGACTGCGCGGACCCGCGCCGCAACCCCGCCCTGGCCCGGGCGGCGCACGCCGCCCGCGCCGCCGGGGCGCGCGACGCCGACATCCTGCTGGCGGCGCGCGGGCGGCTCCCGGAAACCGGTTTCGTCTCACTGCGCGCCGCACGGCCCGTGGTCGCCCTGTCCGACCGCGCCCTCGCCGCATCAGGCGCGCCGGAAACGCGTCCCGCGGTGGACGCCGCCCTCGCCACGGGCCGGGTGATCCTCGCCTTCGACCCGCGCGACGCGGCGGCCCTGGACGGCGCGGGCGCCGCTCCGTCGGCCGCGATCAACCTGGCCGCCGCCGACGATCCGGAGATCCTGGAAGGCCTGGCGCGCCTCATGACCACCGCGCTGGAGATCGAGGCCGCCTGCGGCTTCGCCCGCACGACCGACGATGCGGCCTGGCGCTTCGGCGTCCGCCAGATCACCCTCGCGCTGGCGGGCGCCGGCGAAGCGGTCATGGGGCAAGGGCTGGCCGTCGGCAGCGAGGAGGGCCAGGTCTGGCTCGCCGGACGCGCCGCTCTGGTCCATGCCTCGGCCACGGCCGCCTCGGCCGACATGGCGGCCCGGGTCCGGGCGTGCCCCGACTGGACCGACCACGCCGAGGAGACCCTCGCCCTCGCCGCCGCCCGCGCAGAGGCGGCCGCCGCCCTGGGCGCCCACGGCGAGCGGGCCCGGACTCTCTACGACCAGGCCCTCAGGACCGCCGGCAGGCACGGCCTGCGCCATGCCTTCATCGGCCTGGTGTCGGACGACGCCGGCCTGGCGCTGCGCCTCGGCGCGCGCCTCGACGGCGCGGCGCCCCACCGCGTCCTGATGGAGACGGCCGAGGGCGAGACCGCGCCCATGCTCTCGGTCCACGCCGCCAGGGCCGTGGCGGCGCTGGGCGGCGATGCGGAGGCCGCCGAACGTCACCTGCTCGGACGCCGCACCCTGGTGGCGGCGCCCGGTCTCGACCACGGGGTCCTCAGGGGATTCGGGTTCACGGATCTGGAGCTGCTGGCGGTCGAGACCGCCCTGGCCACGGTTCATCGGCTGGAAGACGCCTTCCAGCCGGTCCTGGACGCCGGCTTCCTGCATGACGTCCTCGGGGTCACCACCCAGGACCTTGAGACCCCCGGCTTCGATCTGCTGGATCATCTGGGCGTGAGCCGCGAGGATCGGGCCCTTGCCGCCGCCTACGCCTTCGGCCATCCGGATCTGAACGACTGGTCCGGGTCGTCGCCCGCGCTGCGCGCGGTTCTGGCGCCCGATCCGGCCGCCGCAGGCGCCGCGATCTCCCCCTTCAGCGACTTGCCGGACCTGACGCCGGAGCGGCTGGACTGGGACGCCGCCGGCGAGCACGCCATGCGCGTCGTCTCGCGCCGGGCGCTGGCCGGCGCCCGCGCCATCCGCATTGCGGCGAACCCCGCGCCGCGCGACATCCTGCTCGACCTGCCGCCGGCGGACGCGCCCGCGCGCGGCTCCGCCCCGCCCGAGACGGCCGAACGCCCGTTCGCCGAGCGCGCCGTCCCCGAGCGCATCGTCGAGAAGGTGGTCGAGCGGGACCGCACGCGCCGCAAGCTGCCGGACCGCCGCAAGGGCTACATCCAGAAAGCCGCCGTGGGCGGACACAAGGTCTACATCCACACCGGCGAATACGACGACGGCGAACTTGGCGAGATCTTCATCGACATGCACAAGGAAGGCGCGGCGTTCCGCAGCCTGATGAACAATTTCGCCATCGCCATCTCCATCGGCCTGCAATACGGCGTGCCGCTGGACGAATTTGTCGACGCCTTCGTCTTCACCCGCTTCGAGCCTGCGGGCCGGGTCACCGGCAACGACTCCATCAAGTCCGCCACCTCCATCCTGGACTACATCTTCCGCGAGCTGGCGGTGAGCTATCTGGATCGATCCGAGCTGGCCAACGCCGATCCGGACGCCCTGAACGCCGACGGCCTGGGCGGCGGAGACGGCGGAGACGCCGAGGCGGTGCCCGCCGCCCGCTTCATCTCCAAGGGCTTCGCCCGGGGCGCGGCGCCCGACAATCTGGTGGTCCTGCCCTTCGGCCAGACGCGCGAGTCCCGGACGCCCCCGGCCGTTTCAGAGCAGCCCGCCGCCGCCGCCTGCCCCGCCTGCGGGGACTTCTCCCTGCAGCGAAAGGGCGCGGGTTACGAATGCGATTCCTGCGGGGCCGCGCCCCAGATGAATGAAACCGGGCGTTAGGCCCTGGTCTTGCATACTGGTCTGCGTCATTCGCGGAGTCCCGTCATGAGAACTGTCATCGCCGCACTCGCCGTCCTGGCCGTCGCCGCGCCGGCTGCGGCCCAGAACGCCGCGCAGGTGGCCCGCGCCGTGTCCGGCGCGAGCTGTCCGGGCTGCAACCTCTTCCAGGCGGATTTTCAGGGGCTGCAGCGGGCGGGCCTGGACTTCAGCCGCGCCCGCCTGCGTCAGGCCGATCTGAGTCTCGTGGTGATGAACCGGGCCAGCTTCGCCGGCGCCGATCTGCGGGACGTCGAGGCCTACGGCGGCGTGTTCTCCTCGGCCAGCTTCGCGGGCGCGGACCTCACCAACGCCAGCCTGGTGGGCACGTACCTTCGGGGCGCCAGTTTCGCCGGCGCCGTCCTGACGGGGGCCAACCTGTCCGGGGCTGACCTCGCCGGCGCCCGGGGCCTGACCCAGAGCCAGCTGGACCGCGCCTGCGGCGACCCGACCACCGTCCTCCCCGCCGGTCTTCACATTCCGCCTTGTTGAGGACGCGCGCCCGGCGCCGACCTTACCGCGATTTAAGTGGTCTCTCATGCACTTGAGCGGCAAGGGT
>JBALUZ010000044.1:0-18518 GCA_036963825.1 Brevundimonas sp.
CTTCAGATTGATGAAGCCGGGGCCGGCCACCTCGACGGACTCCAGCCGCGGATCTGCAGCCAGCCGTTCGGCGACACGGCTCGCCAGCTCGCGCGGATTGGCCTTCAGGGCCTTGGCCGCGGCCAGGGCCCCGTTGGACTGGAAGTCGGCGAGATCGGGCCGGTCGGACGCCGTGACCCGCGCCAGCGCCGCGTCCACGCCTTCGGCGGCGAAGGCGGCCCCGACCGCTTCGCCCAGAACGGACTTGAGATCGGTCATTGTTGCGGCTGGGCCGCGCCACTGTTGATGCGGAAGCGGCTGCCCGTTCGGTTGAACTCGGCCATTTCAGGCGTCACCTCGAAGCCCACGAGGATCTCGAAATTCGAGCCGCTGGTGGTCATGGTGGCGCGAGGAATCACGATGCCGCGGATTTCTTCTTCGACCGTGGTGCGCTGCTGGCCGCGGAAATTCACCGGCAGGTCGAAATACTCCTTGTTCAACACAGCCGTGTTCCGGTCCGTCACCGCCACCCAGTACCGATAGGTCCGGTTGTCCCCCGAGGCCTGCGGGCCGCGCCCCAGTTCGAACAGGATGTTCATGTTGACCCGGATGGGGTCGTCGTCGCGATAGACGCAGCTCGCCGTCACGCCCTGGATCTCGCCGGTGAAGCCCACATTGGCGGAGGCGGGCTGGTCGAACGGCATCTCCACATAGCGCGCGGCGTCGTACAGAATTTTCACGAACGGGCAGGGGCCGGCGTTCACGGGCTGGTTCAGGCGCAGCTGCGGAACGTTCCAGCTGTCATCCTCTTCCTGGGGACGTCCCGACTCCGGCTGCTGCTGGCCGCCGGGGCGCACCTGCGCCAGGCTGTCCACGGGCGCGGCGGTGACGGCGGCGGCCGCAAGGAGCAGGGCGAGGGTGTAGCGACGCATGGGCAAGTTCCGGACGACCAGATGAGACCCGCATCGACAGCGTTGCGGGCGTGGACAGGCTCATCGCTGATAGCGGCTAATGCAAGGCGCCGCAACGCGCCGGGGCCGCGACGCTGGCGTGGAGCCGCCCGAACGCCTAGTTAGGCGACATGACGATCGCCGCCGCCCCCATGTCTCAACGCCCGCTCATTGTGCGTCTGGCCACGCCCCGGGGATTCTGCGCCGGGGTGGATCGGGCCATCCAGATCGTGGAGCGTGCGATCGAGAAGTACGGCGCCCCGGTCTATGTGCGCCACGAGATCGTGCACAACCGCCATGTGGTCGAGCGTCTGCGCGGTCTGGGCGCCGTGTTCGTCAAGGAACTGGACGAATGCCCCGATGATCGCCCGGTGGTGTTCTCGGCCCACGGCGTGCCCAAGGCCGTGCCGCAGGCGGCGCGGTCGCGCGACATGTTCTTTCTCGACGCCACCTGCCCGCTGGTGTCCAAGGTCCATGTGGAGGCTGAGCGCCATCACGCGGCGGGCCGCCACATCATCCTGATCGGTCATGCGGGTCACCCGGAGGTGGTCGGCACCATGGGCCAGCTTCCGCAGGGCGCCATCAGTCTGGTGGAGACCGTCGAGAACGCCCGGGATTTCCAGCCGCCCGGCGACGCCGACCTCGCCTATGTCACCCAGACCACCCTGTCCCTGGACGACACGGCGGAGATCGTGCGCACGCTGAAGGCGCGCTTCCCCGACCTGCCCGACCCGCACAAGGAAGACATCTGCTACGCCACCACCAACCGGCAGGAGGCGGTCAAGCGTCTGGCGGAGGGATCGGATCTGGTTCTGGTCGTGGGTTCGGCCAACTCGTCCAACTCGGTTCGGCTGGTGGAGGTCGCCCTGCGCGCCGGCGCGCGGGACGCCCGGCTGGTGGACGACGCCTCGCGCATTGACTGGACCTGGTTCGAGGCGGTGCAGACCGTGGGGGTGACCGCCGGCGCCTCGGCGCCCGAAGAACTGATCCAGGGGCTGATCTCGGCCCTGTCCGCGCGCTTTGACGTGACCCTTCGCGAGGACGACGGCGCCCGCGAGACCGTCACCTTCAAACTGCCCCGGGCGCTGACCGCCTAGAGCGAGTCCAGATAGGGGTTGTTGATCCGCACGCGCTGGCCGGGCTCCAGGCCCAGCTCCTCGAACGTCCAGACCAGTTCCAGGCCGTCTTCCGCATAGGCCTGACAATAGTCGTCGTGCATCCGTCGCAGGGTCACCACCGCCTCATCATCCACCAGGGTGATGATCGGCTGGATATCGTCGCGTTCGGTGCAGCCGCCCGAAGTGACGCGGAACACGGCGTGATCCCCGATGATGGCCGCGGCGTGGATCGGCTCAAGCACCCCCGGCATGCCCTCGGTGCTGACGACCACCGGCCGGTCGCCCGCCGCGTCGCTCCGCCCCGGCAGGACGCGGTCGATCATCGCGCAGCCGCCTGCGAGGACGGCGACGGAGACGGTGACGGCGATGGTGCGGAGCAAGGCGCTTTCCCCCCGTGGCGTGGCCCATGATCGCCTGATTGGGCCAAATGCGAAAGGCCCCGGATCGCTCCGGGGCCTTGTTGTTCACAGCCGGTCGCCCGAAAGCGGCCGGAGAAGCCTTAGGACGAGTAGAACTCGACCACCAGGTTCGGCTCCATCTTCACGGCGTAGGGCACGTCGGCCAGCTCGGGAACGCGCACGTAGCGCGCCGAGAAGCCGCGGTCGCCCAGCTCGATGTAATCCGGCACATCACGCTCGGACGACTGCTGGGCCTCGAGCACCAGCGCCATGGAGCGGGACTTTTCCTTCACCTCGATCACGTCGCCGGCCTTCACGCGGTAGGAGGGGATGTCCACCTTCTTGCCGTTGACGGTCACGTGGCCGTGGTTGACGAACTGGCGCGCGGCCCAGGGGGTCGGGACGAACTTGGCGCGATAGACGATGGCGTCCAGGCGCGATTCCAGCAGGCCGATCAGGTTTTCCGAGGTGTTGCCCTTGCGGCGCGCCGCCTCGTCATAGGTCTTGGCGAACTGCTTCTCGGTGATGTTGGCGTAGTAGCCCTTGAGCTTCTGCTTGGCCTTCAGCTGGATGCCGAAGTCAGAAACCTTGTTCTTGCGGCGCTGGCCGTGCTGGCCGGGACCGTAGGACCGCTTGTTGACCGGAGACTTGGCGCGACCCCACAGGTTTTCACCCATGGCGCGGTCGATCTTGTACTTGGCGCTGTGGCGCTTGGACATATGTCACTCTCTATGCTGATGCGGCCCGGCATCCCCCGAATGGGAATGCGATCTCAACGGCGGTCCACGCATCGTCCGTAATGGAACGCACCCCAGCCTTGCGGACGGGGCGTGAAGGCGGGGCTTATGACGGGGTTGCGGGCTGTGGTCAAGGGTCCCGGCGGCTCTGAAGCTCCACCAGGACGACGTCATGAACATTCATCCGGAGGGTGAGAGTCCCGCGACCGTCCCCCCCGGCGGTCACTGTCCGCCGTTCGGGCTCGTCCGTGGTGACGGCGTGAAGCGCCGCCAGTTGCTGCGCCGTGAGTTCTGCCGGCGCGCCCATCTGCAGCCAGGCGGTGTAGGCGTCGTTGTGGCCGAAGCCGACCCGGCGGATCGATGCGGCGTGATCACCCGGAGGCAAGCCCTCGAACCTCAGCACCAGCGGCGCGGCGGGCGGGGAGGGGCGGATCTGGCGGAAATAGGGACGGTTGCTGACGTCCTGGTCGCGGGGCGGTTCATAGGTCCAGGCCAGCACCTGCACGCCCCGGTCATCGCGGGTGATGATGGTCTGCCCGTCGCCGCCCTCAAGCTCCTCGTCGCCCAGGGCGTTGAGGTATTTGTAGGCGAACCAGGCCGGCTTTCGGACGCCCTGGGGCGTCATCAGACCGAAACCGCCCTGGAAGGGCAGACTCTGGGGGCCGGGCTCCTCGAAAAGGTCGGAAAAGGCCCAGTAGCTCATGTTCTGGGCCAGACCTTCGGCCTGGCGCATCTTGTCCAGGACGAAAGACGCGCTGACGTGGCTGTCATGGACCGGGTCGCGCGGATTGTAGCTGGCGCTCCACTCGGTGAAATACAGCGGCAGGCCGGGCTGGTGCGACGCCTGGATCTGGGCCCTGACGTTGCGCACATCGCCGATCACCGAGTCCGGGTTCCGGGACAGCATGTTGTCGTCCTGGCCGAACTCGTCGAGGAACCCGCCCTCCACGCCATAGGTGTGGGTGGTGATGAAATCGACAGGCGCGCCGTTCGCTTCGGCGTAGGCGAGGAACGCCGGAACCCAGGCCGCGCCGGCCGTGGACGGGCCGCCGACCCGCAGCGCCGGATCAATGGCCTTTATGGTCCCCGCCGTGCGGGCGTACAGGTCGAAATAGGCGGCCTGGTCGGCGTTCTCCCAGAAGCCGTCCAGATTGGGCTCGTTCCAGACCTCGAAGTACCAGGTCCGCACCTCCTCCGCGCCATAGCGGTCGATCAGATGGCGCACGAAGGCGTCGATCAGTCCTTCCCACTTCTCCGGGTCGGGATGGGAGGTGTTGCCCTCCCAGTAGAAGATCGTCTGGTCCGAGGTCCGCATGTCGTGCGGCGTGAAGCCCAGCTCGATGAAGGGGCGGACGCCCATCTCCAGGAGCCGGTCGTACAGTCGGTCGATGCGGCTGAAGTCATAGACCGGGCGGCCGTCCACCTCGCGATAGACGCCCATGTCGTCGTGGAAAATGGCGTGGAAGCGGATGTAGTCGAAGCCGAGTTCGTCGCGAACGATCCTGAGCTGGGCCAGGGCGTCATCGCGTCCGGTTACGCCGGGATAGTCCGCCCCCACGGAATGCAGCGCCATGCGGTCGCGGGGACGCCCGGGCGCATTCAAATCCACGGCGACGACGCGCGCGGCCTCTTCTCCAGCGGCCGCGGGCGCAGCGCAGGCGTATCCGCCGATCATCAGGCCGGCGGCCGCCACAGCCGCCATCATGCGGTTCAACGCCATCATGTCCTCCCTCGGGTCCTTCGGACTCTCAGGGAAGTGGTATCGCTAACATTCCAGATCTGCAAATCGCATCATGCGCGCAGGCAGGCTGATCTCAGGACCCAGGCGCCCAGACGAAATGGCCGTCCCGTTCCTCGATCCGGCCCAGGCCGGGGTAGGGGAAGTGCACGCCATAATAGCGCAGTCCTTCGCCGGCGCCGCGCTCAAGCAGGCCCTGGCGCGTCGCGATGGCGGTGTCGCTGTCGCTGTCCCAGGCGTTCACGAGGTCCGGGCGCTGTACCGAGACCACGGCGCTGTGCAGGGCGTCGCCGATGTAGAGCAGGCGGTCGTCCCCCGAGGTGATCGAGAAGCCGGAATGGCCCGGCGTATGCCCGTCCAGTGACACCGCGGTGAGGAACGGGGTGATGGCGGCGCCGGGTTCGAACGTCCGGACCTGCGGCGTGATGGCGGTGACGAGGTCGGCGAGGCCCTGTTCCTCCGCGCCGGCCTGCATGGCGCGCCATTCCGGGGCGCTTATGCGAATGACGGCGTTGGGGAAGGCCAGGGCGCCCTCGGCGTTGGTCAGGCCGCCGACGTGGTCGCCGTGGGCGTGGGAGATCAGGACGTCGGTCACTTCGGCGGGCTCGACGCCGGCGGCGGCCAGGGCGCCCGGCAGGCCGTTCTGCGTGCCCATCTGGCCGCCGGCGCCGGTGTCGATCAGCACCACCCGGTCGCCCTGGCGCACCAGCAGCGGCTGGACCGAGAGGTGGACGGCGTCGCCCTCTTCACCCGCTTCGGTGAGGATGGCGGCCACAACTGCGGGGTCGCCCCAGGGGCTCTGGTCCACCGGCAGGCTGATGGTCCCATCCCTCAGGGGGGCCAGTTGCAGCTCTCCCACCGTGAAGGGATGCACATCCGTGCTGGCGGGGATGGCGTCGGCGGCGGCTTCGGTCTCCGCGGGCGCCTCGGCCGGCTGGCTGCAGGCGGCGGCGCCCAGCAGGGCGGCGAGGGTCAGCGCGGCCGAGGCCAGCTTGATGGATGGCGTCATGGTGGTCTCCCCGAGATATGAAAACGCCCCGCCGATCCGGCGGGGCGCTGTGGTCGTCAGCCCCTGGCGGCCGCGAACAGGTCGTTGACCTTGTTCCAGTTCACCACGGTCCAGAAAGCCTTGAGGTAGTCCGGACGGCGGTTCTGATACTTCAGGTAGTAGGCGTGCTCCCAGACATCGGCGCCCAGGACGACCGCGCCGCGCTCGTCGGCCACGTCCATCAGGGGGTTGTCCTGGTTGGGGGTCGAGGTGACCTTCAGCTTGCCGTCCTGCCAGATCAGCCAGGCCCAGCCCGAACCGAACTGGCCCGCGCCGGCGGCGTTGAAGGCTTCCTGGAACTTGTCCATGCCGCCCAGGTCCTTGTCGATCTGGGCCTTCAGCTCGGCCGAGGGCTCGCCGGTCTTGTCCTGCGGGGCCAGCAGCTCCCAGAACAGGCTGTGATTCCAGTGGCCGCCGCCGTTGTTGCGCACGGCCTTGGGAGCCGTGGAGATGCTGGCGAACAGCTCTTCCAGCGACTTGCCTTGCAGGCCGGAGTCCGCGTCCACCGCCTCGTTCAGCTTGTCCACATAGGTCTTGTGGTGCTTGTCGTGGTGGAACGTCATCGTCTCCTTGTCGATCGCCGGCTCAAGCGCGTCGTAGGCGTAGGGCAGGTCGGGAAGGGTGAAGGCCATGGTGTGACTCCTTTTCGTCGGCGATCGTTCGGTCTCAACGCCTCATGTAGGTGAAGCGATGCCGGACCCAAGCCATGCGGCGCGGTTTTCTGGGGATTACGGCTCAGCTTCGGCGATGCAAGACGTGGTCGACGCTGGCCTTCAGCATGTCGGCGTCATGGCCGAAGGGAGACAGATGGTCCCGCGCCTGGTGCGCCAGATGCGCCACCCGTTCGCGCGCGGCCTCGACGCCCAGCAGGGTGACGAAATTGGTCTTGCCCCTGGCTGCGTCCTTGCCGCCCGCGGCCTTGCCCAGAAGATCCTCGTCTCCCTCGGCGTCAAGCAGATCGTCCACGATCTGGTAGGCCAGGCCCAGATCGTGGGCGAAGGCCAGCAGGGCGCTGCGATGCTCCTCGCGCGCATGGGCGATGATGAGGGGAATCTCGAAGGCGTAGGTGATCAGGGCCCCCGTCTTGAGGCGCTGCATCCGCGCCACGCCGCCCAGGTCGTCGCGCACGCCCATCAGGTCGATCATCTGCCCCCCGGCCATGCCCCGTGCGCCCGAGGCGAAGGACAGGCGCATGGCCAGTTCGCAGCGCACGCCCGGGTCGTCGTGGGTGTCCTCGTGCAGAATGATGTCGAAGGCCGCGGTCTGCAGGGCGTCGCCGGCCAGCACCGCCGTGGCCTCGTCATAGGCCCGGTGCAGGGTCGGCCGGCCCCGGCGCATGTCGTCGTCGTCCATGCACGGCAGATCGTCGTGGATCAGGGAGTAGGCGTGCACGCACTCCAGGGCGCAGGCGGCGCGCAGCACCGGACGCTCCTCGATATCGAACAGCCTGGCGGCTTCCAGCGCGAAGAACGGGCGCAGCCGCTTGCCAGGGCCGAGCGCCGCATAGCGCATGGCTTCGGTCAGGCGCGCCTCGGGGCCGTCGGCGCGGGGCAGCAATTCGTCCAGGGCGACGGTGACCAGATCAGCCACCTCGGCCACGCGGTCCGCCATGGCCTGTTCCGGCGAATTGGCGGCGGGGTAGGGGTCGGAGCGGGTCAAAACAATCGCCCCCCCACCGGAACCTCGCGGTCCACGCCCACCAGGACCACCTCGCCGTCGGCGTCCGGAAAGCCCAGGGTCAGGACCTCGGACATCATCGGCCCGATCTGGCGGGGCGGGAAATTGACCACGGCGGCGACCTTGCGGCCGTGCAGCTCATCGAGCGTGTAGTGCGTCGTGATCTGGGCCGAGGAGCGCTTCACCCCGATGTCGGGGCCGAAGTCGATGGTCAGGCGGTAGGCGGGTTTGCGCGCCTCGGGGAAGGGCTCGGCCCTGAGAATCTGGCCGACGCGGATATCCACCTTCATGAAGTCGTCGAAGGCGATCTGGTCGGCCGGCCGGCCGCTCATCACGAGAACTCGGCGGGTTCGACAGCCTTTGCCTGGCCGTCGGCGCCGACAACGATTTTCTCGACCCGCAGCTGGGCGGCCTTGAGGCGCGCCTCGCAGTGAGCCTTGAGCGCGGCGCCGCGCTCGTAGATGGCGATGGATCGCTCCAGCGGCGCCTGGCCCGATTCGAGCTCGGAGACGATCTGCTCAAGCTGAGCCAGGGCGTCCTCGAAGCTGAGGTCGGCGGGAATGGTCTTGGGGTCGTCGGCCATGGTCTTTTCGCGCATCCGGAGAGTCGGGCGACCCTAGACCATCTTGGCCACGGGGCGGAACGGCCCGCTCCAGAAAAAGAGTCAGCCGTCCTGGCTGGGCGTCAGGGCGTCGTCCTTCGCGGTGGCGCGGCGCCAGGCGTCGCGGTTCATCACCCGGTGGGCGTAGTCGGCGAATTCGGGGCGCTTTTCGATGGTGCCGAACTGCAGGCCCCAGCCAACCTGGGCCCCCACATAGACGTCCGCCGCGCTGAACCGGTCGCCGGCGATGTACGGGCTGGCTTTCACCGCGCCCGACAGGGCGTCCAGCACCGCCGCCATGGAGCCGTAGCCCACGAAGCCCTGCTTGTCGGCCGGCGTCTGGAAGCCCAGAGCCTGATTGGTGACCGCGGTCTCCAGCGGTCCGGCGGCGAAGAACATCCAGCGGTAATAGGCCCCGCGTCTGTCCAGCGCGGGCGCCAGACCCGCCTCGGGAAAGGCGTCGGCCAGATAGGCGCAGATGGCCGCGCACTCGGTGATCACCTGATCGCCGTGGCGGATGGCGGGCACCTTCCCCATGGGGTTGATCGCCAGATAGTCGGCGCTCTTCATGGTCGTGCCGTAATCGAGGACCGTCTCGGCGTAGTCGGCGCCGGTCTCTTCCAGCATCCAGCGGACGATGCGGCTGCGGGACATGGGGTTGGTGTAGAACATCAGCTCGGTCACGGCCTGGCCTCCTCATCGACAGGGTTGAACGTAAGCAGAACGTTCCGCCTGAGTCATGTGAAACCTCGCAGGCCGCGGCCCGCGGAGGTCAGCGCTTCTCGAAGCGGCGGCTGGACCAGTACTTGAAGCCCTGATCGCGGGTGCAGCGCCAGCCCAGCGCCTTGAGCCGGTGGCCGATCATGGCGTTGAAGAACCCATGGGCCAGCACCAGAACGTTCTCGCCGCGTTCCGCGCGTTCGATCAGGATGTCGGCGGCCTTGATCGCGCGGGCGCGGGCTAGATCGCGGCTCTCCTCGCCCTCGTCGTGGAAATCGAACGCCCACCACCAGACGCGGGACACCACGCCCCACCAGCGCGGCGACAGCTTGACCCACGCGGGGAAGGCGGGGGGCGGCAAGGGGGCCTCAATGAACACCGGGTCGACCGTCAGGTCGCGCTCGCCCGCCACGTGGCCGGCTGTCTCCAGGGCGCGCGGACGGGTCGAGACGAAGATGGCGTCGGCGTGGGCGGCGGTCTCCATGAGCGCGGGGGGCGGCGTCTGTTGCTTGCACAGCCCTCCGATCTCATAGGCCGCCCACCAGTCGCGGTAGCCCTGGGAGGTCAGAAGGACCTTGCGGGACAGGGCCGGGCGGCCGTGGCGCGCGAGGGTGATGGCGCCGGGCGCGCGCACCGACGCGGGCGCCGCCGGGGCACGTATCGATTCCGACTCTCTGGGAGGGGCTTGGATCGTCATGACCGGAGACGGACGCCTTTGCATTCAAAGGATTCGCGCGTCTATTCCTCCCCTAGCGCCCGCAGGTGGGCGACGGCCGACAGGCCCAGTCCGGTGAGGTCGTAGCCGCCCTCGAGCGAAGAGACAACCTTGCCGCCGCAGCGGGCGCGGGCCACCTCGATCACCGCCCGCGTGGCCCAGGCGAAATCCTCGGCCTCCAGCGACTGGTGGGCCAGCGGATCGCGGCGGTGGGCGTCGAAGCCGGCGGAGATGATCACGAGATCGGGATCGAAGGCGTCCAGCGCCGGCATCAGGCCGCCCGAGAAGGTGGCCCGCCAGGCCTCGCGCGCCGCATGGGGGGGAACCGGGGCGTTGACGATGTTGCCCACGCCGGTCTCGTCGGCCGCGCCCGTGCCCGGATACAGCGGCATCTGGTGGATGGAGCCCAGGAACAGGCTGGCGTCGTTCTCGAAGGCCGCCTGGGTGCCGTTCCCGTGGTGCACGTCGAAGTCGATCACCGCCACCTTCGACAGGCCCAGCGCCTGAGCTTCCCGCGCGGCGACGGCCACGTTGGAGAACAGGCAGAAGCCCATGGCCCTGTCCGGCTCCGCATGGTGGCCCGGCGGGCGCACGGCGGCGAAGGCGCGGTTCGTCTCTCCGCCGGCCACGGCCCGCACGGCCTGGATCGCCGCGCCCGCCGCCAGCCGCCCGGCGCGCACGCTGCCCGGCGACAAGACTGTGTCCGGATCCAGCGCCACGACGCCCGAGGCCGGCGAGGCGTCCAGGATGCGACGCACATGGGCCTCGGGATGGACGCGGACCAGGGCCTCGATCTCGGCCTCCATCGCGTCGCGCCGGTCGAGCGACAGGTGCGCGTCGTCGACGGCGTCGAGCACGGCGCCCAGGCGGGCGGACCGCTCCGGGTGCCCCTGCCCGGTGTCGTGGGCCAGCATGTCGGGGTGGGTGATGAACAGGGTCATGAGTCGCACTGTAGCGAGCGGGCGGGGCTTGCGTCACGGGCCCGGAGAGCTATGCCGCCATGATGACAGACTTCACCATCCGCCCCGCTGCGCCCGACGACGCATCCGCCCTGGCCGCCCTGGGCCGGGCCACCTTCATCGAGACCTTCGTCACGGGCTTCGGCATTCCCTACCCGGCCGAGGATCTTGCGCCGTTTCTGGACCAGACCTTCAGCGAGGCGACGACGCGCGCGCGGCTTGCCGATCCCGATCACCGGTACTGGGTGGCCGAGCGGGACGGGGCGATTCTGGGCTTCGCCAACACCGGCCGCTGCGGCCTGCCCCACCCGGACGCGCGCGCCGGCCACGCCGAGCTGCACCGTCTGTACGTCTCCAGGGCCGCGCAGGGACTGGGCGTCGGCACCGCCCTGCTGAAGGTGGCGCTGGAGTGGATGGAGGCCAATTCGGACGGGCCGCTGTGGATCGGGGTCTGGAGCGGCAATCTCAAGGCCCAGAAGCTGTACGCCGCCTGGGGGTTCGAGAAGGCGGGCGAGTACCAGTATCCGGTCGGCGCCTGGCGCGACGACGAGTTCATCCTGCGCCGGGGCTGACGGAACGGCGTGCCGCGCCGCGCGCTGATCGCCCATGGGCAAGGTGCGGATTGGAACTTCCGGCTGGTCGTACAGGGACTGGAACACCGCCTTCTATCCGGACGAGGTGAAGGCGAAGGACCGGCTGGGCTGGATCTCGCGCCGCTTTCCCACGCTGGAGATCAACGCCAGCTTCTACCGGATGCCGGGCGACAGGGCGGTGGCCGCCTGGAAGGACGAGACGCCCGACGATTTCGTCTTCGCCTGGAAGGCGTCACGGTTCATCACCCACAACAAGAAGCTGAACGATCCCCACGACCCGCTGGCGTATATGTTCGAGCGGGCGCGGGGGCTGGGGGACAAGCTGGGCCCGGTGCTGTTCCAGCTGCCGCCCAACCTGCATCGCAATCTGGATCGCCTTGAGACCTTCCTGAAGGCCCTGCGCTGGAAGCAACGGTACGTGATCGAGTTCCGGCACCACAGCTGGTACGCCGACGAGGTGCTGGACCTGCTGCGGGAGCGGGGAATCGCCCTGTGCCTCTCCGATCATCATGACGCGCCTTCGCCGTGGGAGCTGACGGCGGACTTCGTCTACGTGCGGGCGCATGGGCCCGGGGGGCGCTATCATGGCCGGTATGGCGACGGGACGTTGAAGGACTGGGCGCGGCAGGTCCGCGACTGGGGCCGGGGCCGGGACGTCTTCCTCTACTTCGACAACGACCAGAAAAGCGCCGCCCCCGCGGATGCGCAGCGGCTCATGGACTTGCTCGAAGCCTGACCGCAAATCACGCATGGACGAACGCGCCCGGCTCTGGCTGGATAGGGGGCGGACGCGGAGAGACGACAATGGTCTGGATGGCGCTTCTGGCCGGGCTGGCGGCCCAGAATGACCCGGCCGCCGCCGCGCGCGCCGAGGCCGACGGCCTGATCGTCGCCGCCGGAGCCGGGGGAGTCTTCGAGAACGTCACCACGGACACGGTCCCGACCCTGCGCCACATGCAGAGCGGCCTGATCTGTCATTTCACCCCGGGGGAGGCGACCAATTCGGTCACTGTCTATCCTGAGGACGACTGGCTGGGCCATGGCGACAACGTGGGGTGCAACACCCGTGGTCAGGGCATGGACGTGACGGTCTACGCGACGCGCTACGCCCGGCAGTTCCCGGCATCCGTAGTGGCCGAGGATGCGGCGGAGGCGATCCTGCATCGCTGGCCCGGGGCGCAGGCCTACGAGGGCGGCTTTCCCCTCTTCACCAGGCCGGACCGCGACGATCCGCCAGCGCATGCGGTGTTTCAGGTCGCGATCCGGAATCAGCCGCACGTGACCTTCGTCCTTGTTCAGGATGAAGGAGAGTGGAGCTACAAGTTCAGAGGCACACGGGCAGGCGAGGATGTGATGGCCGCCGGCATGACCGGCAGCATGATGTTCATGAACGCTCTCGGCGGCGTCGGCGGCGAGCCCTAGCCCGCCCCCCGGTCGCCCCGGCGACGCCGAACGGTCCTGTGGGGGCGCAGCACGCCGCGCGCGGGAAGGGCGTGGGGCAGGGGACTTAGCCGGCCGCAGGGGCGGCCCGAACGAGCGAAAGCGTGGCGGTTGCCCGCGGCCGTGTCGGTTTTCGGCGGACTGGAACCTTCCGCCTCCTGAAGAGGTTGGCGTCCCCGGAGACTGGAGACGGACCATGATTTCAGGGGGCTCAGGCGTTGCGAACATCCCATCAGAGGCGGACGGCATGACCCGCGCCGCCTTTTCCTCGACCTTGCGCAGCCAGGGAGGCGTGGTTCTGCACAAGGTGGCGGAAATCGACCTCGGCGGACGCGAAGTCACGGCGTACTATCGCCTGACCGGACCCAGGGGGCCGCGCATCCTGCATGATCTGGCGGAAGCGGAGGACGCCTTCGACAGGGAAATTGAGCGCCTTGGCGCGCCGCCAGAGTGGACGCCGCACGCCAGGGTGGCTTGAAACGGTCCTCGCGGTTCCTCACCTTGGCGGCTCGCTCCCCCCCGCCTGACCTGAGGAAGACGTCCATGCTGAAGCTCTACTACTCCCCCGGCGCCTGCGCGCTTGCTTCGCATATCGCTTTCGAGGAGGCGGGGGCCGACTACGAGGCCGTGAAAATCGACCTGAAGGCCGGTGAGCAGAAGACGCCCGGGTACCTGGCCGTCAACCCGGCCGGCGTGACCCCGGCCCTGGCCACGGATCAGGGCGTTCTGACCGAGAACGCCGTGATCATGGCGTGGATCGCGGACCGCCATTCCGAGAAAAATCTCGTGCCGGCCGACGCGTTCCAGCGCGCGAAAATGATCGCCTTCAACGGCTGGGCCGGCGCCTCGCTGCATCCGGCGCTGTCCCGCCTGATGTACTCGCGCCCGCCGCTCGAAGGGGATGCGAAAGACGCCGCCCTCAAGGTTGTGAAGGACAAGCTGGCCCTGGCCGAGCAGCATCTGTTGAAAGGCCCGTTCGTCATGGGCGGTCAGTACACGGTGGCTGACGGCTATCTTTCGGTCTTCACCCGCTGGTGCCGCCAGGCGGGTATTCTCGACAGGGACGTCTATCCGAAGCTGAACGCGCACCTGGATGCCGTGCAGGCGCGGCCGGCGGTTCAGCGTGCGCTGAAGGCCCAGGGGATCGAGCCGGTCGAAGGTTGACCGCCGGTCGCCCACCGCAGGCTTTCCACAAGCCCTCGGATGAGGGCTTGTAATCCTTCCGATTGAGGGGCAAACGGGCCTTCAGGTCGGCCGAAGACGATCAGGGTGCGGTGCGTGACGGGATGCGCGCGCCGCCGGGGCTTCGCTGAGGCGGACCGACCGCAGACAAGCCCTTTTCAAGCCGCACAGCCACGGTACCCTTACGCCCATGAGCTTTTCCCTTTTCGGCGCCATCTCCAACGACATCGCCATCGATCTCGGCACCGCCAACACCCTGATCTACCAGAAGGGCAAGGGCATCGTGCTCAACGAGCCTTCGGTGGTGGCGCTGCGGAACGTCGGCGGTCGCAAGATCGTCCACGCCGTGGGCATCGAGGCCAAGCAGATGCTTGGCCGCACGCCCGGCCACATGGAGGCGATCCGCCCCATGCGCGACGGGGTCATCGCCGACTTCGAGGTGGCCGAGGAGATGATCAAGCACTTCATCCGCAAGGTTCACAACCGCAAGGGCTTCGTGAATCCCAAGGTGATCGTGTGCGTGCCGTCGGGCGCCACCGCGGTCGAGCGCCGCGCCATCAACGACTCCTGCCTGAACGCCGGCGCCCGCCGGGTCGGCCTGATCGACGAGCCCATGGCCGCGGCCATCGGCGCCGGCCTGCCCATCCACGAGCCCACCGGCTCCATGGTGGTGGACATCGGCGGCGGCACCACCGAGGTGGCCGTGCTGTCCCTGTCGGGCATCGTCTATTCGCGCTCGGTGCGCGTGGGCGGCGACAAGATGGACGAGGCGCTGATCAGCTACATGCGCCGCAACCACAACCTGCTGATCGGCGAGACCACCGCCGAGCGCATCAAGAAGGACATCGGCACGGCCCGCATCCCGCCGGACGGCGAGGGCCTGGGCATCGAGGTCAAGGGCCGCGACCTGATGCAGGGCGTGCCGCGCGAGGTGCGCATCTCGGAACGTCAGGCCGCCGAGGCCCTGGCCGAACCGGTCAGCCAGATCATAGAGGCCGTCAAGGTCGCCCTGGAAGCGACGCCGCCGGAACTGGCCGCGGACATCGCCGACAAGGGCATCATGCTCACGGGCGGCGGCGCCCTGCTGCGCGGCCTGGACACGGAAATTCGCGACCAGACGGGCCTGCCCGTGTCGGTGGCCGATGATCCGCTGTCCTGCGTGGCGGTGGGCTGCGGCCGGGTTCTGGAGCATCCGCGCTGGATGAAGGGCGTGCTGGAGGCCACCCTCTAGGGGAGGCCGACCCGGCGCGGGGTCATTCCCGCGTGATCGCTGTTTTCAATCCGAACGGATTTTGCCATAGGCTGGCTGAACGGCGTGGGCGTCCCGCCGATTCCATCCCGATGACGGGCCCGAAAGCCCAGGAAGGCGCGCCGTGGCGTTTCGCGACGGACCGTTTGATAGTTTGAAAGCTCCGCTGGCGTGGGTGTCGGCGGGAGCGGTCATTCTCGCCATCGTCGCGGCCCTTGTGTTGCTGCTGGCTGACCGGCGCGATGTGAACGACCCCGATTATGCGGCCGCCCGCGCGGGCGTGGATGCGGTGGCTGCCCCTGTGGGCGGCGTGTTCGCTGCGCCGGTGCGCTGGGTCGGCCAGGCCAGCGACTATGTGCGCGGCTATTTCTTCGCGGTGTCCGAGAACCGTCGCCTGCGCGCCCAGCTGGCGGAGCTCGAGCCCTGGCGCGACCAGGCCATCGCGCTGAAGAACGTCAACGCCCGCTACGAGTCCATGCTGGGCCTTCGGGTCGAGCCGCCGGTGGACATGGTGACCGCCCGGTCGGTGTCGGAATCGCGCGGGCCCTTCGTCAATGCCCGCCTGATCGATGTGGGCCGCGACCGCGGGGTCCGGATCGGCAATCCGGTCATCAATGAACACGGCCTGATCGGCCGTGTCGTCGGATCGACCGGGGGCGTCAGCCGGGTTCTTCTGGCGACCGACGTGGCCAGCCGCACGCCTGTTCTGGTCGATCGCACAGACGCGCGGGCCATGCTGACCGGAGACGGCAGCGGCAATCCGCGCCTGGAGTATGTGCGCGGCGAGGACGCCGTGCGGGAGGGCGACCGCATTCTCACCTCCGGCGACGGCGGCGGCATTCCGCGGGGCCTGCCGGTGGGCGTGGCCGCACGAGGCATCGACGGCACCTGGCGCGTCAAGCTGTTCACGGACCGCGGCGCGATCGATTATGTGCGGGTGCTGCTGTTCCAGGATTTCGCCCAGCTGGCCGACCCCGAGGCTCTGAACGCGCCGCCGCTGGCGGCCGCGGACACGGCCCCGCCGCCGGACGCCGAGACCGCCGCCCGCATTGCGGACCAGGAGGCCCGCCGCCGCGCGCGCGAGGAGGACGAGGTCCGCCGCCTGGCCGAGGCCGAGACCCGTCGCCGCCAGGAAGCCGCCGGGCAGGCCGGGCAAACCGTTGCCCCCGCCGCCGCCGGCCCCGCCGCGGGGGAGGTTCAGGAGTGAGACGGGCGATGGCCGTGCGGGTCGTGGGGCCGATGCAATGGATGGTCTGGCCCGCCCTGATCGCCCTGGCGGGCACGGTGATCCTGGCCACGCCGGCGCACCTGTTCGGCCTCAGCCTTCCCGAGCCGATCCTGCCCCTGGCGCTGGCCTTCGCCTGGCCCCTGATCCGGCCTTCGGTGCTGGCGCCGATGATGCTGCTGGCCCTCGGGCTGTTTCTCGACGTGTTCTGGTACGCCCCGCTGGGTCTGTGGGCCCTGTCCCTGCTGGCCGTCTATGGCGTGGTCCTGGCGGCGCGCAGTCTTCTGGCGGGGCAGGACGCCCGGATGTTGTTCGCCTGGTACGCGGCGTGCACCATTCTGGCCTTCATTCTGGCCTACATGATCGTCAGCCTGGTGGCGGGCAACGCGCCCAGTCTTCTGGCCCTGTTCTGGCAAGTGCTACCGACCCTGGCCCTGTTCCCCGCGGCGGCCTGGATGATCGAACGTTTTGACGACGGGGATGTGCGTTTCCGATGAGCAGCGAACCGTCGATCTTCTTTTCCGACGTCAATGAGCGGCAGGGCTCCTTCCTGCGGCGCACGTTCCTGCTGGGCGGGGCGACGGCGGTCGGTCTTCTTGCGCTGGGCGGGCGGCTCGGCCAGCTGCAGGTCGTGCAGGCCAGGGAATATGCGACGCTGGCGGTCAACAACCAGTTCAACTTCCGGCTCATTCCCCCGCCGCGCGGCCGCATCCTGGACCGGGACGGCGTGGTCATCGCCGGCAACCGGCCCAGCTTCCGCGTCATGGTGGTGCGGGACGAGACGCGCGACCTGGACCAGACCCTGGACCTTCTGGGGCGGCTGCTGCCGGACACGCTGGAGCGTCGTCGCGCCATCGTGCGCGACGTCAACGCGGCGCCGCGCTTCGTGCCCGTGCCCGTGAAGAGCGACCTGACGTGGGACGAGTTCGCGCGCGTCAACCTGTACGCGAACGAGTTGCCGGGGGTCATGGCCGACATGAACGAGGCGCGCTACTACCCGCATGGCGGCGTCTTCGCCCACACGGTCGGCTACGTGGCCAAGGTGTCGGATCAGGACGTGGCCGCCGTGCGGGAGCGGGGCGAGACCGTCTCGACCCTCATGTATCACCCGGGCTTCCGCATCGGCCGTCAGGGCATAGAGCGTACGCTGGACGCCGAGCTTCGCGGGGTCCAGGGCGGGCAGCGGGTGGAGGTGGACGCGCGCGGGCGCATCGTGGGCGAGGACGTGGAGGGCTCCGTGCCGCCGACGCCGGGCCAGGACGTGGTGCTGACGCTGGACACCGACATCCAGTCGCGGGCGCTGGAGGTGTTCGGCGAGGAGTCCGGCGGCTGCGTGGTCATGGACATCCGCAACGGCGATGTCCTGTGCATGATGTCGGCCCCCGCCTTTGACCCCAATCTCTTCGTTTCCGGCGTGCCGGGCAGCGTCTATCGCGCGTGGGCCGACTACGAGCGGCGTCCGATGCTGGACAAGACCATCTACGGCACCTTCCCGCCGGGCTCGACCTTCAAGATGACAACCGCCCTGGCCATTCTGGACGCGGGCGTGGATCCCACCGAGCGGGTGACCTGCACCGGAGGCTATCGCTTCGGCAACCGCACCTTCCGCTGCCACAAGGCCAGCGGCCACGGCCCGCAGACCATGCACGACGCCATCAAGAACTCGTGCAACGTCTATTTCTACCACATGTGCAATCGCGCCGGGGTCGATCGCATCGCGCGCACCGCCGAGGCGCTCGGGTTCCACCGCACCTACGATCTCGGCCTGACCGGCCAGCGCGAGGGCACCATGCCGTCCACCGCGTGGAAGCGGCACGCCTTCCGCAACAATCCCAACCCGGACGCGCGGAACTGGTATCCGGGCGAGACCCTGTCGGTGGCGATCGGCCAGGGCGCGACCGAGGTCAGCGCCCTGCAGCTGGCGGTCATGACGGCCCGCATCGCCAATGGCCGCAAGGCCATCGAGCCCCGCCTCATCAGGTCCGTCGGCGGAACAGACCGCCCGTCCGGGGCCGCCGTGCCCGACCTGCCGTTCTCGGTCCAGCATCTGGACATCGTGCGCGCCGGGATGGCGGCGGTGGCCAATGACGTGACGGGGACCGCCTATCGCGTGAGTCAGCTGGGCCTGGGCGACATCCAGATGGCGGGCAAGACCGGCACCGCCCAGGCGCGGGCGGGCCTGCGCCGGG
>JBALUZ010000045.1:0-17984 GCA_036963825.1 Brevundimonas sp.
ATGGGGCTGGGCGCGCTGGGCGGCCTGTGGCTGGCGATCTCGGGCGTGGTGCTGGCCACCGCCATGCGCGCCCTGGCCGGGCCCTCCATGAGCCGCGCCGGGTCGCCGGAGCTGTACTACGCCATGCTGCGCCGCCTGCCCTGGCTGGAGGCGGGGGTCGTGCTGGCCTTGCTGGCGGCGGCCCTGATCCTGTTCGGCTCGGCCCAGGGTCGGCGGCGGCTGGTGGCGGGCGCGCTGGTCCTGGCCACGCTCGCCGTGCTGACGCTCTACGAATTCAGCTGGATCATCCTCGTTCTCGGCCTGATCGCCGCGGGCGGCGCGCTGTACAGCGGCTGGATGAAGGCGGCGCGGTTCTCGGCGTGGACCGGATTGATCGGCCTGATGCTGATGCTGGGCGCGGCTGTGCAGGCTCTGGCGCCCACCGCGGCCTTCCTGATCGCCTGGCCGGTGCTGGGGGCCGCGCTGGCCGCCGCCGTCGGCGGGCTGATCGATCCCCGGCTCGAGCGGCACGTCTCGCTGTGGCCCGCCGTCATCGCCACCGCCGTGCTGGGCGGCTGGCTGTTCGCCCTGGGGCACTGGACCTTCCTGGGGGTGGGCATGGACCTGCCGGGCGTGCTGGCCCTGATCGCCGTGATGGCCGCCATGCTGGCCCGGCCGCTGGCGCCCACGTCGCGGCGCGGGCTGGAGATCCTGGCGGTCCTGGCCGCCGTCGCCCTCATCGCCGGGGCCGGCCTGGCGCTGGGCGCGCGCCTCATCGAACCCGTCCCGACAGAAGGACACGCCACATGAGCGTCACCGTCTTCCACAATCCCAGATGCGGCACCTCGCGCAAGCTGCTGGCCATGCTGGCCGAGCGGGGCATCGAGCCGACGGTGGTCGAGTATCTGAAGGCCGGCTGGACCGAGGATCAGCTGACCGACCTGCTGGCCAGGATGGGCGGGGCGCGCCCCCGCGACATCCTGCGCCGGCGCGAGACCCTGGCCCAGGACATGGGCCTGTTGCCCGAGGACACGCCGGACGACCTGATCCTGCACGCCATGGTGCAGCACCCCATCCTGGTCGAGCGCCCGATCATCGAGACCGACAAGGGCGCGGTGGTGGCGCGACCCATCACCCGGGCCGACCCCCTGCTGTGAAGCCGGCGACGGCGCGCTAGAGCGTCGTCACCCCGGCCTCGCCGTCCTCGTCCGCCCAGGCGACGCGGGCGCCGTCGGGGCTCATGGCCAGGGCGGCGACGGGCGCCCCCCGTTCGGCGCGGATGTAGTTGAGGCCCTGGGCGGCGGGCTCGGCGACCCAGACCCGGCCGTCGGAGAGGCCCGCGGCCAGCTTCGCCTGCTCGACCGCGGCGGCGACCAGCACCACCTGGGAGCCGGCGTCATAGCCGATCTCGGTGGCTTCCTTGCCCATGGGGCCGTTGGATCCGACGAACGGCCAGAGCACGGCGCCCTGCGCCCCCGACGTGGCCAGCAGCGCTCCCTTCGACAGGAACGCCATGGCCCGCACCCTGGACGGATAGCCGCCCATGCGCATGTCCTTTGAATCCTTCAGCCGCCAGCCGTGAAGCTGCGCGTCCTGCATGGTGGAGACGACGAAATTGCCGTCGGGCGAGAAGGTCACCCCGGTGTGCGAGCCGGCCCACTTCAGAAAGGTCGGCTTCTGCTTTTCGATGCGGGCGAACCACAGGGCGACGCCGCCGTAGGTGGATGCGGCCAGCCGACGGCCCTTGGGGTCGAAAGCCAGACCCGAGACGGTGCGCTCGTGCTCGAAGGTGCGCCGGAACGCCGGGTCCTTCACGTCCAGGACCGTCACCGTGCGCCCGGCGGAAAAGGCGATCAGGCCCGAAGCGGGCGAGGCGGCCACGGCGTCGATCCAGGCGCCCTTCGACACCGCCAGTTGGCCGGCGTCCTCGCGCCGGCTCCACACCAGCTTGCCGTCGTCGCCGCCGGTGACCACGCCCTCGCCGGAGGGGTGGACGGTGGCGGACAGCACCGGGCCGTCGTGGGCGTCCACGCGCTCGCCGGTGTCGAACCGCACCGCCCCGTCGCCCAGGGCGAAGACCGCGCCCCGATGATCGAACAGGGCCGCAGTGGGCTGGGCGTCGAAGGAGAACGAACTCATCGGCCCGGCTCGCCGCAGCGGATCAGGCGCGAATCCGCCACCCCGGCCTGACGGTGGGGCACGGCGGCCTGGTATTCGGGATCCTTCAGCATGGCGGTGAAGGCCGCGCCGCTCGGATAACGGGCGATGAAGGCCAGGTCCCAGTTCTCGTGACGCGGCCCGATGACGGTCAGCTCCGGCAGGCCGGCCCAGATCTGCTCGCCGCCCGCCCGCGCGAAGGGCGTCGCCGCCTCGCGACGGTACCGGGCGTAGGCCTCCTTGCCGCTGATCTCCTCCCCGATCAGGGGATGGGCGGCCGGGTAGATGGCGCGCGGGCGATAGCGGATCAGGTTCAGCATCATGATCGGCCGGTCGTCGGGCAGCTCGCGAAACGCCGCCAGGGCGTCGCGGGCGGGGTCCACGAACTCGATCACGCCGCGCACCCCTCGAAGCCGGCTCTCAGGGCCGCCTCGTCCAGATCGCGGCCGATGAAGACCGCGCGGCTCCAGCGCCGCTCGTTCTCGCCCCAGGGTTTCTGCAGGTCGCCCTCGAGAATCATGTGCACGGCCTGGAACACCAGTCGCCGGTCTTCCCCCGCCACCTCGATGATGCCCTTGGCCCGCAGGATGTCCTGCCCCTTCGTGGCCAGCAGTTCATCCAGCCAGCGGGTGAACCTGCCGCCGTCGATGGGCCGGTCCAGCGACAGGCTGATCCCCCGGATGTCGTCGCCGTGGTCGTGGCCGCGGGGCCCGTGATGGTGGTCATGGCCGTGGTCGTGATCATGGTGATCGTGGTCATGGTCGCAGTGATCATCGTGCACATGGCCCGGCTCGCCATGGGCCGGATTGGCGAAGGCGGGGCGGATGTCGGTGATGCGCTCCAGGTCGAAGCCGCCCAGCCCCAGCACCTTGTCCAGCGGCACATTGGCGCGCTCGGCCCGCATCACCGGGGCGATGGGGTTCAGGGCGCGGAGCCGGGCCTCGATGGCCACGAGCTGCGCCTCGTCCACCAGGTCGGTCTTGTTCAGGATGATGCGGTCGGCGAAGGCGATCTGCTCGCGCGCCTCCCGGGAGTCATCCAGCCGGGCCATGATGTGCAGGGCGTCGGCCAGGGCCGTGACGCTGTCCAGCCGGGTCTTCTCGCGCACCTCGTCGTCCACGAAGAAGGTCTGGGCCACCGGACCGGGATCGGCCAGGCCCGTGGTCTCGACGATGATGGCGTCGAAGGCGGGCTTGCCGGGGCGCTGCCGCTTCATCAGGCCCGAGACCACCCGGATCAGGTCGCCGCGCACGGTGCAGCAGACGCAGCCGTTGTTCATCTCGAACACGTCCTCGTCGGCGCCGACCACCAGGTCGTTGTCGATGCCGATCTCGCCGAACTCATTGACGATCACGGCGTAGCGTTTGCCGTGGTCCTCGGTGAGGATGCGGTTGAGCAGGGTGGTCTTGCCGGCGCCGAGGTAGCCGGTCAGCACGGTCACGGGTGTCTTTTCAGTCATCAACGCCAGATGGCGCCTGAGCGGCCCGTTGCCAAGGGCGGATCAGCAGTCCGGGCAGTCGGCCTGGGCCGCATCCTCGATCTGGAAGGTGGTGTGGCTGACGCCGAACCCGGCCGCCGCCTTCTGGGCGCGGGCCAGCAGGTCGGGGGGCGCAGCGGCGCTCCGCACCAGATGCGCGGTCAGGGCGGCGTCGGTGGTGGACAGGCCCCAGACGTGCAGGTCATGCACGGCCGCCACGCCCGGCAGATCCAGCAGCGCCTGGCGCACGCGCGCCACATCAATGCCCGCCGGCGCCGCATCCAGCGCAAGGTTCAGGGAATCCTTGAGCAGGCCCCAGGTGGACCACAGGATCACCACCACGATGACCAGGCTGATGACCGGGTCGATCAGGCTGACGCCGGTGAACAGGATCAGGATCCCCGCCGCCACCACGCCCAGCGATACGGCCGCGTCGGCCATCATGTGCAGATAGGCCCCGCGCACGTTCAGGTCCTTGTGCTGGTCCTTGAGGAACAGCAGGGCGGTGGCCAGGTTGATGAAGAAGCCGATCCCCGCCACGGCGATGATCCAGCCCGAGGCCACCGGCTGCGGATTGATCAGACGCTCCACGGCCTCCCAGCCGATCCAGCCGCAGGCGACCAGCAGCAGGATGGCGTTGCCCAGCGCCGCCAGCACCGTGCCCTTGCGGTAGCCGTAGGTGCGCGGCCCGCTGGCCGCCCGGCGCGCCAGCCAGGCCGCCCCGCCCGCCAGCGCCAGACCCAGCACGTCCGACAGGTTGTGCCCGGCGTCGGCCATCAGGGCGGTGGAGCCGCTGATGATCCCGGCGCTGAACTCGGCGATCACGAAGCCGAGGTTGAGGACAAGCCCGACCAGATAGCGCCAGTCGCCGGTGTCCACCGGCCCATGATCATGGCCGTGGCCATGGGCGTGCCCGTGTCCATGCCCGTGATGATGATGGTGGTGGTCGTGCGCCATGGGCTCAGGCTTAGAGCATCATCGTTTCGGACGGAACTGCGCAGCGAGTCCGTCGATGGCCGGCCCAGCCCCTAGAGCGGACCGAACGCCACCAGCAGACCCAGAATGATCAGGGCGGCGCCCAGAATGGCGCCCTCGAACCGCGCGAGACGCTCCAGCCTCAGCAACGACGCCCCCATGAAGACCGCGGCCGTGAGGATCACCATGCCCAGAATGGTGCCGCCCGCGAACGCCAGGGTCAGCAGGGCCAGGCCATGCAGGCCATGCTGGGCGCCGGACAGGTACAGCGGCAGCAGAACCTCGCCGGGCGACAGGGCCAGCAGCGCCATCAGGCCCAGGAAGGCCGCCCGGTCGGAAACGGCCCGCCCCGGCTCGTCCCTCGCCGCGGCCGCCCGCGCCTGGAGCGACCGCACCAGATAGTACGCCCCGAACCCGAACATCATGGCCGCCGCCAGCCACGGCAGCACGCCGGCCAGCCGCTCCTCGAGGGCCAGACCCGCCGCCACGATCAGTCCGCCGACGAGGGCGGTGGAGATCACATGCACGACGCCGGCCAGGGCTGCGGCGCCGATGGTCATGCGTGCGCGCCAGCCCTGCGCCCGGCCCACCAGCACAAACGGCAGCCAGTGCGTGGGCAGGGCGGCGTGCAGGAAGGCGGCGACGAACCCGCCCCAGATCAGGGGCGCCAGCAGGCTTTCGGCGGCGGCGGGGTCGGTCATGGCCGCGCCCCATAGCGCGTTATTCTGTAACGCACGACCCCTGATCCACCGGCGCTCTCGCCGCAGGGCGCCGGGACCGCTGGATTTCCGCTCCCCGGCGGGCCACATGGGCCCTCACGTCAACCGCCAAGCCATGGACGCCCCCGTGAACAGCCTGCGCGCCCTTCTCGCCTCCCGCCGCACAGAACAGGTCATCACGGCCCTGATCGTGCTCAATGCGATCATCCTGGGGCTGGAGACCAGCGAAGCGGTGATGGCGTCCATCGGCGGCTGGTTGCTGTGGGCCGACCGGATTCTGCTGACGGTCTTCGTTGTCGAGATCGCGGCGCGGCTGCTCGTGCACCGGCTGGCCTTCTTCCGCGATCCGTGGAGCCTGTTCGACTTCGTGGTGGTGGGGGTGGCCCTGGTTCCGGCCACAGGCGCCTTCTCGGTGCTGCGGGCCCTGCGCGTCCTGCGCGTCCTGCGCCTCATCACCGTGGCGCCGTCCCTGAAACGGGTGGTCTCGGCCCTGATCTCGGCCCTGCCCGGCATGGGCGCCATCGTCATGCTGCTGGCGCTGGTCTTCTATGTGTCGTCGGTGATGGCCACCATGCTGTTCGGGGCGCAGTTCCCCCAGTGGTTCGGCAGCCTCGGCGCCTCGGCCTATTCCCTGTTCCAGATCATGACGCTGGAAAGCTGGTCCATGGGCATCGTGCGGCCGGTGATGGAGGTCTACCCGTGGGCCTGGGCCTTCTTCGTGCCGTTCATCCTGGCCACCGCCTTCACCATGCTGAACCTGTTCATCGGGGTGGTGGTCAACGCCATGCAGGAAGAGCACGACGACCTGCTCAAGGCCGAGCACGAGGAGGTGGAGGCCCACCTGCGCCAGGCCGCGGCCGAGCGCGAACAGGCCCGCATCGAATCCTCAGCCGAAGCCCGCTCCATGACCGAAGAGCTCAGGGCCATGCGCGCCGAGATGGCGGACCTGCGGCGGCTGCTGGCCGACAGGGCGGGCTGATCCACCGGAAATCCGGCCTTTCTGCCCGGTTTCGCGTTGACTCAAACCGGCCTGTCCGTATATGTCGCCGCTCTTCGCCCGCAGGGTCACCTCGCGGGCGCACCTCTTTTTGCGTTCCAGCCGAGGCTTAATATGTACGCGGTGATCAAAACCGGCGGCAAGCAATACCGGGTCCAACCGGGTGACGTGATCGTGGTCGAGAAGCTCGACGGCGACGCGGGCTCTGACGTCAGCTTCGGCGAAGTCATGATGCTGGGCGGCGACAAGGGCGTGACCCTGGGCGCGCCGCTCATCAAGGGCGCCTCCGTGGCGGCCACCCTGGTGGAGACCCGCAAGGGCGAGAAGATCAAGATCTTCAAGAAAATCCGCCGCCAGGGCTATCGCCGCACGAACGGCCATCGCCAGATGGAGAGCGTGCTGCGCATCACCGGCATCGAGGGCGACGGCCAGTCGGCCAAGTGGGACGGCAAGGCCGAGGTCCTGACCAAGGCTGAAATGAACGCCCGCGCCCGCGGCCTGGCCCCGCGCGTCGAGGCCGAGCCGAAGAAGGCCCCCAAGGCCAAGGCTGAAGCCGCTCCGGCCGAAACGGCTGAAGCGCCGGCCAAGAAGGCTCCGGCCAAGAAGGCGCCCGCCAAGAAGGCCGCGCCCAAGGCCGACAAGGAATAAGTCCGGCGCCACCGCGCCACGTTGTAGATTGACTGCGCTCAAGACGCCGACAGGCGGCAGCGCACGAGGAAATGGAGCAGACCCATGGCTCACAAAAAATCCGGCGGTTCTTCGAATAACGGCCGCGACTCTGAGTCCAAGCGCCTCGGCGTGAAGAAGTTCGGCGGCGAGCGCGTGCTGGCCGGCAACATCATCATTCGCCAGCGCGGCACCAAGTGGCACCCCGGCGACAACGTCGGCCTGGGCCGCGACCACACCATTTTCGCCCTCGTACAGGGCGCGGTGAAATTCACCACCAAGCGTGGCGGGCGTTGCTACGTCTCCGTGCTTCCGGCCGAACAGGCCATGGCCGCCGAATAGGCGCGAATTCCAGGAAACCTCCCGGATCGCGCTGGCCAGAACAGCAGCGATCCGGACCAGGGAAATATTCCGCGGGGAGTCTGGATCGACAGGCTCCCCGTTTTCGTTTCCCCGCCTCGAGAGACCGGTCCGAGCCCTTCAAGGAGACCGGCGTGAGTTGAGGCTGCGCCCATGTGCGTCATAGAAACCTCCCCCGTCATCGAGACGCGGCGTCTGGCGCTGCGCGCGCCCGGCGCCCACGACATCGCCCGGATCGCCCAGCTGGCGGGCGATCCCGACATCGCCCGCATGACCTGCCGCATGCCCTCGCCGTTCCGCACCGGGGACGCCGAGGCCTTCGTCATGAACGTGGCCATGCAGGACCCGCGCCGGGCCAACACCTTCGTCATCGAACACGAGGACCACGGCCCCGTCGGGGTGCTGGGCCTGTTCCACGACAGCATTCAGGAGCCTGATTCACGGCATCGGCGGGATCACGAGGCGACCCCGCCTCAACCGATCAGGCTCAATGACCGGGCGCCGGAGATGGGCTACTGGATCGGCAAGCCCTTCTGGGGCCGGGGTCTGGCCACCGAAGCGGCGCAAGGCGCGCTGGCCTGGGCCAGAACGCGCTGGAGCAAGAAGGCGGTCGTGGCCGGCCACTTCGCCGATAATCCGGCCTCGGGCCGCGTGCTGGAGAAGGCCGGTTTCCTCTACACCGGCGAAACCCGCCGCCAGTTCAGCCGCGCCCGTCAGGCCGAGGTGGACACCCGCATGATGCTCTGGCTGGCCTGAGCCTCAGGGCGCCGCCCTCAGGCGCGCCACCGCCTCGATCAACCGCTCCAGGTCCGCCGGGGTGGAGAGGCGGTGGTCGCCGTCCTGGATCAGGTCCAGGCGCACGTCCGGCCCCTCGATCCGTTCGGCCAAGGCCAGGGCGTGACGCCACGGCACCGGCTCGTCCTGCTTGCCCTGGAGGATGTGCACCGGCGCGCCCAGACGGATGGGACCGTCCAGCAGCAGCCAGTTGCGCGCCTCCTCGAACATGGCGCGGGTCAGGACATAGGAGCCCAGGCCCTCGTCGGGCATCTCCGCCTCACCGTCGCGCAGGATCGTCTGACGGATGTGATCGGGCAGCGAAGGCCACATCAGCCGCTCGGTGAAGTCCGGCGCCGGGGCGATCAGCACCAGCCCCGCCAGCTTCTCCGGCCGCACCAGCGCCGCCAGCAGCGCCACCCAGCCGCCCATGGACGACCCCACGGGCAGCACCGGCCCCTCGATGGAATCGATCATGGCCATGGCGTCCTCGCGCCACCGGCCGACCGTGGCCGCGCGCCAGTCGCCCGACGAAGCGCCGTGGGCGAAGTGATCATAGCGGACAAAGGCCCAGCCACGTTCCTGCGCCGCCCGGTCGAGAGCGACGGCCTTGGTCCCCTCCATATCCGAACGGAATCCGCCCACCCACAGCACGGTCGGGCCGACGCCGTCGACGCGTCGAAAGGCGATCTGCTCGCCGTCGGGACGGTGCAGGATGTCGTGGCTCATGGGGACTCCGCAGGCTTGAAAGGCTTGTCCCGCTTGATTCTGCGGGCCTTCGAGGTCATATATCCGCAACGGAGGGAACGCGACCGCGCGGTCGTGCGCTCCCACGTGAACCTGTTGACCACACAAGGAAACGACGCCCATTCGCCGTCCCATGCAAGCGCCGCCCGTGAAAGACGGGCCCCGTATGAACCAGGACATCCGCGCGCCGCGGGTGCTGCTGATCGACCAGACCGGGGAAAAACAGGGCGTCATGCCCACGTCCTCCGCCATGGAGGCCGCCGAGGAGGCGGGCCTCGATCTGGTGGAGATCGTGCCGAACGCTGATCCCCCCGTCTGCAAGATCATGGACTACGGCAAATTCCGTTTCCAGGAACAGAAGAAGAAGGCCGAGGCGCGCAAGCGTCAGAAGGTCGTCGAACTCAAGGAAATCAAGCTGCGGCCCAACATCGACACCCATGACTATGAGGTGAAGGCCAAGGCGATGCACCGCTTCTTCGACGAGGGCGACAAGGTCAAGGTGACCCTGCGCTTCCGCGGCCGGGAGATGGCGCACCCGGAGCTGGGCATGAAGCTGCTCAACAAGGTGCAGGCCGATTTCGACGAGATCGCCAAGGTGGAGTACGCCCCCCGCATGGAGGGCCGCCAGATGATCATGATCCTGGCCCCCCGCTGATCCGGCAATAGAGCCTTCTGAAACGCCCCGGTTCGCGCCGGGGCGTTTTTCGTTGCGGACTCGACATTTCGGGACGGACGCCTATTCAGAACCAGGGGGAAAACATGAAATCTCTAGTTCTGAGCGCCCTTGCGTCCGTGGCGCTGGTCTTTGCGGGCCCTGTGTTCGCAACCCAGGTCGAGCCGCCGCCGCTGGAAGCCTATGGCCGGCTGCCCGCCTATGACCTGGTGGAGATCTCCCCATCCGGCGACCGGCTGGCCTTCGCCCTGGTGTCCGACGACACGCGCTCCCTGCTCCTTGCAGAACTGGGCAGCGGCGAGGATCTCGAGAGCATCCTGCCCGTTCGCCTGATCGGCCGGATCGACGCGGGCGGCTCCAAGGTTCGAAGCCTGAACTGGCTCGGCGAGAACCGGATCCTCATGCTCACCACCGTAACGGCGCGCCTGAACCATTTCGACTCGTTCCGCGCGGAGTACGGCATCGGGCAGATCTACGATCTGCCGGCGAATGAGCTGAATGTGGTCTTTTCTCCCAACCGGAACGTCTCGATCACCATGGGCGGGGTGACGATCCGCAACTTCGAGGGCGAGCCGACCCTGTTCACCGAGGGCTGGGTGACGGACCGGACCAATCGCGTCGACCTCTTTCGCATCGATGCCGGAAGCGGTCGCGGGGCGTCCGTCGAGCGCGGCGACTTCGATGTCCGCCGTTATGTTCTGGACGAAGAGGCGCGCCCCGTCGCACGATCGCGCCACAGCGAGCGGCGCCGACGTTGGGACCTGCAGTACAAGCAACAGGCGGGGTGGCGCACCGTCTGGTCGACCGATGCGCCCGTGGATGCGCCCTGGCTGGCGGGTCTGGGCCGCAGCCCCGACACGGTGACCGTGATCGCCCGACTGGAGGCAGACGTAGAGCCTCGTCTTTACGAAGTGGACTCGGCAGGATCGTTCACCCCCCTGTTCGATCAGACGCCGGGAAGGCTCCTGCGGCACCCTCAGACCCATCTGCTGATCGGTTTCGGCCATGGCGAGGGCGACGAGTTCGACTACACCTTCTTCGACGAGGCGGCCGCCAGGGCATGGGCAGCCATCACCCGGGCCTATCCGGACCAGAGCGCCAGTCTGCAAGGATGGAGCGCCGACATGCGCAAGGCGGTCATCTTCACCGAAGGACCGACGGATCCCGGAACCTTCCATCTGGTCGACCTTGAGGTGGGCCGGGCGGACGTCATCGGCCAGGCCTATCCCGATATCGCGCCCGAACAGGTCGCCGAGGTGCGGCCCATAAGCTATCCGGCCGGCGACGGCATGACGATCCCGGGCTACCTGACCTTGCCGCCCGGCCGCGAGGCCGACGGCCTGCCTCTTGTGGTCCTGCCCCACGGCGGCCCGGCGGCCCGGGATTACCACGGCTTCGACTGGTGGGCCCAAGCCCTGGCGTCGCGCGGCTACGCCGTGCTTCAGCCCAACTTCCGGGGATCGGACGGTCTCGGCCAGGCGCACATGGAAGCGGGCTACGGCGAATGGGGCCGCAGGATGCAGACGGATCTGTCGGACGGCGTCCGCCATCTTGCCGAACAGGGCGTCATCGACCCGCAACGGGTGTGCATCGTCGGGGCCAGCTATGGCGGCTACGCCGCCCTGGCCGGCGTCACGCTCGAACACGGCGTCTATCGCTGCGCGGTGTCCGTCGCCGGGGTGTCGGACCTGCGGCGCATGGTGCTGTGGGCTGCGGATCGCGATGTCATGAGGGACAATTCCACAGTGCGGTACTGGAATCGCTTCATGGGCGCCGAGGGGGTCGGCGACCGTTCGCTCAATGAGCGGTCACCGGCGCTGCTGGCCGCCGGGGCCGATGCGCCCATCCTCCTCCTGCATGGCCTGGATGACACCGTCGTGCCGTTCGAGCAGTCGCAGGCGATGGCTGATGCCCTGCGAAGAGCCGGGCGGCCCTATGAACTGATCGAATTGGAGGGTGAGGATCACTGGCTGTCCATGAACCAGACCCGCCAACGGATGCTGGCGGAGACCGTGCGCTTCCTGGAAACACACAATCCGGCGGACTGACGCTTCGGCTGTCTATTGCCAGCGGCGGCGCCATGCCGTATGAGCCCCGCCTTCGCGTACCGAACCGCCGGGCGAACAGGCATGCCTGGGCGGTTCTCAACGGTCTGTCGTATTCTACCGGCTCAAGCGGCCGGCAGGCGGCAGCCCACTCAAAAAAGAGAGAGTGAAAATGCCGAAACTGAAGACGAAGTCGGGCGCCAAGAAGCGCTTCAAACTGACGGCCACGGGCAAGGTCAAAGCGGGCGTGGCGGGCAAGCGCCACCGTCTGATCAGCCACAACTCGAAGTACATCCGCCAGAACCGCGGCACCAAGGTCATGTCCGACGCGGACGCCCGGAAGATCAAGTCCTACATGCCCTACGCCTGATCGGCGCCGGCACGAACGCTCGATCTCCAACCGCATCAGTTTGAAATCATGTCCCTCAAGCAGCGAGGCCCCGCGGGCCGAGCGGTAGGGACATCCCGAAGGAAAATACATCATGGCTCGCGTCAAAAGGGGCGTAACGTCCCACGCCAAGCACAAGAAGGTTCTGAAGCAGGCCAAGGGCTTCTACGGCCGCCGCAAGAACACCATCCGCACGGCCAAGGCCGCCGTGGACCGCGCCGGGCAGTACGCCTACCGCGACCGTCGCACCAAGAAGCGCTCGTTCCGCGCCCTGTGGATCCAGCGCATCAACGCCGCGGCCCGCGCCGAAGGCTTCACCTACTCGCAGTTCATGCACGGCCTGGGCAAGGCGGGCATCGAGCTTGACCGCAAGGTCCTGGCCGCCATCGCCGCCGACGAAACCGGCTTCAAGGCTGTCGCCGAGAAGGTTCGCGCCGCCCTGGCGTAAGCCTCTGCAGCCCGACTGTTGAAAGGGCCCTCCGGCCTCGCCGGGGGGCTTTTTTCGTTCAGGCCGCCGCCTTCATCCGGGCCCCGACGGCGCGCCGGATGGCGTCGAGCAGAACGTCGGGCTGGACGGGTTTCTGCACCACGCCGTCCATGCCGGCGGCGAGATAGGCGGCGGCGTCACGCTCATCCGCGTTTGCGGTCAGCGCCAGGATGGGCAGTCCGGCCCCCTCGCCCTCAAGGCCCCGGATGGCGCGCGTCGCCGCCACGCCGTCCATGACCGGCATCTTGATGTCCATGAGCACCAGATCGTAGGCGCGCGTGCGCGCCGCCTCCACGGCTTCGGCGCCGTTCTCCACCGCATCGTGGCTGCAGCCGAACATCTCGAGCAGCTTGCCGGCCAGGAAGCGGTTGGCGGGATGGTCGTCGGCGACCAGCACATGCAGGGTGTCGTGGGGAGTCGGGGCGGCGACGGCCTGCCGCGCCGCCCGGGCTTCCGGGTTCGCCGGCGCAAGCGACAGCTCGAACCGGAACCTTGCGCCCCCCAGCGGCGAAGCCTCGGCGGCGATGCGGCCGCCCATGCGCTCCACGATCTGGCGGCATATGGCCAGGCCCAGGCCGGCGCCGGCGCCTTGCCGCGTCGCGTCGCCGGTGTTGAAGGGCTGGAACACCGTCTCCACCCGCTCCCGGGGCACGCCCGGGCCCGTGTCGTCGACACAGGCGGACAGGACCACGCGCCCGTTCTCATTCCGCGCCGTAATCCTCGCGTCCACCCGACCCTCCGGCGTGAACTTGATGGCGTTGCCGATCAGGTTGTTGAGCAGCTGCTTGAGGCGCGTCTCGTCCGCCTCGACCCAGTCCACATCCTCGGCGTCGCAGGCCACGCACAGAGCCAGGCCCTTCTCATCGGCCCTCGCCCGCCACAGGGCCTGGAGATCGTCGGTCAGGTCGCTGAGCCGCAGCGGCGCCGGCTCGAGGCTCAGCACGCCCGCCTCGGCGCGGGACATGTCCAGGGCGTCCGTCAGCAGGCGCAGCAGGCTGTTGCCGGAGTCCAGGATGGTGCGCAGATGGGGCCGCAGGGATTCCTGCTCCAGCTGGCGCTCCATCAGGGCGGCGACGCCCAGCACCCCGTTCAGGGGCGTGCGGATCTCGTGGCTCATGACCGCCAGGAATTCGGACTTGGCGCGGCTGGAGGCGCGGGCCTCGGCCTCCGCCCGGGAAAGGTTGCTGGCCAGCGCCGCCATCTCGTCGGCGCGCCGCCGCGCGAGGGCGCCGGCGGCCTGGAGCACCTGCACGCCGGACCCGACGCCGGCGTAGCGGCCGTGCTCGGTGACGATGAAGCCGGACAGCAGCCCGTCCAGCCCGGCGGCGTCCACGGTGCGGAACAGGTCTTCGGCCTCGGTCTCGCCCTCCAGGATCAGCGGCGACGCATCCATGAGGGCCGAGATGGGACGACGGGCGTAAAGGGCCCGGCCGAACTCGGCGGCCATCTTCAGGGTGAAGGCGTTACGCTCCACCAGACCCAGCGGCCGCATGCCCTCGTCCACGACGGCGATGGCCAGGGTGTCGGGTTCGTTCTGGAAACGATCGAACACGACCGAGCCGCTGGTGTCCGGCCCGACCGGGGCGGCGCCTACCAAGAAGTCCCTGATGCGGGCCATGAACAACTCCTACTGAGCGGCCATTGACCTAGGCGAGGAGCGATTAACGACAGCTTTGCCGTTTTAGAAGATTTTATCACAGTTTCATATGCTTAGGTCCGTGTTCGGATCATATTCCGGCGGCGGCGCGGACCGGAGCCGCTGAAATGGCCGCCGACGGCCCGCCATGGGGTTCCCGCTCGCGCGCGCAGAGGCTAGAGGGTCGCGGTCATGACCGACCTGAACCAACTGGAACTGGACCTCATCAACGCCATCGGCGCAGCCGACAGCGTGACGGGTCTCGAGGACATCCGCGTCGCCGCCCTGGGCAAATCGGGGTCCATCTCGGGCCTGCTCAAGGGCCTGGGCGCCATGAGCCCGGACGAGCGGCGCGAACAGGGCCCCCTCATCAACGGCCTGCGCGACCGTGTCAGCGCCGCCCTGGCCGCGAAACGGGCGGCGCTGGAGGCCGCCGAACTGGACGCGCGCCTGCTGGCGGAGCGCGTCGACCTGACGCTGCCGCCGCGGCCGCGCCGCAAGGGCGGGGTGCACCCCACCATGCAGGCCATGGACGAGATCATCGCCATCTTCGCCGAGATGGGCTTCGGGGTCGCCGAGGGTCCCGACATCGAGGACGACTTCCACAACTTCACGGCCCTGAACTTTCCGCCCAAACACCCGGCGCGCGAGCTTCACGACACCTTCTTCCTGAAGGCCGACCCGCAGACCGGCGAGCGCAAGGTGCTGCGGACCCACACCAGCCCGGTGCAGGTGCGCACCATGATGAGCGAGACGCCGCCCATCCGCATCATCGCCCCCGGCCGGACGTTCCGGAAGGACTCCGACGCCACCCACACGCCCATGTTCCATCAGGTGGAGGGGCTGGTGATCGACCGGGCCATCCACATGGGGCATCTGAAGTGGACGCTGGAGACCTTTGTGGCGCGCTACTTCGAACTGTCGGGCGTTCACGCCCGGTTCCGTCCGCACCACTTCCCCTTCACCGAGCCTTCGGCGGAGATGGACATCCGCTGCGACCGCTCGGGCGGGGCGCTGAAGCTGAACGAGGGTGACGACTGGATGGAGATCCTGGGCTGCGGGATGGTCCATCCGAACGTACTCAGAAACTGCGGCCTTGATCCGGACGAGTGGCAGGGCTTCGCCTTCGGCATGGGCGTGGATCGCCTGGCCATGCTGAAGTACGGCGTCACCGACCTGCGCCCCATGTTCGAGGCCGACACGCGGTGGCTGGCCCACTACGGCTTCTCGCCCTTCGCAGCGCCCAACGCGGCTTCCGGCCTGAGCTGAGACAGACATGAAAATCGAAGACAACCTCCTGAACCTGCCGCTCATCGGCCCCGGCCCGACGTATGAGGGCGTTCACATCTGGCTGCCCCAGCTGGTGATCGAAGCCGCCCAGCGCGGCGAATCGGAAATCGCGGGACGCACCTTCCGGGACTGCTTCTTCGAGGGGCCTGCGGTGCTTCTGGCGCTGGGCGCATGCACCTTCGACGGATGCAACATGGGCGACGCCATGGGAGATCCGCGGAACCTGCTGCTGGACCCGCGGGGCCCGCAGAAGGTGACCGGCGCCGTGCCCCTCCGGGACTGCACCTTCATTAACTGCCGCTTCCTGCGTGTCGGCTACACGGGCGCGCCGCAGTTCCTGGACAACATCCAGCAGGTGCTTGAAGGAGCTTCGCGGTGAAGTTCACCCTGTCCTGGCTGAAGGAGCATCTGGAGACGGACGCGTCCATCGGCGCCGTGGCCGACGCCATGACCATGGCGGGCCTCGAGGTGGAGGAGGTTCGGGACCCCGCCGCCGCCCTGGCGCCGTTCAGCGTCGCACGCATCGTGTCGGCCGAGCGTCACCCGAATGCTGACCGCCTGCAGGTCTGTCAGGTGGAGACCGTCGACGGGATCAAGGAAATCGTCTGCGGCGCGCCCAACGCACGGGCGGGTCTCGTCACCATCTATGCGCCGATCGGCGCCTGGGTGCCCGGCCTCGGCGTCACCCTGGTGGAAAAGCCGGTGCGGGGCGTAGTCTCCAACGGCATGCTGTGCTCCGCCGCCGAGCTGGAGCAGGCTGAGGACAGCGACGGCATTCTGGACCTGCCCGACCACTGGGCCGTGGGCACGCCCGCGGCCGAGGTGTTCGCCGCCGAGCCGGTGATCGATTTCGAGGTGACCCCGAACCGCCCCGACTGGCTGGGCGTGGCGGGCATCGCGCGGGATCTGGCGGCCACCGGCATCGGCCGCGTCATCGACCGCACGCCGGAGCCCGTGAAGGGCGCCTTCCCGTGCCCCGTTTCGATCCGCATCGAGGCGCCCGACCTGTGCCCGGTCTTCGCCGGCCGGGTCATCCGGGGCGTGAAGAACGGCCCTTCCCCCCGGTGGCTGCAGGATCGGCTCAAGGCCGTCGGCCTGCGCCCCATCAATGCCCTGGTGGATGTCACCAACCTGCTGTCCTGGGACCGCGCGCGCCCGCTGCACGTCTACGACGTGGCCAAGCTGTCCGGCGAGGTGATCGTGGCGCGCCATGGCCAGGCGGCCAGGACATCGGGCGAGCCCGAGCACCTGATCGCCCTGGACGGCAAGACCTATGCGGCGGCGCACGGCATGTGCGTCATCGCCGATGCGGACGGCGAGCGCCCCATCGGCCTGGGCGGCGTCATGGGCGGCGAGTCCACCGGCTGTGACGAGACCACCACCGCGGTCTTCATCGAGAGCGCCTGGTTCGACCCGCTGGCCACGGCCCAGACCGGCCGCCTGCTGACCATCAATTCCGACGCCCAGTACCGCTTCGCGCGCGGCGTGGATCCGGCCTTCGTGGTTCCCGGGCTGGAGCTGGCCACGGCCCTGATCCTGGACCTGTGCGGCGGCGAGGCGTCCGACGTCACCGTGGCGGGCGAGCCGCCCGCCGGCCCCGCCCCCTTCGATTTCGACCCCGAACAGGTGTGCCGCCTGTCCGGACTGGCCATCGGCCGCGAGGGCGTGGTCGAGGTGCTGTGCCGTCTGGGCTTCACGGTGGAGGGCCACGGCGTCGTCGTCCGCGTGACCCCGCCGTCCTGGCGCCGCGACGTGGAGGGCCCGGCCGATCTGGTGGAGGAAGTGGCGCGCATCGTCGGCTACGATCAATTGCCGACCACCCCGCTGCCCGAGGCGCCGCGCGCCGCCTCCGGCGTGCTGGCCCCCCGGCAGAAGCGGGTGCGCGTCGCCCGGCGGGCGCTGGCGGCCATGGGCTATGCGGAGGCCCTGACCTGGTCCTTCACACGCCGGGACAAGGCCGCCCTGTTCGGCGGCGGCGACGAGCGCCTGGTGCTGGAGAACCCCATCGCCTCGGACCTGGACTGCATGCGCCCGGCGGTCCTGCCGAACCTGATCGAGGCGGCCGCCCGCAACGCGGCGCGGGGCCATCCCGACGCCGCCCTGTTCGAGATCGGCCCGGTCTACCTGGCCGACGGCCCCGAAGACCAGCGCATGGTCATCGCCGGCCTGGTCGCGCCGCACGCCCCGCGCCACTGGTCCGGCGCCGGCGAGGACGCCCTGCTGGCGCTGAAGGGGGACCTTCTGGCCCTGCTGGACGAGCTGGGCGCGCCGGTGGCCTCCCTGCAACTGGTGCAGGGGCAGAACCCGGACTGGTGGCACCCCGGCCGTTCGGCGCGGCTGCAGCTGGGGCCGAAGACCGTGATCGCCCATTTCGGCGCCCTGCACCCCCGGGTGCTCAAGGCGCTGGACGCCGACGGCCCCATGCTGGGCTTCGAGATCGTGCTGGACTCCCTGCCCGAGCCGCGCGCGGCCAGGACGGCGGGCAAGTCCCGTGGACCGGCCGATCTGCCCGCCCTGATGCCCCTGACCCGCGACTTCGCCTTCGTGGTGGACGAGGCGGTGGCGGCGGGCGACCTGACCCGCGCCGTGGCGGGGGCCGACAAGGGCCTGATCC
>JBALUZ010000046.1:0-17865 GCA_036963825.1 Brevundimonas sp.
CGGCGCAGACAGGGTGGTCTGGCCCGGCAGGCGGTTCAGGCGGGCGGTGAAATCCTCCGCGTCCTGCGCCGCCACGGGGGCGGCGAGGGCGGTCAGGGCGGCGGCGATCAGCGTCTTGCGGAACATCATGGGCGCGACTGTCGCGCCTCATCCCATGAACGGCAAGGCCCGAAGCGCGTAGGCCACCGTCGCCACCACGGCGAGCCCGGCGACGGACAGCAGGGCGAACCACATCAGCCGCTTCCACAGGGGCGGCAGCGGATCGTCGGGACCGGGCGGGGGAACGGGCCTAATGATAGCCGGTCTCCGGGGTCATCTTGCCGCGGAACACCCAGTACACCCAGGCGGTGTAGGCCAGGATCATGGGCAGGATCACCGCCGTGCCCACCAGCATCAGGCCGAGGGCGTTGTCCGGCGCCGCGCCCTGGCGGAAGTTGACCGCATAGGGCACCACATAGGGTGCGAAGCTGACCGCCAGCCCCAGATAGCCGGACAGGAAGATGGTCAGGGCGCCCACGAAGGGCCAGCCGTGCGACCCCTTGCGCGATCCCAGGAAGATCATGGCCAGGCCCGCCACCCCGATCAGTGGAATGAGGGCGCGCGGGGCGAACACCGCCCAGTCGATTCCGCCCGCGAAGCCGTCGGGCCAGCCCCAGCGCTCGCCGATCACCGGATGGGCCACGAGGGTGGCGACGCTGACCGCCGCCAGCAGCGCCGCGGTGGCCGCGGCGCTGACGCCGGTCCATTTGCGGGCGTCGCCGTGCAGGTCGTCCGTGGTCTTGAGCATCAGCCAGCTCGCCCCCAGCAGGGCGTAGCCGGCCACCAGCCCGCAGGCCACCAGCAGGGTGTAGGGGGTGAACCAGTCGAACGGCCCGCCGGCGAAGCGATCCTCCGCCACGCGCACGCCCTGGATGAAGCCGCCCAGGATCAGGCCCTGGGCGAAGGTCGCCAGGATCGAGCCGAGCGTGAACATCTGGGTCCAGAACCGCCGTCCGCGATCGCGCGCGCGGAAGCGGAATTCGAAGGCCACGCCGCGCAGGATCAGCCCCGCCAGCATCATCAGCACGGGCAGGTACAGCGCCGGCATCAGGATCGAATAGGCCAGGGGGAAGGCGGCCAGCAGTCCGCCGCCGCCCAGCACCAGCCAGGTCTCGTTGCCGTCCCACACCGGGGCCACGGTGTTCATCATCACATCCCGGTCCTTCGGCGAGCGGGCGAAGGGAAACAGGATGCCGAGGCCCAGGTCGAACCCGTCCAGCATCACGTACAGAAGCACCGCGACGGCGATCAGCCCGGCCCAGATCAGGGCGAGGTCGAGGGTCATGACGGGTCTCCCGGAACGTCGCCGCCCACGTCGCCGGGCGCCTTGGACAGGGCCCAGCCGGGGGGACGGATCTCGTCGGCGGCGCGGGCGGTGATCACGGCCTTCGGTCCTTCCGCCATCAGGCGCAGGATGAACAGGGCGCCCGCGGTGAACACGATGGCGTAGACGGTGATGTAGACCAGCAGAGAGGTGAGCACCTCGCCGCTCGTCACTGGCGACACGGCGTCGGCGGTGCGCAGCACCCCGTACACGACCCACGGCTGGCGTCCGATCTCGGTCACCATCCATCCCGCCAGCACGGCGATGAAGCCGGCGGGCCCCATGGCCACCGCGAAGCGCAGGAACCAGCGATTGTCGAACAGCCGCCTGCGCCACAGCAGGACCGCGCCCCACAGGCCCAGGCCGATCATCAGCATGCCGAGCCCCACCATCACCCGGAACGCCCAGAACACCATGAACACCGGCGGCTGGTCCTCGCGCGCCATGGCGTCGAGCCCGACCACCACCTCGCCGGGCGGGGCCACGATCACGCCCCCGCCGGGTATGGACAGCTCGAAATGGTTGGACTGGGTCGCCCGGTCCGGGATGGCGAACAGGATGAGCGGGTGGTCGGCGCGGGTCTCCCAGTAGGCCTCGATGGCCGCCAGCTTGGACGGCTGGTGATGGCGCGCCACCTCGCCGGACCAGTGTCCGGCCAGCAGCTGCAGCGGGGCGGTCACGGCGATCATGCCCACGGCCATGGCCAGGGCCACGCGGCTGGCGGTCCACCCCGTCGCGGTCTCGCCCTTCGCCCGGCTCTTCAGCACCTGGAAGGCCGAGGCCCCGCCCACCACCAGCGCGGTGGTCAGGAAGGCGGCCAGCAGCATATGCGTCAGCCGCGAGGGGAAGCTGGGGTTGAAGATCACCTCCATGAAATTCGTGGCCTGGAACGTGCCGTTGGCGAGGATTTCATAGCCCTGCGGCGTCTGCATCCAGCTGTTGGCCGACAGGATCCAGAAGGCCGAGATGCTGGTGCCGATGGCCACCAGCAGGGTGGCCAGGAAGTGCAGCCTGGGCCCCACCTTCTTCCAGCCGAACAGCATGACGCCCAGGAACGAGGCCTCCAGGAAGAAGGCCGTCAGCACCTCATAGGCCAGCAGCGGCCCGATCACCCCGCCGGTCAGGCGGATGAACTCGGACCAGTTGGTGCCGAACTGGTAGCTCAGCACCACCCCGGAGACGACGCCCATGCCGAAGCTGAGGGCGAAGATCTTCACCCAGAACAGGTACAGGGTCTGGAACACGTCCCGCTTCGTCCACAGCCACAGGCCCTCCAGCACGGCGAGAAACGCCGCAAGGCCGATGGTGAAGGCGGGGAACAGGATGTGGAACGCCACCGTGAAGGCGAACTGCATCCGTGACAGCAACAGCGCGTCGAAATCCACGATCAGTCCTTGAGCAGCCCTGTGTGGTGTCCAAACCTGCGCCCGCGGCCCGGCGATGTCCAGCGCCGCCGTGCCGCGCGGCAGGCTGCCACAGGCTCACGCCGCCGGCAGTTCGATCCAGAAGGTGGCGCCTTCGCCGGGGGCGCTGATGACGCCGATCTCGCCGCCCTGCAGCTCGGTCAGGCGTTTGGCCAGGGTCAGGCCGATGCCGTGCCCCTCGACGGTGGACCGCTCCAGTCCCAGCCGGTTGAACGGCTCGAACAGCTGCGCCTGCTTGTCGGACGAAAGACCGGGGCCCTTGTCCGTGACCTCGATGCGGATCCGGGCGCCCACGCGGCGGGTGCGCAGGATCACCACCCCGCCCGAGGCGCCGTACTTGACCGCGTTGCTGGCCAGATTGCCGACGATCTGGCTGAGGCGGATGGAGTCCGCTCGCGCGACCAGATCCTCGTTGTCCCGCTCGGTGGTCAGGGTCAGCCCTTCGGCTTCCTTTCGCAGGGCCACGGTGCGGCGCACGTCCTCCACCACCCCCGCCACGTCCACCGGGCGCAGGTCCATCTGCACGGCGCCGGACTCGGCGCGGGCCACGTCCAGCAGGTCGTGGGTGAGGGTCTCGATCTGGCGCGCGGTCTTGACCAGCATGGCCGCCATTTCGCCCTGGGTCGGGGTGATCGGCCCCAGCTGGCCCGAGGACCACAGGTCGCCGATGCCGATGATGCCGCCGATGGGGCTCTTGATCTCATGGGCCACGTTGGCCAGCAGCCGCGACTTGCCCTCGCTGGCCTTTTCCGCCCTCAGCTTGTCGGCGGCGGCGCGGGCGGCGAACAGGTCGCGTTCCTCCAGCATGGCGGCCACGAGCAGCATGGGCAGGCCGGCGGCCGCCGTGAACAGCTGGGCCATGGCCACCCTGTCCGACAGGCTGGCGCCCGCAATCTGGTTCATGGGGCCGTGGCCGTGCAGGGTGGCGCTGATGGCGATGACGGCCGTGATCAGCACGGCGGCGCTGACGCCCACGATTCTCAACCGCACGGCGATCACCAGAAGCAGCGGCACGATGACGTAGGGAACCGGCGCCACGTCCTGGGTGAACAGCACCGTCACGAGCACGGCCAGCGCGCCCAGCAGCAGGACGGCCTCGGCCACCTCGCGGGGGCTGGCCAGCCGGGCGAAGTGGCGCTTGGTCACGGCCAGGCCGAAGGGCCCGAACACGGCGATGCCCAGGGCGTGGCCGAACCACCAGGTCTGGAAGGTTGTGAGGAAGTCCTGCCCGTTCATCAGGTGCAGCATGCCCGCTCCGAACAGGGCCGCCGGCAGGGGCGGGATCACCGCCGCAAGGACGAGGAATTTGGCCGTCCCCGGCACCGTGGCGATGTTCAGGTCGGGCAGGAACCGGCGGATCAGCAGCACCGCCAGGACCACCTCGATCATGTTGCCGACGGTGAACATGAGGGCCAGATCAGGCGTGTTGCCGGCCAGCAGGTTGCCGCCCGCGAACCCGGTCGTGATCAGGCCCACATAGGCGGATTCATAGGCCTTGCCCTTGCCGGCCCGCAGCCAGGCCGTCACGGCCACCCCGCTGGCGGCCCAGAGCGCGGCCACCAGTCCGGCCGAGCGGCTGGTGGAGACCGCCGCCACCACCAGCACCGCCAGGATCACGGCCAGGAACACCGGCGCATGGGGCTGGCTCATCAGGTCGTGGCCGCGGCGCCACGAGCCGGCGCGCGCTTCCGCGGCGGCGACGGCGGGGTGGTCCAGGTCGGCGAGCGCGCGGCTCAGGATCATGACGAAAGCTTTGCAGGCTGGGATACTGAACGCCCAGTCAACCACGCCTTTGCTAAATATCCCTTGCCGCGGCGCGGGCGCCGGGCTCAGGCCATGAGGGCGTTGAAGCGGCGTACGGCCTCGGCCGGCCCGTCCGGATGGCGCCACACCCCCGCGCTCACCGCCAGGAAGTCCGCGCCCGCGTCGATCAGGGTCCGGGCGTTGTCCACGGTGATGCCGCCGATGGCCACGCAGGGCACGGCCATGGTCTCCTGCCAGATGGTCAGGATGTCCGGATCCGGCCGGGCGACGGTGTCCTTGGTGTCGGTGGGAAAGAAGGCCCCGAAGGCCACATAGTCGGCGCCGGCCTCGGCCGCCTCCATGGCCGCATGACGGCTGTCCCGGCAGGTGGCGCCGATCATGGCGTCCGGGCCCAGGATGCGCCGCGCCGCGTCCACCGCCGGGTCCTCGTCGCCCACGTGAACCCCGTCGCAGCCCAGCTCGGCGGCCAGGTCCGGCCGGTCGTTCAGGATCACCGCCACGCCGCGGGCATGGGCGATCGGCGCCAGCCGCCGCACGGCTGCGCGCACCTGGTCGTCGTCGGCGGGTTTCAGCCGGATCTGCAGCGCCGCCACGTCGCCGGCCCCCAGAGCGGCCTCCAGATCCGCGGCGAAAGCGTCCAGATCCGGCAGGGCCGGGGGGGTGATCAGATACAGGCGGCAGGGGGCGGTCCGGGACATGGCCGGGGGGTGCGCCGTCTTGCCTCACCGGTCAAGGGGCGGATGCGCATGCGAACGATTTGCATCCGCCCGGAGTCCTGCTATGGAGAGTCGTTCTCAACGCATCGGGTCGGACGACCGTGTACATCTGCAACTGCAACGGCATTCGCGAACGGGACGTGGCCCGGGCCATCGAGGCGGGCGCCAAACGTCCGCGCGACGTGTTCGCCCACAACGGCTGCCAGGCCCAGTGCGCAAAATGCGTGTGCGAAATGCGCGAGATGATCCAGGAATCCCGTCAGGCCTTCGCCCTCGCCGCCGAGTAGAGCGACGGGCGAGATTTACTCGCAATTACAATAAGCTGATAAGTATTCGCAGGTGAACAATCGCCGGCGAAACATGTTATGCCATGCGCAACGGACGCGGCCGCCGTGTGAGCTGCGCCCGTAAGAAAAAGGCTTGAGACCATGAAGGGCGATCCCGCGATCATCCGGACGCTGAACGGCGTCCTCACCAACGAACTGACCGCGGTGAACCAGTATTTCCTGCATGCCCGCATGTTCGAAAGCTGGGGCCTCAGCCATCTGGGCAAGGTCATCTACGACGAGTCCATCGGCGAGATGAAACACGCCGACAAGCTGATCAAGCGCATCCTGTTCCTGGACGGCCTGCCCAACCTGCAGGATCTGCACAAGCTCAAGATCGGCGAGACCGCGCCCGAGTGCATGGGCGCCGACCTGCAGCTGGAGCTGGACGGCCGCCGCGACCAGATCGAGGCCATCAAGCAGTGCGAGGCCGCCGCCGACTTCATCAGCCGCCAGATCCTCACCGAGATCCTGTCGGACACCGAGGAGCACATCGACTTCCTCGAGAACCAGCTGAACCTGATCAAGCTGCTGGGCGAGCAGAACTGGCTGCAGAGCGCCATGAGGGACATCGAGCCCGACGGCGCCGCCACCGGCAACTGATCCCCGCCGGGGCCGTCGCCCCGGAACCCCCTGCCGCCTGACCTGTTCCGTTCCCTGCATGCAACAGGGAGAACGCCGCCATGTCACGCCCCAGCCAGATCGACCGGTTCCTGAACAGCAAGGGCCGCAGCGGACGGCATGTGGCGACGGGTCTGGCGGTCACCGCGGGCGCGGGGCTGCTGGCCTCCGCCCTGGTGGCCCTGACCGCCGACCCGCGCGAGACCTCGCCCGAGCATGACGGCCGCCCCATCGTCCAGAAGCCCCGCAGCGGCTTCAGCATCCTGCTGCCCGCCCTGATGTCGGCGGGCGCCCTGGCCGGGCTGCGGGTCTGGAACGCGCCCCCGGGGCCCGACCGCAGCAGCGCCCTGCGGCTGTGGAGCGTGTCCCAGGCGGTCAGCGCCTTCTGGATGGCGTCGCGTCCCCGCAGCATGGCCGGCCAGATGGTCGCCGCCATGATGAGCGCCGGCATGGCCGCCGCCTTCGCCCATCAGGCCCGCAAGATCGACCCCCGCGCCGGCTTCATGGCCTCGCCCATGGGCTCCGCCGTGCGCATGGGCAATATGATCGGCGACAAGCTGCACGGCGGCCGGGATCAGTCCCGGAGCGCGACGGTGCACTGATCAGGCCGGCGCCCGCGTGACCGGACGCTCTCCGCCGTCCGGCAGCAGCCGGACCCCCCGGTCGCCCGTGAACACCAGCACCTCCAGCCCCTGGGCCGCCCCGGCCCGGGCCCAGTCCCGCAGGGTGGTATGGTAGGGTTCGCGCCGCCACGCCTGCGGGTCGGCGCCGTCCGCCTCGACGATCAGGCGCCGGCCGCCGTGCTCCGAATGCATGACGAAGCCCGTCCGGTCGGGCCGCCAGTCGTCGCCGAGATTGGGCGCCAGCAGCCAGGTGCAGTTGAACGCGCCGCACGCGGAGGGCCGCTCCGCATAGATCGAACAGCCGCGCCCCTTGCGGAAATGGCCGCACCATTTGCGCGGCGGCTTGGCGAGGGCCTCCACCCCCATGATCTTGCAGCACAGCCCGCACGCGCCGCAGGCGCGGGGCGGGGCGGGGGCGGCGGAGGGCGCGGTCATGCCGCGACGCTACAGCGCCGGCGGCCCCGCGTCAGGAGGCTTGCCAGACTCACTATTGCGATGCATTCTCAATATCGCAGTCCAGGAGTCCGGCCCATGATCGTGCTCGCCACCGGCGCCCACAGCCTCGCCCGCCTGATGCAGGCGGATCGCCCGCGCCCCGGGCCGCGGCCCGACGCGCCGCCGAAACCGCCGCGCACAGCCGGCCGCGCCTAGCCCAGCCAGCCGCGCCGCGCGCCCCAGGCCAGGGGCAGCTCCGGCCACACGGCGGCGGGGCGCCCCACGATCTGGCGGACGCCGAAGCCGTGGCCGCCCTCCTCGAACAGGTGGGTCTCCACCGGCACATTCGCCGCCCGCAGGGCCGTAGTCAGCATCAGGGCGTTCTCGGGCGGCACCGCCCCGTCGTCCATGGCGTGGACGATGAAGGTGGGCGGGGTGTCGCGGCGGGGCATGGTCTCCAGCGACCAGTCCCGGATCTGGTCCGGCGTCGGGGTCTCGCCCAGCAGATGGCTGCGCGACCCGGCGTGGGTGTGCGGGTCGGTCAGGGTCACCACCGGATACATCAGGATGCACAGGTCCGGCCGGGCGGAGGCCGCATCCGCCGCGTCCACAGGCTCATAGACCGCATCGCCGTGCCGCGCCGCCAGGGCGCCGCACAGGTGTCCGCCCGCCGAGGCGCCCAGGGCCCCGATGCGGTCCGGGTCGATCCCGTACGAGCCGGCGTTGGCGCGGATCAGGCGCATGGCCCGCTGGGCGTCCTGCAGCGGCGCGTTCGGCCCCGCCGCCCAGTTGTCGCCCGGCAGCCGGTAGCGCAGCACGAAGCAGGTCACCCCCGCCGCCGCGAACACCCGGGCGCAGTCGTAGCCCTCCTTGTCCACCACCGCCCAGCGATAGCCGCCGCCCGGGATCAGCAGCAGGGCTGCGCCGTTGGGCCGTTCGGGCCGGAACACCGTCAGGATCGGGTCGGTGGTGTAGACCGCGAACCGGTCGTGGTAGGCGGGATCCTCCGACCGCTCGTTCACCTCGGCCACCACGGTGACGGCCTCGCCGCCGGGCGCGCCGCCCGGCCACAGCCGCACGGTCTCGGCCGGGTCGGCCGGCGCCCGCTGCGGCAGGACGGCGGCGGCGCGAACCGCCTCGCTCCAGGGCGCCTGGGCCAGAACCGGCGATGCGGTCAGGCCCAGCCCGGCGGCGGTGATCAGGGTGCGGCGATCAAGGGTCATGGCGCCACCATACCCGCAATGACACCGGTGACCAGATCAAACCACCTCGCGCCGCGACAGGTGCGCCAGCATCAGGGCCAGGGCCAGGACCCCGCCGCCGAGGCCCAGCAGCAGGGCGAGGTTCGACCGGGCGGGATCCCCGGCGAGGATGTTGACCGGCATCTGCCAGGGCATGAAAACCCCGTTCTTCGCCGAGGTGGCGACCACCGCGAAGAAGGTCCCGCCGATGCCCAGCACCAGCCCCGGCACGAAGCTCCTGAACCGCAGGGCCGCCCACAACTGGATCGCCGTCAGCAGGGCGGCCGCGGCGAAGATGCGGGCATGCAGCCAGACCATGGCCGACCAGTCGATGACGCCGGTCGGCGCGATCCCGGGCTTGAGCAGGCCCGCCAGGGCGCCCGAACCGGCGGCCAGGACCAGAACCGCCGCTTCCATGGCGGCCACCACAAGGAAGACTCCCGCCGCCTTGGCCGCCAGCAGCCGCCACCGGCGGACCGGCAGGGCGAACAGATGCTCCCAGCTGCGCGGGCCGTGCTCCATATGGGCGACCAGGACCGTCAGGGCCGTGACGCTCATGGGGAGCATGAAGTAGGCCCAGATGGCGGCCGCCTGCATCATCACCATGGGCCACTCCTGCGCCGCTTCCAGCCGCAGCAGGTTGAAGAAAATGAACAGGGCGATCAGGCCCGGCGCGGCCACGGCCAGAAGCGCGGCCAGGGAACGGTTGAGCTTCAGCAGCTCCACGGACAGGGCGGTGAGCATTCAGGCGGTCTCCTTGCCGGCGGGCGGCAGGCGGTTCTTGTCCGCCGTCGCCCGATAGAGGCTTTCGAGGCTGGGGCGGCGGGGCGTCAGGGCGAACACGGCCAGGCCCCCCTCCACGAGGGCGCGGTTCAGCCCCGCGGCGGCGGCCCGCGCATCGTCGCCCGGCCTCAGCCGCACCGACAGCGCCTCGCCATCCTCCAGATCGAATCCGCGGGCCAGAATGAGCGACCGGGCCCGCTCCGGCTGATCGACCTCCACGTCCAGGCCGGGCGCGACCCGGGCGATCAGGTCCGCCAGCGCCCCCTGCACCGCCAGCCGCCCAGCGAAGATCACCCCCACATGGGTGGCCGTCTGCTCCACCTCGTTCAACAGGTGGCTGGAGACCAGCACCGTGGCGCCCGTCCGTGCGGGCAGCCCCGCCAGAAAGGCGCGCATGTCGGCGATGCCGTCCGGATCCAGCCCGTTGGCGGGCTCGTCCAGGATCAACACCGGCGGCGACCCCAGCAGGGCGCGGGCGATGCCCAGCCGCTGGCGCATGCCGAGCGAATAGTCCGACACCCGGCGATGGGCGTCAGGCCGCATCTCGACGATCTCCAGCACCCGGTCCGTCTCGGGCCGCGGCAGGGCCAGCAGCCGCCGGGTGATCTCCAGGTTCTCCCGCCCGGTCAGATTGGCGTGAAAGCCGTGCGCCTCCAGCAGGGCCCCCACCTTGCGGGCCGCCCCCAGCCGGTCTGCGGCCACGTCGACGCCGTCGATCAGCGCCCGGCCCCCGTCGGGGCGGATCAGGCCCAGCAGCATCTTGAGCGTGGTGGTCTTTCCTGCGCCGTTGGGGCCCAGAAAGCCGTAGACGGCGCCCCTGGGAACCTGCAGGTCCAGCGCCTGAACCGCCGTCCGGCCGCCGAAGCGGCGGGTCAGGCCGCAGGTCTCGATCGCCAGGGTCATGTCGCCTGTTCCTTTAACTCTTAGATAAAGTTGCGGACAGACGGTTTTTAAGTCAAGATTAAAGAAAATTCAGCTGAGGCGACCCATGCGCTCCACCGACCCCGCCGCCTATCGGCGCCGCTGCGCCCAGTTCCGCTGGCTGGCCGTGTTCATGGTGGCCAGCGTGGGCGGGCTGCTGCTGCTCATGCATCTGGTCTTTCCGTTGATCCTCGCCCTGCGGGGCGAAACCCGGCATCTGGCGCACTGGCTGGCCGGTGCGCTCTGGGCCTCGCCCACGGCCTTCTATCTGTTCGCCGTGTGGGCCATCGGGGCCGCCATGGGGCAGCTGGCCAAGGGGCGCCTGATCCAGCCCACCCTGTCCGACGCCCTCCGCCGGGTCGGCCTGGCCCTCGGCGTGGGCGGCCTTCTCAGCGTGTTCGGCGTCACCAACCTGATCCGGCTGGTCGAGGGGGGGCAGGGCGGCTGGGCCTATTTCGACGTGGCCGGCATGACCCTGGGCATGATCGGCGGCGCCCTGTTTCTGCTGGGACGGGTGATCGACCATGCCGGGCGGGTCCAGGCCGAGCTGGACGCGATGATCTGATGCCGGTGCGCGTGACTCTCGACGCCCTGATCGTCCGAAAGGGCCTCAAGGCCCGCGACCTGGCCGCCGAGGTGGGAATTTCGGAAACCCAGCTGTCCCTGTTCCGCTCGGGCAAGGTCAAGGGCATCCGGTTCCGCACCCTGGCGCGGCTGTGCGCGGCGCTGGGGTGCAGACCCGGTGATCTTCTGGATTACGATTTCGATCCGGCTGACCTGACGCAGCAGGACGAGCCGGAAGCGTAGGCCGGTCAGGCTGCCTCCACCGCCATGGCCACGGCCTCGCCGCCGCCGATGCACAGTGACGCCATGCCCTTGCCGCCGCCGCGCGCCTGCAGGGCCGACAGCAGGGTGGACAGGACCCGGGCGCCGGACGCCCCGATGGGGTGGCCCAGGGCGCAGGCGCCGCCGTTCACGTTCAGCTTCCCGTGGTCGATGTCCAGTTCCCGCATGGCGATCATGGCCACCACGGCGAAGGCCTCGTTGACCTCCCACAGGTCCACGTCGGACGCGCTCCATCCGGCCCGCTCCAGCGCCTTCTTCATGGCCGGGACGGGAGCGGTGGTGAACAGGCCCGGCTCGTGGGCGTGGGCGGCGTGGGCCACGACCCGGGCCACGATGGGCAGGTTCAGGGCGCGGGCCACGCTTTCGCGGGTCATCACCAGGGCGGCCGCGCCGTCCGAGATGGAGCTGGCGTTGGCGGCGGTGATGGTGCCGTCCTTCGCGAAGGCGGGCTTCAGGGTCGGGATCTTGTCGGGCCGCGCCTTGCCGGGCTGTTCGTCCACCGAGACGGTCTCGGTTCCCTTGCGGCTGGTCACCTCTACCGGGGTGATCTCGGCCTCGAAGGCGCCCGAGGCGATGGCCGCATTGGCGCGGCTCAGGCTCTCGATGGCGTAGGCGTCCTGGTCCTCGCGGGTGAACTGATATTGCTGCGCGGCGTCTTCGGCGAAGGCGCCCATCAGCTTGCCGGGCGTGTAGGCGTCCTCCAGCCCGTCCAGATACATGGTGTCCGAGATCACGTCGTGGCCGATGCGCGCGCCGCCCCGGTGCTTGGCCATGACGTACGGCGCGCCGGTCATGGACTCCATGCCGCCGGCCACGATGATTTCGGCGCTGCCCGCCTTCAGGGCGTCGTGGGCCATCATGGCCGCCTGCAGGCCCGAGCCGCACATCTTGTTGACCGTGGTGGCCTCCACATGGCGGCCCAGCCCGGCGCCGATGGCCGCCTGGCGCGCCGGCGCCTGGCCCAGGCCGGCGGGCAGGACGCAGCCCATCATGATCTGCTCGACCCGCGCCGCCTCGACGCCCGCGCGTTCGACCGCCGCCTTCACCGCGGTCGCGCCCAGCTCGGTGGCCTTCACGCCCGTGAACACGCCCTGGAAGCCGCCCATGGGCGTGCGGGCGAAGGAACAGATGACGACGGGATCGGACATGGCGGTTTCCTGGGCGGTTATGGTTGGTTGCGGCTCATATATTCATGGGGCGGCGTCGGCGAAAGGCGGGCCGTCGGTTCAGAGCAGCTTGCGCCGCTGCCGCGACAGGGCCAGCGGCGTCCCGTCCGCGCCCCAGCACACGGCGTCGTCCACCGTCCAGCCCAGCCCCAGATCCAGCATGCGGAACTCGAAGAAGGCCCAGCCGTCCGGCGCCGTCTCGGGCGTGGGCGTGGTCAGGATGTCGTAGCGCAGGTCCACCGTGGTCATCATCGGCGGCGCCTTCAGGGCGGTCCAGGACGGCGGATAGAGGGCGTCCAGCAGGTAGCACAGGCGCAGCTCGTCCAGGGGCGCCCCGTCATTGGTGCGCATCCAGACCCGCTCCACCGCCGCGCGGCCCTCGTTGCCGCCCAGGATGTTCGGGCCGCCGTCGAAGCGGAACTCCACATGCTGGGTGAAGCGCGGCCGCATGGGCCCTTCCAGGGTCCGGGCGGGATCGAGGCTGTCCAGCGGCGGCGGCGGCGCCGTCATGGGCGTCAGCACGACCGCATCCCCGGCGTCCCGGCCCCAGGTGGCCGTGGCGTGGTGGGTCAGGCGCTCGCCCTGTCCGGCCTCCAGCGCGGAATAGGCGACGGTGCGCCCGCCGCGCAGCAGACGGGGCCGGAACGTCAGGCCCTGGCCGTACTTCGCCGCCGCCAGGTACTGGACGCTGAGGCTGCGCAGCGGTCCGCTGATCTGCAGCCCCTGACGCATGGCGCCCGCGCACAGGGCGGCCAGCAGCCCGCCGAACGGAAAGCCCGCCTCGGGCGGCGCGCCGACCGGGCCGTTCGAGAATTCGCCCGACAGCTCCGCCGTCAGGGCGTCGTCCCCGGTCGTCAGGGTCAGGGCGCGGATGAGATGATGCTCGGCGGAATCGGTCATGGCGGAGGACATATCAGAAAGGCGGGCGGAGACCCGCGAAGGGGCCCCGCCCGCAAGTCGAGGGACGCAGGAACGCCGGGGCGAAATCACGCGCCGCGATGTTCGTTGCCAAACAAGACTGACTCAATGGGTGTTGAATCGCAACCCACTTGTCAAAAGCCTGCCGCAGCGTCACCTTACCGGCATGGGACGCACAGCCGACTACTCCCGCCAGAGCTGCTCCATCGCCGCCACCCTCGAGGTGATCGGCGACCCCTGGACGCTGCTGGTGATCCGAGACGCCTTCCAGGGCGTCACCCGCTTCGAGCAGTGGCAGGAACGTCTGGGCGTGGCCCGCAACGTGCTGGCCGCGCGCCTCAAGACCCTGGTGGCTCACGGGGTGCTGGAGCCGCACCTGTATTCCGAGCGCCCGCCGCGCAACGAATATCTGCTCACCCCGCGGGGCAAGGAGCTGTACGGCGTCCTCGTCACCCTGCACGCCTGGGGCAACAAGCATCTGTACGGCGACAGCGATTCCGGCGTCGACATGGTCCACAAGACCTGCGGCCACTCGCTGGAGCCGCGCATCGCGTGCGGCTGTTGCGGCGAGGTGGTGCGTCCGCGCGATCTGTCGCTGGTGCTCAGCGAGGACCGGCCCACCGTCGGCGACGTGCTGGCCCCCAAGGACGCCGCCTAGGTCACTGCTGGCTGCCGGACCGCCACAGGTTCCGGGTCAGGGGCTCCACCAGATAGGACAGGGCGGTCCGCTTTCTCAGCAGCACCACCACCTCCACCGGCATGCCCGGGCGGATGTCGTCGGCCGCATCGCCCAGCGGAGCCATGGCCTCGGGCGGCACGACGATCTCGGCGCGGAAGTGGGACTCGCCCGTCTGTTCGTCCACGAAGCTGTCCGCCGACAGGCGCGTCACGCGCCCCCTGATGATCGGCGGGACCTGCTCGCGCAGCCCGGGGAAGCGCACCTCGGTCTCCATCCCCACCCTCAGATTGTCGATATCGGCCGGCTGGATGCGGGCGATCAGCACCTGGGACGCATCGTCCGGCACGATCTCCATCAGCACCTGTCCGGCCTGGACCACCCCGCCGGGGGTGAAGATGCTCAGGCCCACCACCTGGCCGGTGGCCGGGCTGCGCACCTGGGTCCGGGCGATCTGGCTGCGCAGCTCCCCGAGGCGCGGCTGCAGTTCGTTCAGCCGCACCTCGACCTGGCGCAGCTGCTCCGAAACGTCCTCGTCCAGCTGCGTATTGACCCCCAGCATCTGCAGGCGGGTCTCGCCCATCTGCTCCCGGGTCGCGGCGATCTGCGCCATGAGAGAACCTTCCTCGCCCTCGAGCGAGGCGGCGGTGCGCTCCAGCGCCCGCACCCGGCTCAGCGGCGCATAGCCCTGGGCGGCGAGGGAGCGCATGCCTTCCAGCTCCTCGAGGATCAGGCGCTGCTGCTCGCGGTTGGACGCCAGCTGACGCTCGTACCCCTCCATGCGGTCCTGCAGCTGGCTGATGCGCTGGCCCAGCACGCCGGTCTCGGTGGACCGCCCCGCGCCCCGCGCCCCGAACTGCCGCCGTTGCAGCCGCAGGGCTTCCTCGGCCAGCGCCCGGTCGGTCTCGTCCAGCTCCGCAAAGGCCTCGGGCGTCGGCACCGCGCCCAGCCGGTCGCGCTCGGCGATCAGCCGCGCGCGCTGGGCCATGAGGGCGTAGACCTCGCCCGCCACGCCGCGCTCCACCGCCCGCAGGTTGCCGGCGCTCAACTCGAGCAGCACCTGTCCCTCGCGCACGCGGTCGCCCTCGGCCACGTGCAGCGCGCTGACCACGCCGCCGTCCTGGTGCTGCACCGCCTGCCGGTTGCCCGACACGGCCACCTGACCGGGCGCATAGGCCCCGGCGTCCAGCGGCGCAAAGGCGGCCCAGCCGAGAAACAGGACGAAGAACGCCAGGATCACCCCGCCCCCCAGCCACAGCTCGAAGTGGGGCGAGGGGGTGATGGCGGGGGAGGGCGCGGCGGCGGCTTCGGTCATTGCCCCGGCGCCTTCTGGATCTTGCGGTCCGCGCCGGCGCGCAGCCGGGCCAGCACGTCCTCACGCGGTCCTTCGGTCTGCACGGCGCCGTCCTTCATCACCAGCAATCGATCCACCCGCGAGAGCACGCCCGCTCTGTGGGCGACGATCACCACCGCCGCGCCGCCGGCGGCGGCCTTGAGCAGGGCCGTCATGAGGGCCGCCTCGCCCTCCTGGTCCAGATTGGAGTTGGGCTCGTCCAGCACCAGAAGCACCGGATCGTTGTAGAGGGCCCGGGCCAGCGCCACCCGCTGCCCCTGTCCGGCCGACAGGCCGGCGCCGAACGGACCCAGCGCCGTGTCATAGCCCTGCGGCAGCCGCTGGATCATGTCGTGGGCGCCCGCCGCCTGCGCCGCCTTCACCACCCCCTGGTCCACCGTCGCCGCGTCCACCCCCAGGGCGGCGGCGAATCGGGAGATGTTGTCGCGGATCGTTCCCGCGAACAGGGTCGGGGTCTGCGGCAGATAGCCGATATGCCGGGCCAGGGCGTCGCTGTCCCAGGCCGAGTACTCCGCCCCGTCCAGACGCACGGCGCCCGCGGCCGGGGTCACGGCTCCCGCAATGACCCGCGCCAGCGTCGTCTTGCCCGAGCCGCTCGGGCCGATCACGCCGAGGGTCTGGCCCGGTTCAAGGGTCAGGCTGGCGCCCTTGAGCTGCGGCAGGCCGTCCTCGTCGTAGCGGACCACGGCGCCCTCGACGGCCAGCCGGCCCCGGGGGCTCGGCAAGGTGGTCCGGACCCGATCCACGTCGCCGGTCTTTTCGAACAGCTCGATCAGCCGCCGCCAGCCGCTCAGCCCCCGGATCAGGCCGGGCCAGGCGCCGACCAGCTGTTCGATGGGCGCCACCGCCCGGCTGAGCAGCACCGAGGATGCGATGATGGCGCCGGGCGTCAGCTGCCCCTGGATCACCAGAAAGCCCGCCAGGCCCAGGGCCGTCGACTGCAGGGTCAGGCGAACGAATTTGATGGCGCCGGAATAGCGTCCGCCGACCAGGTTGGCGTCGACCTGCTGGTCCACGGCCCGGCGACGCTCGTCGGCCTGGCGCGCGATGCTGGCCCCGCGCATGCCCATGGCGCGCACCACCTCGGCCTGGGCGGCGACGCTCTCCTGCGCCGCATAGGCGGTGTTGGCGGCGTCCGCCGCCCGGCCGATGCGCGGGCGGGTGTCCCGCTCGTTCAGCCACGCCAGGCCGAACAGGACCAGACCGCCGCCCAGGGTCAGGAAACCGATGGACCAGTGCAGCAGGAAACAGCACAGCAGGAAGATGGGGGTCCACGGCGCATCCAGCACGGCCAGGGCGCCCTGGCCGCTGATGGCGCCGCGCACATGATCGAACTCGCGCAGCACATGGACGTTGGGCGCCTGTCCGCGCATGTCCACCACCCGCGCCAGGATGCGGCTGCTCAGTTGCTGGTCCAGCTTCAGACCGGCCCGCAGCAACAGCCGGACGCGCAGCCAGTCCAGCACCGCCAGGGACGCCAGCGCCAGCAGGGCCACCCCGCTGACCAGCACCAGGGTCGTGATCCCGCCCGTGGGCACCACCCGGTCATAGACCTGGAGCATGTAGAGGGTGGGCGTCAGGTACAGCAGGTTCACAAGGGCGCTGAACACCGCCGCCCCGACCAGATGGGTCCGGCAGGCGAGCACGGCGTGCCTCAGCGGCTCTGCGCCTGGGGATGTCGGAAGCAGGTTGAACACGTCGCTTAGCCGCCTCGGCCCTCATTGTGTTGATAGCGCGGCGATCCGCTGCGCGGCCACGAGGATCCTGGCGCCCGTGGTCCCCGATCCTATGGCAATCGCCCGCCGGCAACAATCCGACAGGCCCGTCCGCGAGAACCGCGCCTTCCGGGCCGGGGGTTTCCGGCGCCGCGCGGGAACCGCGATTTCGCCAGTTCCGTTGGTGAGGTCGTGACGGCGAGGGTGAACTGGTATGTACACGCCGTCCGGACCTCGTCCGCTCCTGACCCGGGCCGCGCCCGGCCCGGTTTCCCCCGTCGGCGGGAAGGGCGGGTCGGAGGGGGCGCGGACCGAAATCGCCGACCCAGGGATCTGAATGAGCATCGAACATCACGCCACCCCCGGCTTCGCCGACCAGGCGCCGGGGACGTCCGGCCTTCGCCGTCCCACCCGCCGGTTCATGGAGCCTGACTATCTGGAGACCTTCATCCAGGCCCTGTTCGAGGTGGCCGCGCCGCCGCAGGGCGCGACCCTGATCGTCGGCGGCGACGGGCGGTTCTTTTCAGACCAGGCGGCGGCGATCGTGATCCGCATGGCGGCCGCCCACGGGTTCGGGCGGGTGCTGGTGGGGCAGGGCGGGCTGCTGTCCACCCCGGCGGCCTCGCATCTGGTGCGGCTTCACAAGGCGTTCGGCGCGGTGATCCTGTCGGCCAGTCACAACCCCGGCGGGCCGGACGGCGATTTCGGCGTCAAGTTCAACGGGGCCTCGGGCGGCCCCGCCCCCGCGTCCCTGACCGACGCGGTGCGCGACCGGGCCGCGGCCCTGCGGCGCTACAGTCTGTCGGACCAGCCGGCGCCGCCGCTGGACCAGGCGGGCGTCTTCGATCTGGACGGCATGGCGGTGGAGGTCATCGATCCGGTGACGGCCTATGCGGACCTGATGGAGACCCTGGTCGATTTCGACCGCATCCGCGCCCTGATCGCCCGGCCCGGCTTCTCCATGATGTTCGAC
>JBALUZ010000047.1:0-17609 GCA_036963825.1 Brevundimonas sp.
TGGCAAGCTGGCCTCGGCCCTGAAGCACACGGTGCGTCCGGACGGCGCCCACGCCAGCCGCTCGCCGCAGGCGGGCCTGGAGTTGCTGCTGGACCTGCTGACCCTGGACGACGCGCTCCTGCAACTGGCCGAGACGCCGCCGCCGGAGCTGGCCCTGTCCATCGGCCGGCTGACCATCGGTTTGCGCACCCTGACCCTGCCCGACGGACGGCTGGCCGCCTTCCAGGGGGGCGGAGCGCTGGACCCGGCGCTGGTCGCCGCCGCCCGGGCCCACGACGAGGATGATCCCGGCCCGGCCGAAGGCATGGGTCCCGGCGGATACGCCCGTGTGCACACCCCGCTGCTGACGCTGGTCGCCGACGCGGCGCCTCCCGCCACCGGTCCGTGGAGCGGCGCGGCCTGCGCCCAGACGGGCGCCGTGGAGATCGTCTGCGGCCGTGACCGCATCGTCACCAATTGCGGCTGGACCCCGCGCGCCCATGAGCGTCAGGCCATGCGCCTGACGCCGGCCGGCTCGACCCTGTGTCTCGGCGACGGCGCCATGGCCCAGCCGCTGACGGGGTGGAAAGCCGACCTGCTGGGCACGCGTCTCGTGGGCCCCGCGATCCACGTGGACGCCCAGCACCGGGCCGCCGAGGGCGCGGTGTGGCTGGAGATCGAGCACGACGGCTGGGTCCCGCGCTATGGCCTGAAGCATCAGCGGCGGCTGTATCTGGACCAGAGGCTGGACGAGCTGCGGGCCGAGGAGCGGCTGCATCCGTGCGACGGCGGCAAGGATGCGGCCCGGCCGCTGGCGGCGCCCTATGCGGTGCGCTTCCATCTGGAGCCGGGGGTGCAGGCGTCTCTGGCGCGGGACAAGCGCAGCATCCTGCTCCGCGGCGCCTCGGGCCGGGGCTGGTGGTTCCGCAGCGACGCGCCGGACGTGGATATCGAGCCGTCGGTGCATGTGACGGATGGTCTGACGCGGCGCTCGCTGCAGCTGGTGCTGCGCGGCTCCGCCCGCACCGACGCCGAGACGAAGATCCGCTGGAAGCTGAGCCCCGCCGGCGCCAGCGGCGAGGCGGGCTAGGCGCGCCGAAGGTGGCGGAACCGGGCGGCGCGTGTTAACGGCGCGCCGTTCACAGCCTCCCTCGCCACAAGACCGCCAGAACGGATCCCCATGCCCGCCGCGCCTGACTTTCCGCCCGCCCCCGACGCCGTCAAACCCGTCCGGGCGCTGATCTCCCTGTCCGACAAGTCCGGGCTTGAGGACGTGGCCCGCGCCCTGGCCGAGCTGGGGGTGGAGCTGGTGTCCACAGGCGGCACCCGCGCCGCCATCGAGAAGGCCGGCCTGCCGGTGAAGGACGTGGCCGATCTGACCGGCTTCCCCGAGATGATGGACGGGCGGGTCAAGACCCTGCACCCGGTGGTGCACGGCGGCCTGCTGGGGGTGCGCGACGCGCCTGAGCACGCGAAGGCCATGGCCGAGCACGGCATCGGGCCCATCGATCTGGTGTGGATCGACCTCTACCCCTTCGAGGCGACCATCGCGGGCGGGGGCGACTTCGCCGCGGCGGTGGAGAACATCGACATCGGCGGCCCGGCCATGATCCGGTCCTCGGCCAAGAACCACGGCTATGTGGCGGTCTGCGTGGACCGGGAGTCCATCGACGAGGCCGTGGCGGCCCTGAAGGCGGACGGGACCACCGGCCTGGCCCTGCGCAAGCGGCTGGCGGCGCGGGCCTTCGCACGCACGGCGGCCTATGACGCGGCGGTCTCGGGCTGGTTCGCCGGCCAGGTGGAGGACGCCGCCCCCGCCCGCAAGACCATCGCCGGAACCCTGGCCCAGACCCTGCGCTACGGGGAGAACCCGCACCAGGCGGGCGCCTTCTACCGCACCTCGGAAAGCCGCCCCGGGGTGGCGAACGCCCGCCAGCTGCAGGGCAAGGAGCTGGGGTACAACAACATCGCCGACGCGGACGCGGCCTATGAGCTGGTCGCCGAGTTCAATGAGCCCGCCTGCGTCATCGTCAAACACGCCAATCCGTGCGGCGTGGCCGTGGGGAAGGATCTGTCCGAGGCCTACGCCCGGGCGCTGGAGTGCGACGCCGTGTCGGCCTTCGGCGGGGTGGTGGCGGTCAACCGCCCCCTGACCGAAGCCGACGCGACCCTGATCACCGGCGTCTTCACCGAGGTGGTCATCGCGCCCGGCGCCGACGAGGCGGCGAAGGCCGTGTTCGCGGCCAAGAAGAACCTGCGCCTGCTGATCACCGACGGCCTGCCCGATCCGCTGCAGCCGGGGGAGGTGTTCCGCTCGGTGGCCGGGGGGCTGCTGGTGCAGTCGCGCGACCTGGCCCGCATCACGCCGGCGGACCTGAAGATCGTGACGAAGCGCCAGCCCACCGACGAGGAGGTGCGGGACATGCTGTTCGCCTTCACCGTCGCCAAGCACGTCAAGTCCAACGCCATCGTCTATGCCAAGGCCGGCCAGACGGCGGGCATCGGCGCCGGCCAGATGAACCGGCGCGACTCCGCCCGCATCGCCGCCATCCGCGCCAGGGAGGCGGGCGAGGCCAAGGGGCTGGACCACTCCCTGGCCCAGGGCTCGGCCTGCGCCTCGGAAGCCTTCTTCCCCTTCGCCGACGGCCTGCTGGAAGCCGTGGCGGCGGGCGCCACCGCGGTGATCCAGCCGGGCGGCTCGATCCGCGACGAGGAGGTCATCGCCGCCGCCGACGACAAGGGCGTGGCCATGGCCTTCACGGGCGTGCGGGTGTTCCGGCACTAGGATGGACACCACCGCTCAGCGCTGGGCGATGCTGGAGCCCCACGTGCGGCATGTGGGGCCGGACGACGACCGGGCCCGCCCGGCGGTGCTGCTGTTCCACGGCTGCGGCGGGCTGAGGGATCATCTGCCGCGATACGCCGAGGCGGCGAAAGCGGCGGGCCTGCGCGCCTTCATCATCGACAGCTACGCGCCGCGCGGCTGGAGCCGGGTTTTCGCTCTCGCCACCGTTTGCACGGGCGTCCGCCTGCGTGGCTGGGCCCGGGCGGGGGACGTGATGGCGGCGATCTGGGGCCTGTCGCAGCGGTCTGACGTGGACGGCGCGCGGCTGGCGCTGGCGGGCTGGAGCCACGGGGGCTGGTCCATCATGGAGGCCCTGAGCGCGCCGCGCGAAACGGCGGGCGAGATGCTGCTGCGTGATCCGGCGGCGGCCGACCTGTCGGGGGTCAAGGCGGCGGTGCTGGTCTATCCCTATGTGGGCGTGGCGGCGACGGGGCGCTTCCGGCCCTGGCGGCATTGCCCGAAGACCCTGGCCATCATCGCCGCCCACGACCACCTGACCACGGTCCGCAACGCCGAGCGGGTGCTGGACCGGGCCTGCGCCAACGTGGAGGTCGAGCGCTGGACCGTGGAGGGCACCCACGCCTTCGACGAGCCCACCGGCGCCGGCCCCATGCGCCACGACGAGGTCCTGACCGACGAGGCGCTGAAGCGGTTTGCGACGTTCCTGAAGGCCGCGCTGGCCGCCCAGGCGGCAGGCCTGCGCTAGCCCGTCCGATCAAAGGGCGCTTGACTCATTTCGATGATTAGCTAATCATCACATTATGAGCCAGGTTTTCAGAGCCCTTTCCGATCCGACCCGCCGCCGGGTGCTTCAGCTCCTGCGCGCGGGGCCCATGACCGCCGGCGAGATCAGCGAGAACTTCGACGTCTCAAAGCCGACCATGTCGGCGCACTTCGCCGTGCTCAGGGAGGCGGACCTGGTTCACGCCGAAAAGGCGGGCAAGTCCGTCATCTATCATCTGAAGCTCTCGGTGCTTGAGGAAGCGCTGCTGGGCTTTGTCGGGTCATTCACCCAGGACGCGGGGCCCGCAGAGCCCCGCAAGGAGAGCATCAAATGAACAAGGATCTGATCGGCAGCCTCGCCTGGGCGGCGGGCATCATCGTGCTGGCGCTTCTGGCGAGCGCGGCGCGCAGCCAGGACCTCATCGACCAGGAGACGACCACGCGGATCGTCACCGGCGCCACGGGTCTGATGGTCGCCTGGTTCGGCAACCGCATGCCCAAGCGGTTCGTGTCCAGCGAGCGGGCGCGCCGTGTCCAGCGCGTCGGCGGATGGTCGCTGGCCATCAGCGGGCTGGTCTACGCCGGGCTGTGGGCCTTCGCCCCCCTGCCCGTGGCCCTGTGGGTCGGCTGCGGCGCGATCATCGCCGGCATGGCGGTGACGCTGGGGTATTGCATGAGGCTCCGCGGCAGCTCCGAGGCGGCCTGATCGACCCCCCACCTTAAATCCGCTCCGTTTCGTGCTATAGGGGCGGCTTCCCTTTTAACGCATGGACCTTTGCCCGTGGGCGTGACCCTCGATCTTTCGCGTGTTTCCGGCGCGGCCGTCGCCGCCCCCGTCAATCTGAGCGGATTGACGCGCGAGGGGCTGCGCCAGGCCCTGATCGAGGCCGACATCTGCCCGCCGGAGAAGGCGAAGATGCGCGCCAGCCAGATCTGGGGCTGGATTCATCACTACGGCGTCACCGATTTCGCCGCCATGAGCAACATCGCCAGGGACACCCAGGCGAAGCTGGCCGCGGCCTTCACCCTGGCCCGTCCCGAGGTGATCGAGCGTCAGGTGTCGAAGGACGGCACCCGCAAATGGCTGATCCGCACGGCGCCGGGCATCGAGATCGAGGCGGTCTACATTCCCGACGTGGGCCGGGCCGGCGCCCTGTGCGTCTCCAGCCAGGTGGGTTGCACCCTCAACTGCACCTTCTGCCACACGGGCACCCAGAAGCTGGTGCGCAACCTCACAGCGGCCGAGATCGTGGCCCAGGTGCAGGTGGCGCGCGATGATCTGGGCGAATGGCCGTCGCCCAAGGAAGACCGCCGCCTGTCCAACATCGTCTTCATGGGCATGGGCGAGCCGCTCTACAATCTCGACCACGTGGCCGACGCCATCGACATCATCAGCGACAACGAGGGCATCGCCCTGTCGCGTCGGCGCATCACCGTCTCGACCTCGGGCGTCGTGCCGCAGCTGGACGCGCTGGGCGCGCGGACCCAGGCCATGCTGGCCATCAGCCTGCACGCCACCAACGACGCCCTGCGCGACGTGCTGGTGCCGCTGAACAGGAAGTACAACCTGGAACAGCTGATGGCCGCCATCCGGGCCTATCCCGGCCTGTCCAACGCCCGGCGGGTCACGTTCGAATATGTGATGCTCAAGGGCGTCAACGACAGCCCCGAAGAGGCGAGGGCGCTGCTCAAGCTGATCCAGGGGATTCCGGCCAAGGTCAATCTGATCCCGTTCAATCCCTGGCCCGGAACGGACTATGAGTGCTCGGACTGGAAGACCATCGAGCGTTTCGCCGCGATCCTGAACAAGGCCGGCTACGCCAGCCCGATCCGCACCCCGCGCGGGCGCGACATCCTGGCCGCCTGCGGCCAGCTGAAGTCCGAGAGCGAGAAGCTGCGGGCCAGCGCCCGGCGCGCCGCGGCGGGATCCGAAGCCGCGGCCTGACCGGCTGGCCTGACAACCCATCGGCGAATTCCTCGCGGTGTGGCCCGCACGCGCTTGCGGATTGGGGCGTGATTCAGGCAAGGCTTTCCACACCCTTCGCCCCTATATGAAGCGCCATGGATCCGCAGTCGCTCGTTCCCAGCCTGTCCAGCCCGGAGGTCCAGGCCTTCGCCGCAGGGTTTCCGATCGCCCTGATGCATGCGGCGGTGACTCTCGGCCTGCTGTTCGCCGGGGCCACGGTCTATGCGCTGCTGACGCCGTGGAAGGAGATCGCCCTGATCCGCGAGGGCAACGCCGCCGCAGCCGTGGCCCTGGGCGGGGTGCTGGTCGGCCTGGCCATCCCCCTGGCGGTTTCACTTTCGGTGTCCACCTCGGTGCGCGACATCGTCATCTGGGGCGTGGCCACCATCGTCATGCAGCTGCTGGCGTTCCGCGTGGTGGACATGCTGCTGACCGGCCTGCCCCAGCGCATCCAGGACGGCGAGGTCGCGGCCGCGGCGTTGCTGGTCGCGGCCAAGGTCGCCACGGCCCTGATCCTGGCCGCGGCCCTGACCGGCTGACGGGGGGCCGAACCACACCGTGCGCTTTCCCCGGGTTCCGGACTGGCTGATCTACGGGATCGTGATCCTGGCCCTGGTGCTGGTCGCGGTGGACCGGCGCGAGCGCGCCGACGCGCCGCCCGCGCCCCCTCCGCCAGACGAGACCGAGGGCGCCCTGCTGGGCCCCGTCACTCCGTTCGACCCAACGGTCGTCGTGGAGACTCCGCCGAACTTCCAGCCCTCCATGGGTACGGCCTTCGCCATATCGTCGCGCGGGCGCTGGCTGACCGCGCGCCATGTGGTTGAGGGATGCCGCCGGCCGGCCCTGATCGTCGGGAGCGGCCGGGCCGTCGCAGCGGACGTGCGATTGGCGCCGCGCGCGGACGTGGCCTTGCTGATCACCGACGGCGGACCGACAGCTCTGCCCCTGGCGGTGGACGCGCCCCTGAGACAGGGGCAGCGGGCGTTTCACCCCGGCTATCCGCAAGGCGCGCCGGGCGAGGTGACGTCACGGCTGCTGGGCCGCGAGACCCTGAGGATCAGCGGACGGGGCGCGCGCGACGAGCCGGTTCTGGCCTGGGCCGAGGTGGGGCGGACCGACGGCATGGCGGGCACTCTCGCCGGGTTGTCCGGCGCACCGGCCGTGGACCGTCAGGGCCGGGTGGTGGGCGTCACCATCGCGGAGGCCCCGCGCCGGGGCCGCATCTACACCACCTCGCCCGACACCCTGTCCCCCGTGGTGCGCGGCGCGGCGCCTGCCGACGAACCGGTGCTGGGCCAGCCCGTCACCATCGACAACTACGGCCGCGTCTCCGATGATCTGCGCCGGGAGCTGCGCGTGGCGCAGGTAGTGTGCCTGGGGTGAGAGCGGGTCAGAACGCCTCGGGATGATTGCTGAAGCGCCATCCGCCGCCTTCCCTGCGTACAAGCACCCCGTCAGCGCGCGCGACGCAGCCGTAGGGTGAGTAGCCCATATCTATGTGCAGATCGGATACAGGACGAATCTCTGCGCCATCTCCGTGAACGAACACCAAAGCGCTGGTCGGTCCGAACATCGTGTTCGCGACGTCGAACAAATGGTCCATTGCCATCTCCCCCGCCCGGGGCTGAACCTCTGGCAGCAGGTCCCGGGGTTGATCCTCGCCGACGCCGCAAACCGTGGTCCATGTGCCGGGTTCGACGTCCGCGAGATCGATGGGTCCGCCCAGCCTCAACAGACGATTCAACCGCTCATCGAAGGCTTGATCCTCCGCCGACATCGGCGGCCGTTCGCAGGCGGCCAGCAGGAAAAGACAGAGCCCTGATACAACGACGCGGCCAAAGCGGCGATGCTCACCCATCGGCCTTGTCCCGATAGCGCGCCAGCACGTCGTCCGTGTGCTGACCCAGGGCGGGCGGGGGGCGGTCGGCGACGGCGGGGGCGCCGTTCATGCGGATGGGGCTGGCGACGGTGCGGACGGGGGCGTTCAGGTCGTCGCGGGTCTGTTCGACCGTCAGGCCTCGCGCGACGGCCTGGGGCTCGGCGAAGACCTGGTCCACGGTGTTGACGGGGCCGCAGGGCACGCCCGCGGCCTCCAGCCGCTGCATCAGGGCGGCCATGGTCAGGGGCGCGGTCAGGGCCGACAGGATGGGGCCCAGCTGGTCGCGGTTGGCCACGCGGCCGGCGTTGGCGGCGAAACGGACGTCGCTCCCCAGATCCGGCTCGCCCAGCGCGGTGCACAGGCTGCGGAACTGGCTGTCGTTGCCCACGGCGATGACCACCATGCCGTCGCTGCAGGGGAAGGGCTGATACGGCGAAAGGTTCGGGTGGGCGTTGCCCATTCGGGCGGGGGCGACGCCCGACACAAAATAGTTGGTCGCCTGATTGGCCAGCATGGCCGCCTGGACGTCGAACAGGGCGATGTCGATATGGCGCCCCTCGCCGGTTTCGCGGGCCGCGTGCAGGGCGGCCAGAATGGCGTTTGAGGCGTAGAGGCCGGTGAACAGGTCGGCCACCGCCACGCCCACCTTCATGGGCTCGGCGCCCGGCGCGCCGTCCGGCTGGCCGGTGATGGACATCAGCCCGCCCATGGCCTGGATCATGTAGTCATAGCCGGCCTGCTGCGCCCGGGGCCCGGTCTGGCCGAAGCCGGTGATGGAGCAATAAACCAGCCGCGGATTAACCGCTTTCAGGCTGTCGAAATCGAGGCCGTACTTCTTCAGCCCGCCGGTCTTGAAGTTCTCGACCACCACATCGGCGTCCGCGGCCATGCGGCGGATCAGGTCCGCGCCCCCGGGGCTGGCGATGTCCAGGGCCACCGACTGCTTGCCCCGGTTGGCGCACAGGAAATAGGCGGCGTCGCCGGGCGCGCCGTCGGTGCGGGTGGTGAACGGGGGGCCCCAGTGGCGGGTGTCGTCGCCGGCGCCCGGCCGCTCGATCTTGATGACCTCGGCCCCGAGATCGGCCAGCAGCTGGGTGGCCCAGGGACCGGCCAGGACCCGGGACAGGTCCAGCACGCGGACGCCGGCGAGGGGGGCGAGGGGAGCAGGGGCGGTTCCGGTCATGGGCCCGGTCTAGCCTGCTCCCGGGGCGGCGAAAAGGAAATCAGTCGTCGCTGAGTCGTGCGCCGGGGCCGCGAATTTCGCAGAAATAGTCGGTGCTGATCTGACCGGTCTGGGATTGCGGCACCAGGATGCCGCCGCGCGCCTGGCAGGCGGCGTTGAGACGTTCATATTCCTGCTGGAAGGTCTCGCGGGGGCCGGGGGAGGCGCAGGCGGCGAGAGCGGCGGTCAGGGTTGCGGCGGCGACGATCGGAAGGACACGCATGAGAGGCTCCACTTCGATATGTGGGCGTGATTCTAGCACATTCCCTATCGCGTGCGGAACTGAAGGTCGGCCAGCCGCGCATAGAGACCGCCCCGCGCCATCAGTTCTCCGTGGGTGCCTTCCTCCACCACCCGGCCTTCGTCCATGACGACGATCCTGTCCGCGCGCAGCACCGTGGCGAGGCGGTGGGCGATGACCAGGGTGGTGCGGCCCTCCATGGCCTCGTCCAGGGCGGCCTGCACCAGGCGCTCGTTCTCGGCGTCCAGGGCGCTGGTGGCCTCGTCCAGCAGCAGGATCGGCGCCTCGCGCACAAGGGCCCGGGCGATGGCCAGCCTTTGCCGCTGGCCGCCCGACAGGGAGCGGCCCCGTTCGCCCAGGGGCGTGTCGAAGCCCTCGGGCAATGCGTCCAGGAAGGTCAGGGCCTGGGCCCGCCGGGCTGCGTCGCGGGCGCCCTCCAGGGTCACGTCCTCGCGCCCGAAACGGATGTTCTCCAGCGCCGATCCCGAGAACAGGGGCGCCTCCTGCGACACCCAGGCGAACCGCGCGCGCACCGCCTCGGGGTCGGCGTCACGCACGTCCACGCCGTCCAGCCGCACCTGACCCGACTGCGGATCATAGAAGCGCAGCAGCAGGCGGAATACGGTGGACTTGCCGGCCCCCGAGGGGCCGACCAGGGCCACGGTCTCGCCCGGGCGGACGGTCAGGTCGAAGCCCTTCAGCGCCGGCAGATCGGGCCGTCCGGGATAGGCGAAGGAGACGCCCGACATGGCCACCTCGCCGCGCGGCGGCGAGGGCAGGGGCGCCGGCTCCGGGGGAGCGGCGATGGACGGTTCGGCCTTCATCAGCTCGTCGATGCGGGCCATGGCGCCGGCCGCCTTCTGCACGTCGCCCCAGCTTTCGCCCAGCGCCCCGACCGCGCCGGCGGCGAACACGGACAGCAGCACGAACTGCAGCAGCGCGCCCGGCGTCATGACCCCGGCGACCACGTCGCGCGCGCCCAGCCACAGGACCAGGCTCACCCCCCCGAACATGACCACGATCACCAGCGCCGTCATCCAGGCGCGCGCATTCATGCGCCGCAGGGACGCGGCGAAGGCCGCCTCGACCGCACGGTCGAAGCGGGCGCGGGCCGAGGGTTCGCGGCCGAAGGCCTGCACCGTCTCGATGGCGTCGACGCTTTCGCCGGCGAAGCCCACGGCCCCGGCGAAACGGTCCTGGGACTCCACCGTCAGGGTGCGCACCTTGCGCCCGAACAGGAACAGCGGCCCGATCAGCAGGGGCGTGATCAGCATCACCATGCCGGTCAGCTTGGGACTGACGATCAGCAGCAGGATGGTCGCCCCGATCAGGGTCAGCACGTTCCTCAGCGCATAGGAGACCGAGGTGGTCAGCAGGGCGTCCACCAGCTGGATGTCGGTGGTCAGGCGCGACAGCACCTCGCCGGTGCGCATATGGGTGAAGAAGGCGGGGTCCAGCCTCAGGATGCGCCCGAACAGCGCCTGGCGCAGGTCGGCGATCATCCGTTCGCCGGTCTTGGTGACGTAGAAATACCGCAGGGCCGTCGCCAGCCCCAGACCGACGGCGTTGGCGCCGAGCAGCAGGAACCATGTGTCCAGGTCCGCGCCGCCCTCGGCGAAGCCGTTGTCGATGGCGCCGCGGGCGGTGACGGTCAGGCCCAGGGAGGCCATGGTGGAGACCGCCAGCCAGAAGCCGGCGATCAGGGCGCTGCCCTTGTGTCGGGCCAGAAAGGGCAGCAGCCGCCCGAGGGGGCGGACGTCGCGCCGGCGTTCGCGTCGCTCGGCGGCCTCGGTCATGGATTCGGCCAGGACCGCGCCCGGTCCGGGGCGGTCAAGGTCGGCGCGGGATGGCGGCGGCGTGGCTGTCATGGCCGCGCCTCTTGCCTCAGAAGGCCCATGGGTGTAAACGCCGCCCCTCTCCCGCCGGGGCTTCCGGCGGGTTTCCATTTTCTGCGCGCGGACGGTCGGTATCGTCCCGACCCAGTCACGGGGCGCTAATCAGGACACGCCGGACCGATGAAAAAGGACACCCATCCCGACTATCACTTCATCACCGTGGTGATGACCGACGGGACCACCTACCAGACGCGCTCGACCTACGGCAAGGAAGGCGCCACCCTGAACCTGGACATCGATCCGTCCACCCACCCGGCCTGGACCGGCGGCAACCAGACGCTGCTGGACCGCGGCGGCCGCGTGTCGCGCTTCACCAACAAGTACGGCGGCTTCCTCAAGAAGTAAGGCGCGGCCTTCGGGCCACAGCCGCGACCAACAAGGGCGCCGGTCGGCTGACCGGCGCTTTTTGTTTGGCTGGAACGCCGTTAAGGTTTGGATGTTGGATAACGGGCGTCCCGCCGGGCGGCGCCGGCGAGGCTGGATTGCAGATGGTCATGAATCGAAGGGAACTGGCGCTGGGCGCCGCGGCGGCCGCCCTGGCCACGACCGCACAGGCCCAGACGCCCTATTCCGCCGCGCCGGGCGTCCAGGTCCAGCCGCCGCAGGATCCGGCCGCGCGCGCCTTCTACGACAGCTTCAACCGCCAGTTGGGGGCCGCGCCGGCCGCGCTGCAGCCCGAATTGCGCCGCCTCTACGAAATGGCGGGATGGCGGCCGATCTGGACCAGCCCGCGCGTTCGCGTGCTGGGCCAGGTGGCTGAGCGCGCCGAGCGTCACGGTCTGGCGGGCGGCGACTATTTCGATTTCGCCGGGCTCGCCTCGGATCCGGCCACCGCAGACATCCGGACCTCCACCGCCGCGCTCGGCTACGCGCGGGTGCTGGCCGAGGGCGCCGTGCGTCCCGAAACGGTCGAGGACCTGTGGGAGATGCAGAAGAACAGGGTCGACCTGGCCGGCGGGCTTTACGAGGCGGCGTCGCAGGAGCGGCTTCTGGACTGGTTCGAGGGGCTTGCGCCCACGGACATCGGCTACACGAACCTGTCGGCGGGATACGTGCGCTATCGCCGGCTGATCCGGGAGACCGGCGGCTGGCCGGCGTTCCCCCAGGGCGAAACCATCGAGCCGGGCGCCATGGACCGCCGCATCCCGGCCCTGACGGCCCGTCTGGTCGCCGAGGGGGACCTGACCGAGCGGCAGGGCCGCGACCTGGCCCTGGGCGGCGATGTGTACGGTCCGGAACTGGAGGAGGCGGTGCGCGGCTTCCAGCTGCGCCATGGTCTTGGCGTGGACGGCCGCATCGGGCCGGCCACCCAGCGGTCCCTGTCGGCGTCGGCCGAGGACCGGGCGCGCCAGATCGCCCTGAATCTCGAGCGCCGCCGCTGGCTCAAGCGCGAGCTGTCGCCCGAACGCATCGAGGTGAACACCGCTGCGGCCATCATGGTCTACTGGAAGGACAACCGCCCGGTTCACTCCAACCGCGTGGTGGTGGGAACCGCCGCCAACCAGACGCCCAGCCTGGAAAAGCCCTTCGCCTCCGTCGTGGCCAATCCGCCCTGGTACGTGCCGGCGTCCATCGCGCGCAACGAGATTCTGCCGCGCGGACCGGCCTATCTGGCGTCCCAGAACATGTACATCGGGCCGGCCGGCAACGTGATCCAGCGGGCGGGGCCCACCGCGGCCCTGGGCTATGTGAAATTCGAGCTGCGCGACAGCTACGCCATCTTCCTGCACGACACCCCGTCCAAGGCGGTTTTCGACAGTGCGTTCCGCCATCGCAGTCACGGCTGCGTGCGGGTCCACAACGCCGTGGACTTCGCGCGCCTTCTCCTGTCGCCGGATCCGGCGCGGCTGAACGAGTTCGATGCGGCTCTGGACAGCCGCCGCACCCAGCGGGTCGAGACGGGGCGCGAAATCAGCGTGCGCCTGCTCTACTGGACCGCCTTTGTCGACGGGCAGGGCCGGGTGGCGTTCCGCGAGGACGTCTATGATCGCGACGCACGTCTGGCCGAGGCCCTGGGCATCAACATCAACCTGCCCCGGCCGGTGGAGGCTGCGCGGACCCCGGAGGACGACGTCGGGCCGTGACGGCGATGCGGACTGTCAGGCCGTGAAGGCGGCGGCCAGACGGTCGATCTGGGACTGCACCGGGTTCGGCGCGGTGGCGGAAACCCCGTCGCCGTACATGCGCTGATCCAGATACAGGACCCGGTCATAGAGCTTCTCGGACCGGACCAGATACTCCACCAGCGCGATGGGCAGCTCGGCGTGGCTGGGGGTGGATTCAATGCGACGCTCGGACAGCCGGTAGCGGGCTTCGCCCGCCGCCGACGGGTCCATGTCGCCCTCCCGCACCGCGCGCTGCACCAGCAGCCATGACGCCACCTGCATCAGGCGGGTGGTCAGCTTCATGCTTTCGGCGGCGTAGGCCAGGGCCGCGGACCGTGACAACAGCTTGGACTCCCGCCGGCCGTCGCCGTCCAGATAGGCGGCGGTGTCCTCCACCAGCTCCATGCCTTCCTGGAAGGTGCGGTCAAACAGCTCGGAGCGCGAGAAATCACCCAGGCCGGGGCCGGATGCGGCGTCGCTTCCGGCGCTTTCCGCGGTCAACTCAGACATGCACTCTTCCCGGCTGGCGCCAATTCGACGCCCATGCTGGCGCCCTCTGGCCTCTGATTGCAACCCACGTGCCACGCGGGTTCAAAACACTGCACAATTTCAGGACTTGAAGCTGAACAGGGCGTCGGCGGCGCTCTTCTGGGACTGCTTGCCCTGGCGCGCCCGGTCGCAGCGCGCGATTTCAGCCTTCAGGCCCTCGATCCGCTCATCCAGCTCCTCGACCGAATACAGGTCCAGGTCCTCGCGAGCCAAGGCCGCCACGGCCGCGCCGCGGCCGGGCCGGGGGTCAAGATCCTCGAACACCATCGCCGTCTCCCTCGCCTTTGCCCCCGTCACATGAACGCCTATGAAAGCGCCGTGACGTTGCGGATTGCAAGGGTCGGGCATGCGGGTGATCGAGATCAGAGGCGGCAGGGGCGACGCGGAGGCGCTGACGCCGGGAGAGCGGCCGACGCCGCATTTCGGCCCGGGCGAGGTCCTCATCCGCGTGCGCGCCTCCGGGGTCAACCGCCCGGACATCCTGCAGCGCAAGGGACTGTATCCGCCGCCCGAGGGCGCGTCCGACATCCTCGGTCTCGAGGTGGCCGGCGAGATCGAGGCGGTCGGGGCCGGCGTCTCCCGCTGGCGGCCCGGGGACCGGGTCTGCGCGCTTCTGGGCGGGGGCGGCTATGCGGCCTATGCGGTCGTGGACGCGCGCCACGCCCTGCCCATTCCGGCGGGGCTCGACTTCGAGCAGGCCGCGGCGCTGCCGGAGACCGCCTTCACCGTCTTCGCCAATGTCTTCGAGGACGGGCGGCTGGCGGCGGGCGAGACCTTGCTGGTGCACGGCGCGACCTCCGGCATCGGGGTGATGGCGATCCAGGCCGGCAAGGCGGCGGGCGCGACCATCATCGCCACGTCGCGCGGCGCCGCAAAGGCCGGGGCCGCGCGGGCGCTGGGGGCGGACGTCTCCATAGACGCCTCGGACGGCCGGTTCCTGGAGGCGGCGCGCGAGGCCGGCGGCGCCGATGTGGTGCTGGACATGGTCGGCGCCGCCTATGCCGACCAGAACCTCCAGGCGCTGAAGCCCGGGGGCCGGTGGGTGGTGATCGCCTTCCAGTCGGGGAACGTGGCCGAGGTGGATCTGGCGCGTCTGATGCGCGGCCGCCTGACCCTGACCGGCTCCACGCTCAGGGCCCGCGACGCGAACGAGAAGGCGCGTCTGGCCGGGGCGGTCGAGGCCCGCCTCTGGCCATGGATCGCTGACGGCCGCATCCGTCCGGTGATCGACAAGGTGTTTCCGCTGGAGGACGCCGCCGCCGCCCACGCAAGGCTGGAAGCCGGCGCCCACGTGGGCAAGGTGGTCCTCAGGGTAGGCTGAGGCGCTCTAGTTGAGCACGCGCCGGGCGTCCGGCACGTCCAGGGAGAACGGGGGGATGGTCACGTCGAAGCTGACGCCGGCCTCATCGACCATGCGGTAGTCGCCCTGCATGGCGCCCGACGAGGTGGTCAGGGGGCAGCCCGAGGCGTAGGTGTAGCTTTCGCCCGGCCCGAGCACCGGCTGTTCGCCCACCACGCCGGGGCCGCCGACTTCCTCCACATGCCCCCGGGCGTCGGTGATGACCCAGCGACGGGCCATCAACTGGACCTCCAGCTCGCTGCGGTTCTCGATCTCGATGTGGTAGGCCCAGACCCAGCGCCCCTCCTCAGGGGCCGATTCCGCGTCCAGATAGATGGGCGTGACCTGGACCCGGATGCCCCGCGTTTCGGCTTCGTAGGATCCCTTGCGTTTCATGCCGCCACCCTTACGGAGACGGGCGCGCCGTGCAACCACGACCGCTCGCCTTTCGCGCTCACACGTCGGGAATCTGTGTAAGGATCGGCCATGACCTTCGAACTGTCCCGTCCCGGAATCCTGCCTTGCCAGGCCCTCGAAACCCTGATCGCCGGCGGCGCCGTGTCCTCGGCCACGCCCTTTGACTCCGATCAGGTGCAGCCGGCCAGCCTTGATCTCAGACTGGGCGCGCGGGTCTGGCGGGTTCGGGCCTCGTTCCTGCCGGGCGACCGGCGGGTGGAGGAGCGTCTGAAGGACGTGGCCATGCACGCCATCGACCTTGAAGGCGGCGCGGTTCTGGAGAAGGGCTGCGTCTACATCGCCGAGCTTCAGGAGCGGCTGAAGCTGCCGCCCGGCCTGCTGGCCCGGGCCAATCCGAAGAGCTCCTCGGGGCGGGTGGACGTGTTCGTGCGGCTGCTGACCGATCGGGGGCTGGCGTTCGACGATGTGGCCGAGGGCTACGACGGGCCGCTGTATCTCGAGATCGCGCCCCAGACCTTCTCGGTTCTGGTGCGGCCCGGCACCCGCCTCAACCAGTTGCGCATCAAGGCCGGAGCGCCGCCGCGGCTGGAGACCCGCAGCGTGGGGGTTGAGCTGGGCGAGGGGATCATCGGCTTCCGGGGTCGCCGTCACGCGGGCATCATCGATCTGGACCGGGAGGATGGCCACGATCCCCGCGATTTCTGGGAGCCGCTGGAAGCGCGCACGCGGAACGGGCGCCCGGGGGAACTGCTGCTGGATCCCGGCGAGTTCTACATCCTGGCCTCGATGGAGGCGGTGGAGATTCCCGTCGACCAGGCCGCCGAGATGACCCCCATCGACCCGTCCGTCGGCGAGTTCCGGGTGCATTACGCCGGGTTTTTCGACCCTGGTTTCGGCACCGACGAGGCTCACGGGGCCGGATCGCGCGGGGTGCTGGAGGTCCGCACCCACGACACCCCGTTCTTGCTGGAGCACGGCCAGACGGTGGCCCGGCTGGTCTATGAGCCCCTGACCGAACGGCCGTCCCGGCTGTATGGCGAGGGCGGATCGCACTATCAGCGTCAGGGCCTGAAATTATCCAAACATTTCAGGGTGTGGCCCGAGGGCTGACGCCTCTTTGGACAAGGCTCTTTGATTTTTTGTCAATGACGCTTGACATCAAATCGGCCTCGGAGGTAAAGGTCGCTTGTCACATTGACAAGGACCATTTCCATGACCGCTTCACCCCGCCCCCGCCGCAAGATGAGCAGCGCCGGCCGCTTCTGGCTCTTGATGGGCGTCACCATGCTGTTCGGCGGCGTCACCGGCGGCGTCTACGCCTGGCTCGAGCACACCGGCCGTCTGCCCGGGCCCCTTGTGAGCAGTCTTTTTCTCTTCCTGGCGTTCGGGCTTCTGATCGCGGGCACGATCTGGTGGTGGGTCCGCGCTGACGAGGCGGTGCGCGAGGCGCACAAGTGGGCCTGGTACTGGGGCGGCTCCATCGGCATGTGCGTCGGCATCGGCGCCCTGATGCTGGCGGAAGCCTACGGCGGCGATGCCCCGCTCCCTGCGGACGCCACCTACAGCTCCCTTCTGGTCGCCGGCGCCAGTCTGGTGCTGCTCCCGATGCTGATCGGCTACGGCGTGGCCTGGTTCGCCTGGTGGGTGTCCAAGAGGGTCTGAGCATGAACAACCGCCTCAAGGTGCTGCGCGCCGAACGGGACTGGAGCCAGGCCGATCTGGCCGACCAGCTCGGCGTCTCCCGACAGACCGTCAACGCGCTGGAGACCGGCCGCTACGACCCGTCCCTGCCGCTCGCCTTCAAGATCGCCCGGACCTTCGGCCTGGCTATCGAAGACATCTTTTCCGAGTGAAGGAGCAAGCCATGACCGTCCTCAATAAATCCTCCGACACGCGTCTCAAACTGCTCAGGATGGCCGGCCTGGCCCTCGCAGGCGGCGTCGTGGGCTACCTTTCCGCCTCGCTGCTCGTCGAACATGTCGGCCTGCCCCCGGTCGAGGGGCTGCGCTGGAGCGACGGCGTGGCGCTGGTGGTGGCCCTGATGCTGCTGGGCGGCGGCCTGTCGGTCCTGGTGGCCACACGCAACGCCCGCGCCCTCGCCGCCGTCACCTCGGCGGATGCGCCGGCCGGCCCTGCCGAGGTGCGCGACATGCGCCTGCAAGGCGCCATTCTGATCCTGTCCGGCCTTTTGCTGGCGGCGCCCGTGGCGGCGCTGGCGTGGGGCAACACCGCTCCGGTGCTGACCCTGATCGCCATCGCGATGGTCTTCGCCCTGCATACGGCGATGAACCTGAGCCTGTGGCGTCGCGGTGACGAGATGATCCGGCGGGTCATCATCGAGGCGGGCGCCCTGGCCTTCTGGATCGGTCAGGCCGTCTTGTTCGGCTGGGCGGCGGCCGAGCGGCTGGGCGTCGCGCCGGGCCTGACGGCCTGGGACATCCTGGTCGTC
>JBALUZ010000048.1:0-17567 GCA_036963825.1 Brevundimonas sp.
CGCGGCGGTCGAGACGGCGCTGAACGCCTATGACGGCGCCCTGGTGGCGGTCAGCCACGACCCGGTCTTCCTCGAGCGGCTCCGGCTGACCCGAAGCGTGGCGCTGCCGGGGCTGACCTAGCCCCAGCCTTCGGCCATGCCCATGCGCTTGGCGGGCTTCTGCGGGCGCCGCAGACGGGGCTCCTTCTCGGGCCTGCCGTACAGATAGCCCTGCGCGAAGTGGACGCCGAGACCGCGGAGCGTCTCGGCGGTCGCCTCCGTCTCGACCATCTCGGCGATCGTGACGATGTCCAGGGCGTTGCACAGCTCCACCAGATGGCGAACCATGGTGGTCTCCTTGCCGCCTTCGGCCAGCGTCTTCACGAAGCAGCCGTCGATCTTCACGATGTCTATGGACAGGGAGCGCAGATAGTCGAACGAGGCGCTGCCGGCGCCGAAATCGTCGATGCAGACCTGGATGCCCGCGTCCCGCAGGCGGGCGAGACGCCTGTTGGCGGCCGCCACATCGTTCAGCGCGCCGGTCTCGGTCACCTCCACCAGCAGGCGCCGGCGGACGTCCGGCCGGTCGGCCGTCATGGCCAGAAGCCGGTCCACATAGTCGTCGCCCTCCAGCGAGTTGGCCGAGACGTTGACGGCGATCCGGATCAGGCCGAAGCCCGGACTGTTCAGCTTGCGGATGGCCTTGTCGGCCACGGCCTTGTCCAGTTCGACGACCAGCGCCAGTTCCTCGGCCATGCGGATGGCGCCGGCGGGGCTGACGCCTTCGCTGAAGCGGGTCAGCGCCTCGAAGTGGTGCACGTCGCCGGTGTGGAGGTCCACGATGGGCTGGTAGTGCAGCTCGAAGGCCCGTTCGGAGATGATCGTCCTCAGCCGCTCGCCGTCCTTCATGGTCCGCATCAGGGCGGTGGCGAAGGTCACTTGCGGCTCACCTTCGGCGCCGTTGCTGAGGAAGCCGTTCAGGGCCAGGCGAAGCGCCCTCAGGGTGGGCAGGGGGTCGGGCGTCGGCGGCACGGGCGCCGACAGGGTCCGCGGAGTCACATCGGCGCCATGCGTCTCCATCAGGCGTTCGAGGTCCCCGCCGAGATCGTCCACGGCAGGAGGCTGGCCCAGCAGGGCGTAGCGCTCGTCGGTCAGACGGGCGGCGCTGGCGCCGTTCCACGACGCCGCCTGGAGGAGCTTGGCCAGGGCGCCCATCAGGGCCTCGCCATCGGGGCCCGCGGTATGGGGCTCGACGCCCGGCAGGTCCACGAAGGTGAAGGACAGCAGGCTGCGCTGCTGAACGCTCAGCCCCTCGAACGCGGCGAGCACCTTCTCCATCAGACCGTCCTGGTCCACCAGGGGCGGAGGCGCGGCGTCCGCCGCCCTGGCGGGGGCCGACGCCGCCGGTCCGCGATAGACGATGGCGCACGACCGGTGGGGCGCCAGTTCCGGCATGCTGAACAGCTTGAGCTCCGAGGGGCGCACCCGCGAGGGGCCCCACTGGATCTCGACCGGAAGCGACAGGCGTCCTTCGGTCGGGGCGGCAAGGGCCTCGCGTATCGTCGCGGAGGAGGCCGGCGTGAAAAGCTCGGCCAGCAGCTGACCCTTCAGACCCTCGGTGTTCGTCCCTTCCGGAGCCGCGCCGAGCGCCAGCACGATGCGGCCGTTCTCATCGACTTCTGCGAGCAGGTCGGCGGAGGCGAAGGCCATGCCCAGAAGATTGCGGGTCAGCGACATGGCCGCAGTATCGCCGTTAGTCGTAAACAAGCGCACAATCCCGGCGGTTAACGCCCGGGGACTTCAGGCCTTGCGGTTCAGCGTCACCGCGCGGCCGTCCACCGCAGCCGCCCTGCCGCTGGCGCCGTAGCCGGCGCCCTGCGCCCGCGCGGCCGCCACCTCCTGGGCGATGGCCTGGACCAGCCCCTCGGTGATGGTCTTGGCGGCTTCCAGAGCCCGGTTGTGGCGGGCCAGCACGGCCTCGAACGCGCGCGTCGCGGCGATCAGGGCGTCCCGCTCGGCGGTCGGCAGCCCCTCCAGCAGACCGCGGTCCGCCTTCAGCCGCGCGGTCTCGCGACGATAGATGTTGGCCAGCTCCTGGGTCTCCGCCACGCCCGCCGCCACGTCCTGCGGACGGTGGGCCTCGAAACAGCGGGTCTCCTCGGCGAGGCGCCCGGTCAGGCGCTCGGTCAGGGCGGTCAGGTGGGCGGCGTGTTCGGCCGGAGTCATGCGGCGTCTCCCTGGCCGGGGGCGGCCGATTGTTCCGACTGCATGCGGATCATCTCGGCCATGACCTGATCGGCCAGCCCGATTCCGCCCGAACGGCTGATCTGCTTGCCCATCTCGTCGATCATGAAGCCGCGCCAGGTCTCTTCCGCATGGCCGCCGCCGAACGGCGCCTCGGTGGACAGACCCTCGAACATGGGGCGCAGCATCTGGGCCACGAAGGTGGCTTCGAACTCCTGGGCCGTGCGGCGGATGCGGGCTTCGTCGGCGCCGGACAGGGCCGTCAGCGAAGGGGCGCCGCGCAGCATGTCCACGGAAGGGGCCATGGGGGTCATCACATCACCTCGATTTCGGCCTGCAGGGCGCCCGCCGCCCGGATCGCCTGCAGGATGGAGATCATGTCCCGGGGGCTGACCCCCAGGGCGTTCAGCCCGTTGACCAGGGTCGACAGGGAGGTGTCGCCGCCCACGATGCGCATCTGGCGGCCGCGCTCCTCCTCGATGGTCACCTCGGTGTCGGGCAGGACCACCGTCTCGCCGTCGCTGAACGGCGCCGGCTGGCTGGCGAACGGGCGCTCCTGGATCGAGACCGTCAGGTTGCCCTGGGCGATGGCCACGGTGGAGACCCGGACCGCGTCGCCCATGACGATGACCCCGTTGACCTCGTCGATGATCACCCGGGCCGGGGTGTCCACGTTCACGGGCAGGTTCTCGATGCGGCTGATGAAGCCCGCGGCGCCCAGCTGCGGCGGCGGACGCAGGGTGATGACGGCGCCGTTGTCGGCGAAGGCCGTGCCCGGATAGGCCAGGTTGATCGCCTGGGCCACGCGCTGGGCCGTGGTGAAGTCCGGGTTCCGCAGGTTCAGCCGCAGCTCGCTCATGGAGGCCAGGGAGAAGCCGGTCTCCAGCTCCACGCTTGCGCCGCCGGCGATGCGTCCCGAGGTGGGCACGCCCCGCGTCACCGAGGACCCCGAGCCGCCGGAGGCCGACACCGACCCTGTCTGCACCGTGCCCTGGGCGACCGCATACACCTGGCCGTCCGCGCCCTGCAGGCCGGTGACCAGCAGGGTGCCGCCCAGCAGGCTCTTGGCGTCGCCCAGGGCGGAGACATTGATGTCGATCCGCGAGCCCGCCGTGGCGAAGGACGGCAGGTCGGCGGTGACCATGACCGCGGCGATGTTCTTGGTGTTGGCGTTCGCGTCGCGGATGTTGACGCCCAGCCGCTCCATCATCGCCTCCAGCGACTGGCGCGTCATGGGCGAGTTGCGCAGGGAGTCGCCCGTGCCGTTCAGCCCGACCACGAGGCCGTAGCCCACCAGCTGGTTGGTGCGCACGCCCTCGACCGAGGCGATGTCCTTGATGCGGGACTGGGCCAGGGCGGGCGCGCCCCAGCCGACGGCCGCGGCGGCGAGGGCGGCGAGAGCGATGCGGGGGATCAGGCGCATGGTGAATTCCGATACTGTTCACCCGGCGCGATGCCAGATGCGTGCCACGGAAAAAGCGTTTGGAATCAGGGTTTCCCGGCGTGCATTTTCGGCCTGCCGGGCAAATGCTGCCGGGCCGTTAACCAAACAGTGACGCGAACCCCCCGATGGTGCCGCCGTGTTAGTCCGCGCCAGGTTCAGGAGCGCTCGTCCATGAAGGTCACCGGTCCCTCGGGCACGACCTCGACCCCGTCCAGCCGCCCCGCCCGCGCCTCCGGCGGCGGCTTCAGCCTGCCTGCGGGCGGAACCGCCAGTGCGGGCGCGGCCTCCGCCGCCTCCGCGGCCGGCGGCGTCGCCGGCGTTTCGGCGCTGATGGCGCTGCAGGGGGTCGAGGACGCCACCGAGCGTCGTCGCCGGGCCTTGCGCCGGGGCGGCGGTCTGCTGGACCGGCTGGACGAGCTGAAGCTGATGATGCTGGCCGGCCAGGACGGGGTCGGGGTGCTGAACAATCTGGCCCGTGCGGTGCGCGAGGAGCGCCCGGACAGCGCCGATCCGGGGCTCGACGCCGTGCTGGACCAGATCGACCTGCGCGCCGCCGTGGAGCTGGCCAAGGCGGACATGCGCCGCGGGGCGTGAAAATACCCCTGATATTCAGGTATTTCCCCGCACGCGGGGCGGATTTCGCCTGATCGATGAATTTTCCATCACGGATGCGAGAACGCCGTTGCGGCGACTCGTCGCGGGCCATATACGTCCACTCGCTTCGCAGGGGGGCGCTCGGAGCGAGCGTGAGTTTGTGATGACCGTATCCGCGACCATGACCGCCGCACAGTCGGCGTATCGGCCATCTGACGACGAGCCGTTCATGAATGAACGGCAGCTGGCCTATTTCAAGCAGAAGCTTCTGGACTGGAAGGACGACATCCTTCGCGAGTCCCGGGGCACTGTGGTGAACCTCAAGGCCGAGACCGAGAACCACCCCGATCTGGTGGACCGGGCGTCGTCCGAATCCGACCGGGCGCTGGAGCTGCGCACCCGCGACCGCCAGCGCAAGCTGATCTCAAAGATCGACGAGGCCCTGCGCCGGATCGAGGATGGGTCCTACGGCTACTGCGAGGAGACGGGCGAACCCATCGGCCTCGGCCGTCTGGAAGCCCGCCCCACCGCCACCCTGAGCGTCGAGGCCCAGGAGCGCCACGAGCGCCGCGAGCGCGTCCACCGGGACGACTGACATGCGCACGCCGGGGCTGGTCGCTGTCCTGGCCCTGCTGATCCTGTCGCTGACGGGCGCCTCGGCATGCGCCCGGACCCCGGACGAGGCCGTCACGCCGCTGGATCACCTGCCGGCCCTGCGCGGCGACTATTTCCGCATCGACTCCGAAGCGACCGGGCGGCCCTACCACGTCTATGTGCGCTATCCGGAGGGCTACGAGCCGTCGGCGGACGTGCCCTATCCCACCGTCTATCTCACCGACGGGGATTCCCTGTTCCCGATCCTGGCGGCGAACCACCTGTTCCTGCACTACGACGAGCAACTGCCCGAAGCGCTGGTGGTCGGCATCGCCTACGGCGGGTTCGAGCCGTCGGTGAACCGCCGCAACATCGATTTCCAGTCGCCGGGCGTCGGCGTCGAACAGCCGGGCGCGGAAGCCTTCCAGCAATTTCTCAGGGCCGAGCTGATCCCGCGCATCGAGGCGGACTACCGCTCGGATCCCCAACGGCGCGTGCTGTTCGGCCAGTCGCGCGGCGGCGCCTTCGTGCTCTATTCGGCGGTGACGGACCCCGACCTGTTCTGGGGCCGCATCGCCAGCAATCCCTCGATCACGCCGGGGATCGAGTCCCTGCTGGAGCCGGCCGCTCCGGCGACGCGCGCCGATCTCGGGGTGGTGCTGAGCAGCGGCGCGCGCGACCGCCCCGACCTCCAGGCCGAGGCCGTTCAGTGGCTCGACCACTGGGAGCGCCGGCCAGGGCGTCCATGGCGCCTGCACGCTGTCCGCATCGAGGGCGGCACCCACGCCGCCAATGCGCCCGACGCCTACCGGGCGGGCATGCTGTGGCTGTTCGGGCGGGACGACGCGCCTTGACTTCGGCGCCCCGCTGACCGACCTGTGCGCCTTCTCTGCAAGGTCTGAATTCCATGTCCGTCAAGGTTCGTTTCGCGCCGTCCCCCACGGGACGCCTGCACGTGGGCAACGTGCGCACCGCCCTGGTGAACTGGCTGTTCGCCAGGGGGCAGGGCGGCGCCTTCGTGCTGCGCATCGACGACACGGATCTGGAGCGCTCCACCAGGGAATTCGAGACGGGCATCGAGACCGACCTGCAATGGCTCGGCCTGACCTGGGACGAACGCTACAACCAGTCGCAGCGCTTCGACCGCTATGAGGAAGCCGCCGCGCGGCTGAAGGCCTCGGGCCGCCTGTATCCCTGCTACGAGACCGCCGACGAACTGGACCGCCGGCGCAAGGTGCAGCTGTCACGCGGCCTGCCGCCCATCTACGACCGCGCCGCGCTGGAGCTGACCGACGCGGACCGGGCGAAGCTGGAGGCCGAGGGCCGCCGCCCGCACTGGCGCTTCAGGCTGGAGGGCAAGCGCGTGGCCTGGGAGGATCTGGCCCGCGGCCACGCCGAGGTGGACACCGCCTCCATGTCCGACCCGGTGCTGATCCGCGAGGACGGGCTGTTCCTCTACACCCTGCCGTCGGTGGTGGACGACATCGACATGAAGATCACCCATGTGATCCGGGGCGAGGACCACGTCACCAACACCGGCGCCCAGATCGAGATCTTCGAGGCGCTCGGCGCCGACGCGCCCGGCTTCGCCCACATGCCGCTGCTGGTGGGCGCCGACGGCGCGGCCCTGTCCAAGCGGCTGGGCTCCCTGTCCATCAGCGACATGCGCGACCAGGGCTATGAGCCCATCGCCATCACCAGCCACCTGGGCCGCATCGGCACGTCCGACCCTCTGGAGGTGGCGGAGTCGGTGGAGGCGCTGGGCCAGTCCTTCGCCTTCTCCAAGATGGGCCGGTCGCCGGCGCGCTATGACACCGCCGACCTGGATCGCCTCAACGCCCAGGCCCTGCACGGCGTCGCCTATGACGACGCCCGCGCCCGTCTGGTCGCCATGGACTGTGATCTGGGGGAGGGGTTCTGGAACGCCGTGCGCCCGAACCTGGGCAAGTTCGCCGATGTGAAGGCGTTCGCCCGGATCGTGAACGGTCCGGTGACGCCCGTCATCGCCGATCCGGCCTTCGCGGCGGCGGCGCTGGAGGTTCTTCCGGCCGACATCGGGCCCGACAGCTGGAGCGTCTGGACCGGCGCGGTGAAGGAAAGGACGGGCGCCAAGGGCAAGGCCCTGTTCATGCCCCTGCGTCAGGCCGTGACCGGCATGGACCACGGCCCCGACATGGCCGCTCTGCTGCCCCTGATCGACCGGGACCGCATCGTGCGGCGGCTGAAGGGCGAGACGGCCTGATCTCCTCCCCGCCCGAGCGGGGAGGGGGACCGCGCCCGACGGGCGTGGTGGAGGGGTTGGTTCAGCCGCTCAGATCGATCTGGTGACAACCGTCGGACATCGCGCCGCCCCCTCCGTCACGGGCGCTGGATCGCGCCCGCGCCACCTCCCCATTTCAAGGGATGGGGAGGTGGTATCGCGTCTTCAGCGCGCCGAGGCGTTGCAGGCGGCGATTTCCTCTTCGTTCAGGGCCTGGCCCTTCCACGAAAAGGCGGTGACGGGCCCCAGTCGGGCCACGACCCGGCGGCAGGCGCGGTCGGCGGGCTGCTCACGGCCGCCGAACGCCGTGCAGTCGCCGTTGTCGTCGCAGGTCCAGCCGGCGCCGTCGATGATGACGCGGCCCGACGGGGCGGACGAGGCGTCGGCCAGGGTGAGGCTGGTGGCCGGCGCCTGGGCGGCGGCCGGAACGGCCAGGGCGAGGGCCGCGAGGGCGATGAGAACACGCATGGGGAGGACTCCGATGATGCCGGGGCGCGAACGGCCCCACGGCCTCATGTGTCAGTTTTTAATCAAAACTGTCAAGGCGGGTCTGCAAACGCAACCCACGCGGCCCGTCGGAATGATCGCTGATAAGTTATCGCGGATCATGGCGCAAGGCCGGGGCCTCGTGCGCGCGCTTGAGCGCAGCCATCACCTCCTCGACGGTGTCGCAGACCTCCCACGCCTCCAGGAACGACGGGGGCGTCATGCCTTCGTCCACCGTGTGGCGAACCAGGGCGAACAGGCTCTCCCAGAATCCGCCCTGGTTCAGGAAGATCACCGGCTTGTCGTGCAGGTCCAGCCGCTTCCAGGACAGGATCTCCACCACTTCCTCGAGGGTCCCGACCCCGCCCGGCGCCACCACGAAGGCGTCGGACTCGTCGTACATGAGCTGCTTGCGCTGGTGCATCGAGGGCACCACCAGGGTCTCCACCTCCTCGAACAGCCGTTCGCGGCTGCGCAGGAACAGGGGCATGATCCCCAGCACCTCGCCGCCCGCCTCGTGCGCCGCCCGGGCCGAGGCGCCCATCAGGCCGACCCCGCCGCCGCCATAGACGAGACGGATGCCCTCGTGGGCCAGCGCGCGGCCCAGCGCCGCCGCCCAGACCACATACTCGGGATCGGCCGAATCCGACGAGCCGCAGAACAGGCAGACGGAGCGGATGGGCTTCAAATCGTGGGGCAGGGGGCCTTCGGGCATTGACGTCTCGACGATTGCGGCGACAGGAAGAGCGCGGCGCGGATTGCGGCGACCGGCAGCCATACAGGCGAGGGCGCGAGGATGAAACGACGGATTGCGGTTGGAGATGCGACGCGGGCGGGGATCTGCGCTGCGCTGGCGCTGATGCTGGGCGCCTGCGGGGCCGATCCGGACGCCGCGCCGCGCACGCCGCCGGAAACCCCGACCAGCTGGGCGGCTCCCGCCCGTCTAGAGACGGCCGCGTTCGGCGCCGACGGCGTCACCCTGACCGGAACCGCCGCCCCGGGCGACCGTGTCGTGCTGACGGACCGCGCCGGCGTGTCGGTCGCCGCCACCGCCGGGGCGGACGGGCTGTTCAGCCTTCTTCTGCCGCCTTCGGGGGAGGTCACCCTCCACCAGGCCGAAATCCAGAGCCGGGGCAGTCAGGCGCGCACGGGCGAGTGGCTGGTCGTCCAGCCCGGGCCCCGTCCCGTGGCGGCCCTGGTGGCGCCGGGGGCCGCCACGATCCCCCTCAACCGCACGCGGTTGCTGGCGGCCGTCGACTACGACGGCGCCGGGGTTCTCGTCTCGGGCTCGGCCCGGCCGGGCCAGACGGTCCGGACCAGCCTCGACGGCGGACCGCCCAAGCCGGTCATCGCTGACCAGACCGGCCGGCATGTGGCGCGGTTCCCTGCCGTTCCGCCTGGTCCGCGACGGCTTCGGGTGGAGACGGACGACGGCGCCCAGGACGTCGTGCTCGTCCTCGGCCGCCCGTCGGACGGGCTGCGCGCAGCGGTCTCCGGAGCGGCCACGCGCATCGACTGGCCCACGCCGGGCGGCGGTTTTCAGGCCAGCTGGATCCTGCACTCCACCCCCGGCGAGGATTGACGGCGGGCCGCTTCATTTTCCGGCTTGTCCGGCTTGCATCGGCCGGGAACACGCTGCTATAGCCCCGCCTCCCGAGCGAACTGTTCCGCGGTAGCTCAGTGGTAGAGCAGCCGACTGTTAATCGGCTGGTCGTAGGTTCGAATCCTACCCGCGGAGCCACTCGCCCCTCGCCGGGCCTCACGACAGTTCACGACCTGTTCACGCTTTTGCGTTCGGCGCGCCTCTTTTTCGCGCCGGGGTCGAGGCCATGTTCCGCTTGAGGCGGCATGAGGCCGCCAGTGTCTGGACGAGCGCACGATGGGCGGACGTGTTCTGCTTTTCATCCACCGTCACTTCTTCGCCACCCTTGGCGTGGTGGCGGCGACGCTTGTCGTGGCGGTCACACGCTAGCCTCGGACCCGGTCGGCGTCGGTGCTAGACGGCGTCGGCCGGGCCCCCCGTGCACAAAAAAAACCCGGCGGTGAGGCCGGGCTGAAAGCAGTTCGGTGATGGTGGGTGTCTCCGAAAGAGAAGACGCTTCCTCCTTCGGGCGATTTGGTTAATGCAGGGTAAACCATGACGCCCCTCCCCATTGATGATCCCGACGATCCGCGCGTGGCGGACTACCGCCAGATCCGGGAGCGCGACCTGACCGGCCGCCGCGGCCTGTTCGTGGCGGAGGGGGCGGTGGTGCTGAACGTGCTGGCCTCGCCCCGCTCCCGCTGCCGCGCGGTCTCGGCCCTGATCGCCGAACAGCGGATCGAGAGCCTCCGGCCCGTGCTCGAGGCCCTGGATGCGCCGGTCTATGCGGCGGGGCAGGGGGTGATGGACGCCATCGCGGGGTTTCCCATCCACCGGGGCGTCCTGGCGCTGGGCGAGAAGCCCCCCGAGCCCGGCCTCGCCGATGTGCTCGACGCCGCGCCCGACGACGCCCTGGTGGTCGCGGTCTGCGGCGTGGGCAATCACGACAACATGGGCGGCATCTTCCGCAACGCCGCGGCCTTCGGCGCCCACGCCCTTCTGCTGGACGCCCGGTGCTGCGATCCGCTGTACCGCAAGGCCATCCGCGTCTCGGTGGGCGCCGCCCTGCGCACGCCCTTCGTGACGGGCCTCGATCCGACGGTCATGCTGGACGCGCTGGAGGCGGCGGGCTTCTCCCTGCTGGCGCTCAGCCCTTCCGGCGGCGAGCGCCTGTCCGACGTGCGGCCCGGCGGCCGGGCGGCCCTGATCCTGGGCGCCGAGGGGCCGGGGCTGGCGCCCGCCGTCATGGCCCGCTGCCGCACCGTGGGCATCCCCATGGCGGGCGGCTTCGACTCCCTGAACGTGGCCGCCACCAGCGCCGTGGCCCTGCACCAGATGCGCTTCGGCTGAGCGGCGTCACTCACGCTTGCCCAACGTGAACATCCCCGCCCTTGAAACCGCGGCCCGGCGGCGTCACTAAGACGCCAAGCAAAAACATCGCCGTCAGGCCCTTCAGGAGAGGTTCAATCCCATGACCGTTCGCGTCGCCATCAATGGTTTCGGCCGCATCGGCCGTCTGGTCCTGCGCTCCATCGTCGAGCACGGGCGCCGCGACATCGAGGTGGTGGCGATCAACGACCTGGGCCCGGTGGCCACCAACGCCCATCTGCTGAAGTACGACTCGGTCCACGGCCGCTTCCCCGGCCCGGTGGAGTCCGGCGACGACTGGATCGACGTGGGTCTGGGCAGGATCAAGGTCACGGCCGAGCGCGACCCGGCCAACCTGCCGCACAAGGACCTGAACGTGGACATCGCGTTCGAGTGCACCGGCATCTTCACGTCGAAGGAAAAGGCCTCGGCCCACCTGAAGGCCGGCGCGAAGCGCGTCCTGATCTCGGCGCCCGGCGACGGCGCGGACAAGACCATCGTCTACGGGGTCAACCACGACAGCCTGACGGCCGACGACATCATCGTCTCGAACGCCAGCTGCACCACCAACTGCCTGGCCCCCATCGCCAAGGTGCTGCATGATCTGGTGGGCATCGAGCGCGGCTACATGACCACCATCCACGCCTACACCGGCGACCAGCCGACCCTGGACACCATGCACAAGGATCTGTACCGCGGCCGCGCGGCGGCCCTGTCCATGATCCCCACCTCTACCGGCGCGGCCAAGGCCGTGGGTCTGGTGCTGCCCGAGCTGAAGGGCAAGCTGGACGGCTCGTCCATCCGCGTGCCGACCCCCAACGTCTCTGTCGTGGACCTGAAGGTGGTCGCCGGCCGTCAGACCTCGGTGGACGAGGTCAACACGGCGCTTCAGGCCGCCGCCGACGGCGCCATGAAGGGCGTGCTGTTCACCACCACCGACCCGGTGGTCTCCAGCGACATGAACCACATCGCCGCGTCCTCCACCGCCGCCCTGCCGCAGACCCAGGTCATCGACGGCTCGCTGGTGCGCGTCCTCAGCTGGTACGACAACGAATGGGGCTTCGCCACGCGCATGAGCGACACGGCGCTGGCGATGAGCAAGCTGATCTGAGGACAGGGTTTGCGCGCGGTTTCCTTCTCCCCTCGTGGGAGAAGGGAAGTCCTTTGGCTCTTCCGGTGCAATGGCGGTCTTCGTATAGAAGCCCCATGACCGCAAACTTCCGCACCCTCTCCGACCTCACCGATCTGTCCGGCAAGACCGCCCTTGTGCGCGTGGACTTCAATGTCCCCATGGAGGGCGGGAAGGTCAGCGACGACACCCGCCTGCGCGCCGCCCTGCCCACCATCAACGCCCTGCGGGATCTGGGGGCGAAGGTGGTGCTGATGGCCCACTTCGGGCGGCCCAAGGGCCAGCCGAACCCCGGGATGAGCCTGAAGCCTGTGGTGGAGCCGCTGGAGCTTCTGCTCAGCGCCCCGGTCTGGTTCGCCGAGGACTGCATCGGCGAGGCGCCCCGCGCGGTGATCGCGGACGACCTGGCCCCCGGCGGCGTGGCCCTGCTGGAGAATGTGCGCTTCCACGCGGGCGAGGAAGCCAACGACCCCGCCTTCGCCGCCGAGCTGGCCAAGCTGGGCGACATCTACGTCAACGACGCCTTCTCGGCCGCCCACCGCGCCCACGCCTCCACCGAAGGCCTCGCGCGCCTGCTGCCCGCCTACGCCGGGGAGTCCATGCGGCGCGAACTGGAGGCGCTGGACAAGGCGCTGGGCACGCCCGTCAAGCCGGTGCTGGGCATCGTCGGCGGGGCCAAGGTCTCGTCCAAGCTGGACCTGCTGAAGAATCTGGTGGCGAAGCTGGACCATCTGGCCATCGGCGGCGGCATGGCCAACACCTTCCTGTTCGCGCAAGGGACCGATATCGGCGGCTCCCTCTGTGAAAAGGACATGGCCGACACCGCCCGCGAGATCATCGAGGAAGCCCGCCGTCAGGGCTGCGAGCTGCTGCTGCCTGTGGACGTGGTGGTGGCGAAAGAGGTCAAGCCGGGCGTGGAGTCCGGCGTCCGCGCGCTTGACCGCATCGCCGCCGACGACCTGATCCTGGACGCCGGGCCCGAGACCGTGGCCCGGCTCAAGCGCGCCATGGACCTGTCGAAGACCCTGATCTGGAACGGCCCGCTGGGCGTGTTCGAGGTGCCGCCCTTCGACAGGGCCACGGTGGAGGCCGCGCGCCACGCCGCCGCTCTGGCCAGGGCCGGAAAGATCACCGCGGTCGCGGGCGGGGGCGACACGGTCTCGGCCCTGAACCACGCGGGGGTGGTGGACGACATGACCTTCGTCTCCACCGCCGGCGGCGCCTTCCTGGAGTGGATGGAGGGCAAGCCCCTGCCGGGCGTCGAGGCCCTGCGCGTCTGATGGGGCAGGGCGGGCGAACCGTTCCGCTTGCCCCGGCGTTGAGCCTCCATGCTCGATGACCTGATGCAATACGCCGGGCCCATCCTCGGCGCCGTGATCGCCGGGGCCATGATCGGGTTCGAGCGGGAGTACCGCGGCCGCCCGGCCGGCTTCCGCACCCACATCCTGGTCAGCCTGTCCTCGGCCCTCTTGATGCTGGCGGCGGTGCACCAGGCGGAGTGGACCTTCGACCTGACCGGCGACGTCAATCTGGTCATGGACCCGACCCGCATGGCCCACGGCATCCTGACGGGCATCGGCTTCCTCTGCGCCGGCGTCATCTTCCGCACCGGCTTCTCCATCCATGGCCTGACCACGGCGGCGTCCCTGTGGATCACCTCGGCCATCGGCATCCTGTTCGGGGTCGGCATGTTCACCCTGGGCGCCCTGGCCACGGTGGTGACGGCCATCATCCTGATCGTGCTGCGGGTGGTGTCCAAGGGGCTGCCGCAGAACACGGTGGTGGACGCCGAGGTCTGCTGGGCCGCCGGCGCCGACGCCGACGGGCCGGTGGAGGCCATCCTGTCGGAGCACGACCGCGCCCTGAAGCGCACCGGCTACACCCGCGACGGCGATCAGGTGCGCCGCCTGTATCGGCTGCGCGCCGGCGACGCCCACCTCGCCGAGCTGGGCGACCGGCTGGGCGCCGTGCCGGGCGTCACCGGCTTCCGCCTCGATCCCAGAGACGACTGAACCGGACGACTGATCCCCGCTGGTCATTGTCCGGTAACCCTCTTTGGGGCATGACTGGAACGAATGACGAACAGCGCGATTCGAGTCCTCGGCCTGGACCCCGGCCTGCGACGCACCGGATGGGGCGTCATCGCCTGCGAGGGCGCGCGCCTGTCGTGGGTGGCCCACGGCGTGGTGGCGCCGCCCGAGACCGCCCCTTTCTCCGAACGCCTGCTGCATCTGCTGGACGCCGTCGGGGCCGTGTGCGCCGAGCACCGCTGCCATGAGGCGGCCATCGAGGAGGTGTTCGTCAACATGAACCCGTCCTCCACCCTGAAGCTGGGTCACGCCCGCGCCGCCGTCATGCTGGCCCCGGCCCGCTGCGGCCTGCCGGTGGCCGAATACGCCCCCAACCAGATCAAGAAGGCCGTGGTGGGCGCCGGCCACGCCGACAAGGCCCAGATCGCCTTCATGATCCGCCGCCTGCTGCCGACCGCGGGCGATGTGAAGGCCGACGCCGCCGACGCCCTGGCCGTCGCCGTCACCCACGCCCACCTGCGCCGCGTCCGGACGCTGGCCGCATGATCGGGCGTCTGCGCGGAACCCTGGTCGAGACCGGCGAGCACGACTGCCTGATCGACTGCGCCGGGGTCGGCTATGTGGCCAGCTGCGGCGCCCGCACCCTGCAGCGCCTGCCGGCCCCCGGCGACGAGGCCATCCTGCATGTGGAGACCCAGTGGAGTCAGGAGAACGGCCCGCGCCTGTACGGCTTCCTGACCCGGGACGAGCGCCGCGCCTTCACCACCCTTCTGGCCATCCAGGGCGTGGGGCCCAAGGCGGCGCTGGCGGTGCTGGACGTGCTGCCCCCCGGCGACCTGGCCGCCGCCGTGGCGCGCGAGGACAAGGCCGCGGTGGCCCGCGCCAACGGGGTGGGCCCCAAACTGGCCCTGCGCATCGTCACCGAGCTGAAGGGCAAGCCGCTGGGCGACACCACCTTCGCCCCCTCCGCGCCCGGCGTGCACAGCGCCCCGTCGGCCCCGGTTCCCTCCCTCACCGGCGAGGCCGTCTCGGCCCTGCTGGGTCTGGGCGTGGCCGAGGTCAACGCCCGCCGCGCCGTGGATCACGCCATCATCCGGCTGGGCGAGGACGCCGACCTCTCCGCCGTCATCCGCGCCGCCCTGCAGGAGCTGGGGCGGTGACCGACGACCGCATCATTTCGGGGGACGCCGCCCCCGGCGAGACCCACGACCGCGCCCTGCGGCCCCGGACCCTGTCCGAGTTCGTGGGTCAGGAGCAGGCCAAGGGCAATCTGAAGGTCTTCATCGACGCCGCGCGCGGCCGGGCCGAGTCCCTGGACCACGTGCTGCTGTTCGGCCCGCCGGGGCTGGGCAAGACCACCCTGGCCCAGATCGTGGCCCGCGAGCTGGGCGTCGGCTTCCGCGCCACCTCGGGCCCCATCCTGGCCAAGGCCGGCGATCTGGCGGCGATCCTGACCAACCTTGAGCCCCGCGACGTCCTGTTCATCGACGAGATCCACCGCCTGAATCCGGCGGTGGAGGAGATCCTCTATCCCGCCATGGAGGATCACGTGCTGGACCTGATCATCGGCGAGGGCCCCTCGGCGCGCAGCGTGCGCATCGATCTGGCGCCCTTCACCCTGGTCGGGGCCACCACCCGCGCGGGCCTGCTGGCCACGCCCCTGCGCGACCGTTTCGGCATTCCCCTGCGGCTGGAGTTCTACACCCCGGCCGAGCTGGTCCGGGTCATCACCGGCGCGGCCCGCAAGATGGGGGCGGCCATCGACGACGAGGGCGCCATGGAGATCGCCGGCCGTTCGCGGGGCACGCCCCGGGTAGCGGGGCGCCTGCTGCGCCGGGTGCGCGACTTCGCCGAGGCGGAAGGCTCTGCGGTCATCGACCGCCTCGCCGCCGCCCGGGCCCTGGCGCGGCTGGAGGTGGACGAGGCCGGGCTGGATTCGCTGGACCGCCGTTTCCTCAAGGCCCTCATCGAGAACTACGGCGGCGGCCCCGTGGGCATGGACACCCTCGCCGCCGCCATCGCCGAGGCCCGCGACGCGGTGGAGGACGTGATCGAGCCCTATCTGCTGCAGCAGGGCTTCATCCAGCGCACCCCCCGCGGCCGCATGGCCTGCGCCCGCGCCTACGCCCATCTGGGCCTGACCGAGCCCCCGCGGCCGCCCGAGCAGGGTGGGCTGTTCGGGAAGTAGGCGGTTTCTGCTAGGCAGTCGGTCATGACCGACCTTCCCACCGCCGGCCGCTTCGAGGGCCGCGAGCATGTCCTGCCCGTGCGCGTCTATTACGAGGACACGGATTTCACCGGCCTCGTCTATCACGCCAACTATGTGCGCTATTTCGAGCGCGGGCGGTCCGACTTCCTGCGGCTGGCGGGCGTGGGCCACGCCGATCTGCTCGCGGGCGAGACGCCGCTGGCCTTCGTCATCACCAGCATGGACCTGCGGTTCCTCAAGGCCGCCCGCATCGACGACGCCCTGGTCGTGCGCACCACCTACGACAGCCTGCGCGGTCCCCGCCTGACCATCCGCCAGACCATCACGCGCGCCGGCGAGGTGCTGTGCCGGGCCGAGGTGGAGGCGGCGGTCATCGACCTGGCCGGCCGCCCCCGCCGCGCCCCCGCCACCCTCGTCGCCGCCGTCACCCCGTGGCTGAAGCCCTGACGCGCCCGGTTTTTCACCCCGTCACACAAGCCCGTTAACCCTTAAGCCTTGAAATCGTCACGCCATCCGGATGGATAGGCCCGATGCTTGCAAGGCGCGGGACGATTCTCCGCCTCCGCCCACCAGGGACTGAACTCTATGGTCGACGCCGCTCCTCACGCCGCCTCCATGCTGAACCCGATCACCCTGTTCCTCGCCGCCGACTGGGTGGTCAAGGCGGTGATGATCGGCCTGGCCATCGCCTCCCTCTGGTCCTGGGCCGTGATCCTGGACAAGGCGTTCAAATTCGTCGCCCTGAACCGCCAGGCCAACGCCTTCGAGAGCGACCTGAGCTCCGGCCGCTCCCTTGAGGACATGGCCAACCAGGCGGGGCCGAACCCCACCCATCCCCTGCCGCGCATGCTGGTGCTGGCCATGGCCGAGTGGCGCGCCGTCCGGGGCCAGAGCCTGACCGATCATCAGGGGGCCATGCTCATCTCGCGCATCGACCGCAGCCTGGATTCAGTGATCGCCCGTGAAAGCCAGAAGGTTGAGGACGGGCTGGGCGTGCTGTCGGTGGTGGCCACCTCGTCGCCCTTCATCGGCCTGTTCGGCACGGTCTGGGGCATCATGAACGCTTTCGGGGCCATCGCCGAGGCGGGCAACACCAACCTGACCACCGTGGCGCCGGCCATCGCCGAGGCCCTGTTCGCCACCGCCATCGGCCTGGCCGCCGCCATCCCGGCCTACATGGCCTACAACAAGTTCTCCATCGACGCGGGCAAGTTCACCGGCCGTCTGGAGAGCTTCGCCGACGATCTGCAGGCCGCCGTGGCCCGCCGTCTGGGCGGGGCGCCCGTCGCGCCGCCGCCGCCGCCGTCCTCCGACTTCAGCCTGAACCGGGGGCGCTGAGCCATGGCCCTGGGTTCCGGTCCCGGCGCAGGCGGCCATGTTCGGGGCCGCCGCCGCGCCAAGAAGCGCCCCTTGAGCGAAATCAACGTCACCCCGCTGGTGGACGTGATGCTGGTGCTGCTGATCATCTTCATGATCTCGGCGCCCCTGCTGACCGTGGGCGTGCCGCTGGAGCTGCCGCGCACCGACGCCTCCGCCGTGTCGGCGGAGAATGAGCCGATCAGCGTCTCGGTGGACCGCGCGGGCGGCATCTATGTGGATCAGGATCCCGCCAGCCTGGAGCAGCTGGGGCCCCGCGTGGCCGCCATCG